>NZ_JACAQP010000018.1:0-192716 GCF_013387025.1 Pseudomonas reactans | reverse complement strand
TCAAGACAGTTGCTCCCACATTCGACCGCATTCCAAAGAGTGCACTCGGTCAAATGTGGGAGCGGGCTTGCTCGCGAACGAGACAGCTCAGCCCTCGCGCACCATATCCACATGCGGAATCCCGACTTCAAGGAATTCGTCACTGACGATCTTGAAGCCCAGTCGCTCATAGAACGGCGCCGCATACACCTGCGCACTCAGGAACTGCTTGGCTTGGCCACGTTCTTCGGCCACGCCGATCACCGCTTCCATCAGCTTGTCGCCGACCTTCAAGCCGCGCCAGTCCTTGAGCACCGAAACGCGTCCGATCTCGCCGCTGGGCAGCAGGCGCGCGGTGCCAATCGGAAAATCACCTTCGAATGCAAGGAAATGCACCGCGCCGGCGTCGTCCGCGTCCCACTCCAGCTCTGGCGGAACCGATTGTTCAGCGATAAACACCGCTTCACGAATGCGCCGAATCTCGGCGATATCCTTTTGCCAGTCCGCGACACTTACGTGAATCTTATTCATCGGCAAATCCCAGGCTTCCTTGCTTGACCAACTCGCACAGCAGGTCGCGACCGTCTTCGTCCGCCAGCCATGGGCCGAGGTTTTCGGCGTGCAGGGCGTCGGCGGCGCAGATCAGCTTGAGCAGTTCGCGCAGCTTGCCCGGCAGGTAACGGCTTTGGCCGCTGGCGAACAGCAGCACGTCGTCGTCGACTTCCGACCAGGCCATGCGCGCGCTCGGGTTGCGTACCAGGATCGCGCCGTCTTGCAGGGCGCTGATGAAGTCTTCTTCGCCCAGTTCCTCGCCGGCCACCAGTTCAGGATAGCGCGGTTCGGTCATGAACTGGCCGAACCAGGTCAGCAGCATGCGCTCGTCGCTCATGTGCTCGGCCAGCAGGCTCTTGAGGCGGTCGAGCGCGTCGCTCTGGATCTGGTGCGGGTCGCTGACCGGCTGGGCGTCGGCGTCGGTGTAGCGTTCTTCGTCCGTCAGGTATTGGCTGAGGAAGTCGGTGAAGTGGGTCAGCACTTCAGCAGCGCTCGGTGCACGGAAGCCCACGGAGTAGGTCATGCAGTCATCTTCGGCAATGCCGAAGTGCGCCAGGCGTGGCGGCAGGTAGAGCATGTCGCCCGGTTCCAGCACCCATTCGGCGCTTTCTTCGAATTCAGCGAGGATACGCAGGTCGGCGTGCTGCAGCAGCGGGCTTTCCGAGTTGCACATCTGGCCGATCTTCCAGTTGCGCTTGCCCTGGGCTTGCAGCAGGAACACGTCGTAGTTGTCGAAGTGCGGACCCACGCTGCCGCCGGGCGCGGCGAAGCTGATCATCACGTCGTCGATGCGCCAGCTTGGCAGGAAGCGGAACTGCTCCAGCAATTCGGCCACTTCCGGCACGAACTGGTCGACAGCCTGCACCAGCAAGGTCCACTCGCGCTCAGGCAGGCTGCTGAAGGCATCTTCGGCAAATGGGCCGCGACGCAATTCCCACGGACGCTCGCCGTGTTCGATCACCAGGCGCGATTCGACTTCTTCTTCCAGGGCCAGGCCGGCCAGTTCGTCGGCGTCGATCGGGCTTTCGAAATCAGGGATGGCCTGGCGGATGAGCAGCGGCTTTTTCTGCCAGTAGTCGCGCAGGAATTCCCGTGCCGTGATGCCGCCCAGAAGTTGAAGAGGGATATCAGGATTCATGTGTAACCTATTGAAAAAAAGCACTTTTCAGACTGGAATAAAAACGCCCGGCGCGGCCGGGCGTCTCAAAGGGTCTTGCGAAGATCAGATGCGCTTGGCTTGCTCTACAGCGTTGCCGATGTAGTTGGCCGGAGTCAGCAGTTTCAGCTCGGCCTTGGCCGCGGCTGGCATGTCCAGGCCGTCGATGAAAGTCTGCAGTGCTTCAGGGCTGATGCCCTTGCCGCGCGTCAATTCTTTCAGCTTCTCGTACGGGTTTTCGATGTTGTAGCGACGCATCACGGTCTGGATCGGCTCAGCCAAGACTTCCCAGCACGCGTCCAGGTCAGCGGCGATCTTCTGCTCGTTGAGTTCCAGCTTGCTGATGCCCTTGAGGCTGGCTTCGTACGCGATCACGCTGTGGGCAAAGCCCACACCGAGGTTGCGCAGCACGGTGGAGTCGGTCAGGTCGCGCTGCCAGCGGGAGATCGGCAACTTGCTGGCCAGGTGCTGGAACAGGGCGTTGGCGATGCCGAGGTTGCCTTCGGAGTTTTCGAAGTCGATCGGGTTGACCTTGTGCGGCATGGTCGACGAACCGATTTCACCGGCAATGGTGCGCTGCTTGAAGTAGCCCAGGGAGATGTAGCCCCAGATATCGCGATCGAAGTCGATCAGGATGGTGTTGAAGCGCGCAATGGCGTCGAACAGCTCGGCGATGTAGTCGTGCGGTTCGATCTGCGTGGTGTACGGGTTGAAACCCAGGCCCAGCTCGTCTTCGATGAAGGCGCGGGCGTTGGCTTCCCAGTCGATCTCAGGGTAGGCCGACAGGTGAGCGTTGTAGTTGCCCACGGCGCCGTTGATCTTGCCCAGCAGCGGCACGGCCGCCACTTGAGCGATCTGACGCTCCAGGCGGTACACCACGTTGGCCAGTTCTTTGCCCAGGGTGGTCGGCGACGCCGGCTGGCCGTGGGTGCGCGACAGCATCGGCACGTCGGCGAAGCGGATGGCCAGTTCGCGGATGGCGTTGGCAGTCTGGCGCATCAGCGGCAGCATCACGTCATCACGGCCTTCACGCAGCATCAGGGCGTGGGACAGGTTGTTGATGTCCTCGCTGGTGCAGGCAAAGTGGATGAACTCGCTGACCTGGGCCAGTTCCGGCAGCTTGGCCGCTTGCTCTTTGAGCAGGTATTCGATGGCTTTGACGTCGTGGTTGGTGGTGCGCTCGATCTCTTTCACACGCTCGGCGTGCTCCAGGGAGAAGTTTTCCGCCAGGGTGTTGAGCACAGCGTTGGCTTGCGCGGAAAACGCCGGCACTTCGCTGATGGCGGGGTGAGCGGCCAGGCGCTGGAGCCAGCGCACTTCAACCAGTACACGAGCACGGATCAAGCCGTATTCGCTGAAAATAGGGCGCAGGGCCTGGGTTTTGCCGGCGTAGCGGCCGTCAACAGGGGAAACCGCAGTGAGCGAAGAGAGCTGCATGGGGTGTTCTCGGACAGTCGGGCAACGAAATGGGGCGCGTATCATACATGAAAAAATCCGCCGGTCCGTCGCCAACTGACCGGCGTATTACGCGTAACGGCTTGAAAATAGCCTGTCGGTGCGACTTATTCGTTGCGCATCAACGGGTAAAGCTCTTTGAGCAATTTGCGGCGGCTGATCACCAACTGCCAACGATGACCGCCCAACTGGCGCCACAACCGCGCCGAACGAATACCAGCCAGGAGCAGGGCGCGGATTTTCGAGGCGTTGTTCGGTTGTTGCAGGTTGCGCATGTCGCCGTGCACCTGAATGCGCTGGCGCAAGGTGCTCAGAGTGTCCTGGTACAGCGCGCCACAGGCCGCGATCACGTTTTCGTGGGCCGGGCCGAAGTGTTCCACCTGGGATTGAATCTGTGGCAAGCGCTTGCCGATGACCTCCAGCATGTCGTCGCGCTTGGCCAGTTGACGCTCAAGACCGAGCATCGACAGGGCGTAGCGCAACGGCTCACGCTGCAACGTGCTGGGGTCGCGCTCAAGGGCGCCGATCAGTGCGCGGTAGCCTTCACGCAGCGCGATATCGTCGCCGCCGTAGACTTCCAGCGTGTCCTTGGGATCGCGGATCAGCAAGCTGCCGAGCATGCAGGTCAGGCCTGCTTCGGTGACCTGGCCGGTCTTGGCGATCTTGTCCACTAGCACGGCGGCGAGAAAGACCCCGCCCAGCGCCGTCAATTGCTCCTGGGTCGGGCTCATGCCGGGTTGCTCCAGGCTTCGGCCACTTCTATCACGCCGCCGCCCAGGCAGATTTCGCCGTCGTAGAACACCACCGACTGGCCAGGCGTGACCGCGCGTTGCGGGTCATCGAAGGTGGCGCGGTAGCCGGTGGCAGTTTTTTCCAGGATGCAAGGCTGGTCGCTCTGGCGATAACGCACTTTGGCGGTCAGGCGGCGCGGGGTGCTCAGGTCGATCGGGTTGACCCAATAGATTTCCGAAGCCAGCAGGGCGCCGGAGAATAACAGTGGATGCTCGTTGCCTTGGCCGACGATCAGCACGTTGTTTTCCAGGTCCTTGACCAGCACGTACCAAGGCTCTTCACCGGCGTCTTTCAAGCCGCCGATGCCCAGGCCCTGGCGTTGGCCGATGGTGTGGTACATCAGGCCATGGTGACGGCCGATGACTTCACCTTCGGTGGTATGGATTTCGCCCGGTTGCGCCGGCAGGTACTGCTTGAGGAAGTCGCTGAAGCGGCGCTCACCGATAAAGCAGATCCCGGTGGAGTCCTTCTTCTTGGCGGTGGCCAGGCCGTGTTTCTCGGCGATCTTGCGCACTTCGGGTTTTTCCAACTCGCCCACCGGGAACAGGGTCTTGGCGATCTGTTCACCGCCGACGGCGTGCAGGAAGTAGCTCTGGTCCTTGTTCGGGTCCAGGCCTTTGAGCAGTTCGGTGCGACCATCGATATCGCGACGGCGCACATAGTGGCCAGTGGCAATCAGGTCGGCGCCGAGCATCATGGCGTAGTCAAGGAACGCCTTGAACTTGATTTCACGGTTGCACAGGATGTCCGGGTTCGGCGTGCGGCCGGCCTTGTATTCGGCCAGGAAGTGCTCGAACACATTGTCCCAGTACTCGGCGGCGAAGTTGGCGGTGTGCAGCTTGATACCGATCTTGTCGCACACGGCCTGGGCGTCCGCCAGGTCGTCCATGGCGGTGCAGTATTCCGTTCCATCGTCTTCTTCCCAGTTCTTCATGAACAGGCCTTCCACCTCATAACCCTGCTCCATGAGCAGAACGGCGGAAACGGAAGAATCCACGCCGCCGGACATGCCGACGATGACGCGCTTCTTTTGTGTGTCAGAAGGGGCTGGATCACGCATAGGGTTTCAACGGGTGTCTTGAAAAAGGACGCGATTCTATCAGGCTCAGGCCTTCAAGGCTAAAGAGAAGGGCGGATCAATTCGAGACTGTGGCGCTGGCCGGCCAGATAATCATCGATGCAGCGGATGATCAGCTCGCTACGCCAGTCTTCTCGCACGGCCAGCAGCTCGTCTCGGGTCAGCCAGCGGGCCCGGATGATGCCTTCGTCGAGTTGATAGTCCGGGTGGTGTTTCAGCGCCTTGGCGATGAAGCAGACTCTTTGATAAGTCACGCCATTGCTGGGGGCGGTGTACAGGTAGATGCCGACAATGCCGGTGGCTTCGACATCCCAGCCGGTTTCCTCGAGGGTTTCGCGGATAGCGGCTTCGGTGAGGGTTTCATGCGGATCGAGGTGGCCGGCCGGCTGGTTGAGCACGGCGCGGCCGTTTTTGAGTTCTTCGACCATGAGGAAGCGGCCGTTGTCTTCGACGATGGTGGCGACGGTGATGTGGGGTTGCCAGGTCATAAGCGGCCTCAAGGATGATGTGGCTGGAGAAACTCAGTCGGTGTGGGAGTTGGCTTGCCTGCGATAGCGGTGGGTCAGTTGCAGCTATATCGGCTGGCAGGCAGCTATCGCAGGCAAGCCAGCTCCCACATTTTGATTGGGTTTCTTCAGTAAGTCTGCATAAGCGTTCTGCATGATGCGCCTAACATTTTATGATTTTACGGATGCCAGGGTCCGGCGCAGTTTACCTCTTCAAGTCAATTTGGAGAGTGTCATGAGTCCGGTTGCCCACAAAAGCTACGAAGTACGTCTCACCTCACCGCTACCTATTGCCTTCATTCTGTTGTGGAGCTCCGGTTATATCGGCGGCGCGTTCGGCGTACGTTATGGCGAGCCGTTCACCATGACGTTCTACCGATTTGCCCTGGCGGCCCTGGTGTTCCTTGGGGTAGCGCTGGCGATCAAGGCAGAATGGCCGAAGCGACTTGCACCCTATCTTCACGCGGCGGCAGTGGGGTTGCTCTTGCAGGCCTTGCAGTTTGGCGGCCTTTACACCGGCATCAGTCAAGGTGTGCCAGCTGGCCAAGCCGCGCTGATCGTCGGGCTGATGCCGGTATTTGTCGTGATGGGTGCTTTTTTCTTTTTGGGTGAGCAATTGAGTTGGCGCGACCTGCCGGGGTCCATCCTGGGCGTCGGCGGTGTGGTTATTGTCGTAGCCAGCAGCCTTTTCGGCACCGCGGCGTCACTAGCCGGATATGGCGCAGTGGGCCTGGCATTGCTAGGTATCACGCTCGGTACGCTCTATCAGAAGCGATTTCTGGGTGGCGTGAACCTGTGGGTGGGCTGCTTCATTCAGATGGCTGTCGCGTCGTTGGTTATGTTGCTACTGGCCTACACCACCGAAACCATGCGCGTAACCGAATGGGCGCCATTTGCAGCATCGGTGGCCTGGATCACGTTGATGAACTCCGTTGGGGCGCTGACGCTGCTGTATTTAATGATTCGCCGGGGTGAGGCAAGTAAGGCGACTAACTTGTTCCATGTTATTCCGGCTGTTACGCAGATCATGGCGTCGCTGGTGTTGGGGGAAGTGCCGAGTGCGGTGGCGGTTGTGGGGTTTGTTGTGTCGGCGGTTGGGGTTTATTTGATGAATCATGCCCGCGCGAGGTAAGTGGTATTGACAGAAATGCCGGGTGCCTTGCACTAATGCTTGGCGTATTTGCTCATTCGTATGGGAGTGTCATGAGAGTCAATCTTGATATTCAGTCGCTGCGCAGTTTTCTCAAGGTCGCTGAGTTGGGTAGTTTTACTCGGGCTGCGCAGGCGCTGAGCCTGACTCAGCCGGCGATCAGTCAGCAGATTCGGCGGTTGGAGGAATTGCTGGGTGTCGAGCTTTTTGCTCGCGACAACCGTCAGGTGTTGCTCACGCTTGAGGGTGAGCGCCTGACCAGCTACGCCCAGCAGATGGTGAGCGTCAACGATAAAGTGGGGAGCCTGTTTGATGCCAGTCGCACGCAGGAGTCTGTGACGCTGGGCATTCCCGAGTATTTCAGCGAGGAAATCCTGCAGCGCGTTATTCCTGCCGTCGCACTTGAATTGCCTGCGGTGCGAATTGTGGTCAAGGTGGCGCGGTCCACAGTCCTTGCGGAGGCTTTCAATGAGGGGCGAGTCGATATTTGTCTGATGATTGACGAGTTGCAAAATGTCGCTGGACGGCATTTGCACGAGCTTTCGCTGGTATGGCTGGGTAGTGAGCGTGGATCGGCCCAGGTGGCTGGTCAGGAAGTAGCGCTGGCCTTGTTCAAGGCGCCTTGCGTATTCAGGAGTCTGGCGATACGACGCCTTGAAGAGAGTGGGGTCAAATGGCGCTGTGTGTACGAGTGTGAAGACCTGATGTCATTGCGTTCGGCAGTCCACGCTGGGGTTGGCGTGACGCTTCTGCCGTGGTTTGCCCAAGTGCAGGGCTTGAATAAACTGGACGCGCTCGCGCATTTTCCTGCGTTGCCCGGATTTGGTGTGGAGCTTAAACAGAGGGTGGGCTGGGAGCCTTGGTATAGGCCTCAGTTGTTAGCAATTATCGAGGCGGCGTGGCGTGAGGAATACGGCGCTGCATGAATGCTAAAAACACAAACCCCGGCACCAGGCCGGGGTTTGTGATGCAGCCTTACAACCTTACTTCAACTTGGCGATCGCCGCATTGAGCGTGTTGCTTGGGCGCATGGCCTTGCTGGTCAGCTCCGGGTTCGGCGCGTAGTAGCCACCGATGTCCACTGGCTTGCCCTGTACGGCGTTGAGCTCGGCGACGATGGTCGCTTCGTTCGCGGTCAGGGTTTTTGCCAGTTCGCCAAACTGCGCTTGCAGTGCAGTGTCTTCGCTCTGGGCAGCCAGGGCTTGTGCCCAGTACAGCGCCAGATAGAAGTGGCTGCCGCGGTTGTCGATGTTGCCGACTTTGCGCGATGGCGACTTGTTGTTGTCGAGGAACTGGCCGGTGGCCTGGTCCAGGGTCTTGGACAGTACCAGGGCTTTCGGGTTGTTGTACGTCACACCCAAATGCTCAAGGGAAGCGGCCAGGGCCAGGAACTCGCCCAGGGAATCCCAGCGCAGGAAGTTTTCTTCCACCAGTTGCTGCACGTGCTTTGGAGCCGAACCGCCGGCGCCGGTTTCGAACAGGCCGCCGCCGTTCATCAGCGGCACGATCGACAGCATCTTGGCGCTGGTGCCCAGTTCCATGATCGGGAACAGGTCGGTCAGGTAGTCGCGCAGTACGTTGCCGGTTACCGAGATGGTGTCCAGGCCCTTGCGGGTGCGCTCCAGGGTGAACTTCATCGCGTCGACCGGCGACATGATGCGGATGTCCAGGCCTTCGGTGTTGTGATCTTTCAGGTAAGCCTGAACTTTCTCGACCACGACGCCGTCGTGTGCGCGCTTAGGGTCCAGCCAGAAAATGGCCGGGGTGTTGCTGGCGCGGGCGCGGTTGACGGCTAGTTTGACCCAGTCCTGGATCGGCGCGTCTTTGGTCTGGCACATACGGAAGATGTCGCCGGCTTCGACTTTCTGTTCCATCAGCAGGCTGCCCTTGCTGTCGGTGACGCGGACTACGCCGTCAGCCTTGATCTGGAAGGTCTTGTCGTGGGAGCCGTACTCTTCGGCTTTCTTCGCCATCAGGCCAACGTTTGGCACGCTGCCCATGGTGGTTGGGTCGAAGGCGCCATTGGCCTTGCAGTCTTCGATGACCGCTTGGTAGATGGTGGCGTAGCAGCGATCCGGGATCACAGCCTTGGTGTCGTGCAGTTGGCCGTCGGTGCCCCACATTTTGCCGGAGTCACGGATCATGGCCGGCATCGAGGCGTCGACGATGACGTCGCTCGGCACGTGCAGGTTGGTGATGCCTTTGTCGGAGTTGACCATCGCCAGGGAAGGGCGGGCCGCGTAAACGGCCTGGATGTCAGCTTCGATCTGCGCTTGCTGGTCGGCCGGCAGGGCCTTGATGCGAGCATGCAGGTCGCCGATGCCGTTGTTCAGGTTGAAGCCGATCTGCTCCAGCACGGTGGCGTGCTTGGTCAGGGCGTCTTTGTAGAACTCGGCAACGATCTGGCCGAACATGATCGGGTCGGAGACCTTCATCATGGTGGCTTTCAGGTGAACCGACAGCAGTACGCCTTGTTTCTTGGCGTCTTCGATTTCAGCGGCGATGAACGCGCGCAGGGCTTTCTTGCTCAGTACGGCGGTGTCGATGATTTCGCCGGCCTGTACCGAAGTCTTTTCCTTCAGGACAGTGGCGGTACCGTCTTGGGCGATCAGCTCGATTTTGACAGCGTCAGCGGCTTCGATCTGCACGGCTTTTTCGCTGCCGTAGAAATCGCCACTGTTCATGTGGGCAATGTGCGACTTGGAGTCGGCAGCCCAGGCACCCATCTTGTGCGGGTGCTTGCGTGCGTAGTTCTTGACCGACAGTGGCGCGCGGCGGTCGGAGTTGCCTTCGCGCAGTACCGGGTTCACGGCGCTGCCCTTGACCTTGTCGTAACGTGCACGGGTTTCTTTTTCCGCGTCGGTGGTTACGGTTTCCGGGTAGTCCGGCAGGGCGTAGCCCTGGGCCTGCAGTTCCTTGATCGCGGCTTGCAGCTGCGGGGTCGAGGCGCTGATGTTAGGCAGCTTGATGATGTTGGCTTCAGGCGTAACGGCCAGGTCGCCCAGTTCGGCGAGGTGGTCCGGGATAGCCTTGGCGCCCAGTTGCTCAGGGAAGCTTGCGAGGATGCGCGCGGCGAGGGAGATGTCGCGGGTTTCCACGGCAATATCAGCGGAAGCGGTGAAGGCCTCTACGATAGGCAGCAGTGAATAGGTGGCGAGGGCCGGGGCTTCGTCGGTGAAGGTGTAGATGATCTTCGAGCGGGTGGGCATATTCGGATTAACTCTCTTCTTTGCTGAAAGCGTGCGCAGAAACTCGAGATGCGCCGGGTGGAGCGCGTTCGTTCAAAGTCATCCATGAGCGAAATGTCGAGGTTTCTTCGCGGTGATGTTGGGTTGCATCAGTCGAGCGTCAAGCGTTTGGACTATTGTAATAGTCCTGCTTTCTGGCTGAGGGCTACTGTCTAGAGCGGTCAACCGTCGTGACTCTTTGGTCAGCGGCGGCATTATACATAGGTCGCTATGCTTACGCCGAGCCTTCATACAAAAGGTGTGTCGTCCATTGGTCTAAAGGTCGCAGGGCCCAGGTTGCTGCCAAAGTCGCACGATGTGCTCAAGATTGGCGATTTTGCCTTTGCTTTCAGGCTTGTAGGCGACAAATTATGCTGTTTTCGATGCAAATGAGCATGGCGTGAGGTTTCAGTCGCCATTTATCTGGAGTAGGCTCGAACGCAGCCAGATGTTCAATCCATAGATGGAGTTCAGCATGGGATACAAGAAGATTCAGGTTCCGGCAGTCGGCGACAAAATCACCGTCAATGCAGACCATTCTCTCAATGTTCCTGACCAACCGATCATCCCGTTTATCGAAGGTGACGGTATCGGCGTCGACATCAGCCCGGTGATGATCAAGGTGGTCGACGCAGCTGTTGAAAAGGCCTACGGCGGCAAGCGCAAGATCTCCTGGATGGAGGTATATGCCGGCGAGAAAGCGACTCAAGTCTACGACCAGGACACCTGGCTGCCCCAGGAAACCCTGGATGCGGTCAAGGATTACGTGGTTTCCATCAAGGGGCCGCTGACCACTCCCGTCGGCGGCGGCATTCGCTCGCTGAACGTGGCCCTGCGCCAACAACTCGATCTATATGTGTGCCTGCGCCCGGTGCGTTGGTTCGAAGGCGTGCCCAGCCCGGTCAAGAAGCCGGGCGATGTGGACATGACCATCTTCCGTGAAAACTCAGAAGACATTTATGCCGGGATCGAGTGGAAGGCCGGTTCGCCCGAAGCGATCAAGGTGATCAAGTTCCTCAAGGAAGACATGGGCGTGACCAAGATCCGTTTCGACCAGGATTGTGGGATTGGTGTGAAGCCGGTCTCTAAAGAGGGGACCAAGCGTCTGGCGCGTAAAGCCCTGCAATATGTAGTGGATAACGATCGTGACTCGCTGACCATCGTGCACAAAGGCAACATCATGAAGTTCACCGAGGGGGCCTTCAAGGAATGGGCCTATGAGGTGGCGGCTGAAGAGTTTGGCGCGACGCTGCTGGATGGCGGCCCATGGATGCAGTTCAAGAACCCGAAGACCGGCAAGAACGTGGTGGTCAAGGATGCGATTGCCGATGCCATGCTCCAGCAAATCCTGTTGCGTCCGGCTGAGTATGACGTGATCGCAACGCTTAACCTGAACGGCGATTACCTGTCTGACGCCTTGGCGGCGGAGGTAGGCGGTATCGGTATTGCGCCGGGTGCGAACCTGTCGGACACCGTGGCGATGTTCGAAGCGACCCACGGCACTGCGCCTAAATATGCGGGCAAGGATCAGGTAAATCCGGGTTCGTTGATTTTGTCGGCCGAGATGATGCTGCGTCACATGGGCTGGACTGAGGCGGCGGATTTGATCATCAAGGGCACTAATGGGGCGATTTCTGCCAAAACTGTGACTTATGACTTCGAACGTCTGATGGACGGTGCCACCCTGGTGTCTTCGTCTGGCTTCGGTGATGCGCTGATCTCGCACATGTAAGCGACGGGAGAAAAAAACCGGCCATACCGCAAACGGAATGGCCGGTTTTTTATTGGGCGTCTACTCGGTAGCCGAATAGGCTAATTGCTCTTTTGAATTTTGAGCGACTTTGGTTGTGCCGATGGTGACTGGCGCACTGATTTCGACTGCGTGCTTGCCTTTGGGCCCCTGAATAATGTCAAAGGAGACCGGCTGCCCCGCTTTCAGCGTTTTATAACCGTCCATTTTGATCGCTGAGTAATGCGCAAAAAGGTCTTCATCCTTGCCGTCTTCAATAATGAAGCCGTACCCTTTGGCATTGTTGAACCACTTGACCTTACCGCTTGCCATGCCCATATCCCTCTGCACCAGACTCCATCACTGGAGTATCATCCAGTTTATCCGTCCTAACCCGAATAAATAAGGTTGACTGCGCGGACCTTTTTTACCCACTGTGGGTTCTATTGGTTGTAACACCGTTTCGCCGATAGTCAAGGCGACCAGTCGGTCAGAGTTGAAATTCTGACAGGTCGCCCCCACCACTGTATTTGAACCACTGACGAACCTTTCTTTCCATGCATGCAAACAGCCAGATTCGACTAACATTCAATCAGGATCGACCGGATCAGGAACATGATGACGACGGTTCTGCAGGCATTGCTGTTCAGGAGGCCAAGCCTGCTTTACAGGCGCCGCCGATGTACAAGGTGGTTTTGTTCAATGATGACTACACACCGATGGATTTCGTGGTCGAAGTGCTCGAGGTGTTTTTTAACCTGAACCGCGAGTTGGCGACCAAGGTAATGCTGGCCGTTCACACAGAAGGACGGGCAGTATGTGGAGTGTTTACCCGCGACATCGCCGAGACAAAGGCCATGCAGGTCAACCAGTACGCCAGGGAAAGCCAGCATCCGCTACTCTGTGAAATCGAGAAGGACGGTTAACGCCGACCACTTGGGTATGAGGTGAAGCTATGTTAAACCGCGAGCTCGAAGTCACCCTCAATCTTGCCTTCAAGGAGGCTCGTTCGAAGCGTCATGAATTCATGACCGTCGAACACCTGCTGTTGGCACTTTTGGACAATGAAGCTGCCGCCACCGTTTTGCGTGCGTGCGGCGCCAACCTCGACAAACTCAAGCATGACCTGCAGGAGTTTATCGACTCCACGACGCCCCTTATTCCAGTCCACGATGAAGACCGTGAAACCCAGCCAACCCTGGGCTTCCAACGGGTGCTTCAGCGTGCCGTGTTCCACGTTCAGAGCTCCGGTAAGCGTGAAGTCACAGGCGCCAATGTGCTTGTGGCGATTTTCAGCGAACAGGAAAGCCAGGCAGTGTTCCTGCTCAAACAGCAGAGCGTTGCCCGTATCGATGTCGTCAACTACATCGCCCACGGTATCTCCAAGGTGCCTGGGCACGGCGATCATTCCGAGGGTGAGCAGGATATGCAGGACGACGAGGGCGGTGAGTCTTCTTCTTCGGGCAATCCACTGGATGCCTATGCCAGCAACCTCAATGAACTGGCGCGCCAGGGGCGGATCGATCCGCTGGTGGGGCGTGAGCTTGAGGTTGAGCGCGTAGCGCAGATCCTTGCACGTCGTCGCAAGAACAACCCGTTGCTGGTGGGTGAGGCGGGCGTGGGTAAAACCGCGATTGCCGAAGGCCTGGCCAAGCGCATCGTGGATAACCAGGTGCCAGACCTGCTGGCCAACAGCGTCGTCTACTCCCTGGACCTGGGCGCGTTGCTCGCCGGGACCAAGTACCGTGGCGATTTCGAGAAGCGCTTCAAGGCGCTGCTCGGCGAGCTGAAAAAACGCCCGCAGGCCATCCTGTTCATCGACGAAATCCACACCATCATTGGCGCCGGTGCGGCTTCCGGTGGGGTGATGGACGCCTCCAACCTGCTCAAGCCGCTGCTGTCGTCGGGTGATATCCGTTGCATCGGCTCGACCACGTTCCAGGAATTTCGCGGCATCTTCGAAAAAGACCGTGCCCTGGCGCGTCGCTTCCAGAAGGTCGACGTGTCCGAGCCCTCGGTTGAAGACACCATCGGCATCCTGCGTGGGCTCAAGGGGCGTTTCGAAGCGCACCATGGCATCGAGTACACCGATGAAGCCCTGCGTTCGGCGGCTGAGCTGGCGTCGCGCTACATCAACGACCGGCACATGCCGGACAAGGCCATCGACGTGATCGACGAGGCGGGTGCCTACCAGCGCCTGCAGCCGGTCGAGAAGCGTGTGAAGCGCATCGACGTGCCTCAGGTCGAGGACATCGTGGCGAAGATCGCGCGGATTCCGCCTAAGCACGTCAACAGTTCCGATAAGGAGCTGCTGCGTAACCTGGAGCGCGACCTCAAGCTGACCGTGTTCGGCCAGGATGCAGCCATCGATGCGCTGTCCACCGCGATCAAGTTGTCGCGTGCGGGCCTCAAGTCGCCGGACAAGCCGGTTGGTTCGTTCCTGTTCGCCGGTCCGACTGGCGTCGGCAAGACCGAAGCGGCGCGGCAGTTGGCCAAGGCCATGGGCATTGAGCTGGTGCGTTTCGATATGTCCGAATACATGGAGCGTCACACCGTGTCGCGCCTGATCGGTGCGCCTCCGGGCTATGTCGGTTTCGACCAGGGCGGTCTGTTGACCGAGGCGATCACCAAGCAACCGCATTGTGTGCTGCTGCTCGATGAAATCGAGAAGGCCCACCCGGAAGTCTTCAACCTGCTGTTGCAGGTGATGGACCACGGCACCCTGACCGACAACAACGGGCGCAAGGCGGACTTCCGCAATGTGATCGTGATCATGACCACCAACGCCGGTGCCGAAACGGCTGCGCGGGCTTCGATCGGCTTCAGCCATCAGGATCACTCTTCCGATGCGATGGAAGTGATCAAGAAGAGCTTCACGCCGGAATTCCGCAACCGCCTGGACACCATTATCCAGTTTGGTCGCCTCAGCCATGAGGTTATCAAGAGCGTGGTGGACAAGTTCCTCACCGAGCTTCAGGCGCAGCTGGAAGACAAGCGCGTGCAGCTGGAGGTTACGGATGCTGCGCGCAGCTGGCTGGCCGAAGGTGGCTACGATGCGGCAATGGGCGCTCGCCCAATGGCGCGTCTGATCCAGGACAAGATCAAGCGGCCATTGGCCGAAGAGATCCTGTTCGGCGAGCTTTCCGGCCATGGTGGCGTGGTGCACATCGACCTGAAGGATGGCGAGCTGACCTTCGAGTTCGAAACCACGGCTGAAATGGCCTGATCGCTGTAAACCTGTAGGAGCGAGCTTGCTCGCGAAGATCGTCAACGATAACGCATGCTGTATGATTCCCTGCGTTGTCCTTGGATTCTTCGCGAGCAAGCTCGCTCCTACAGTCGTTTTGCGGCCTCTATAAATCCTGCGCACACAAAAACGCCCGGCATAACCGGGCGTTTTGTATTGACTTGCTTAGCGAGCGCGGTAAGTGATGCGCCCTTTGCTCAAGTCATAGGGCGTCAGCTCGACGCGCACTTTGTCACCGGTAAGAATACGAATGTAGTTCTTGCGCATCTTGCCGGAGATATGCGCGGTTACGACGTGCCCATTTTCCAACTCCACACGAAACATGGTGTTGGGCAGGGTGTCGACGACAGTGCCTTCCATTTCGAAGCTGTCTTCTTTCGACATGCAGTAAAGCCCTCGGTATCCAGTGAATGGCCCGGTGCAACTGCGCCAGGCAAAAGCGGCGTGCATTGTGCCCGAAAAAGGGTGTTTAAGCCAAGGGGTTCTAGTTAAGCACGACCCATCTTTGATTAATCAGCAGTTCTATGGGCCGATATTGGGTCTTGTAGTTCATCTTTTTGCAGTTCTTGATCCAGTAGCCGAGGTACACCGCCTCCAGTTCCAGGCGCAGCGCTTCGCCAATTTGCCACAGGATTGCAAAGCGTCCCAGGCTGCGACGCTCTTCGGCAGGCTCGTAGAAGGTGTAGACCGCTGACAGGCCGTTTGGCAGCAAATCGGTCACGGCCACCGCCACCAACCGGCCGTCGGCGCGAAATTCATAGAAGCGTGAAAAGGGCAGGTCGCGTACCAGGAACGTGGAAAACTGGTCGCGACTGGGCGGAAACATATCGCCGTCGGCGTGGCGTTCCTCGATATAGCGCTGGTAAAGATCGAAATACTCTTCGGTGAAGCGTGGCTTGGCCGGCATCACCGTGAGGTCAGCATTGCGCTTGAGGATGCGTTTCTGGTTGCGGTCCGGCAGAAACTGCGCCACAGGGATGCGTGCCGGGACGCAGGCATTGCAGTTCTGGCAATGAGGCCTGTACAGATGATCGCCACTGCGCCGAAAGCCCATCTCCGACAGGTCGGCATACACATGCACGTCCATAGGCTGGCTGGGATCGAGGAACAGTGTGGTGGCCTGCTCGTCGGGCAGATAGCTGCAAGAGTGGGGTTGAGTGGCATAAAACTTCAAACGCGCCAACTCGGTCATGATCAACCCTCGGATAAGCTTTGAAATAAGTGTAAGCCAGGAGCGCGGAAGTCGCCTAGGAAACCCACGGTCCAGCGCTGCGCTGATCCAGATGGTCGCGCAGGAAACCTGCGAAGTCGCTGCGGGATATGGCGCGGGCACCCAGGCTGTGCAGGTGATCGTTGGGCATCTGGCAGTCGATCAATACAAAGCCCCATTCCTGTAGTTGGCGGGTAAGCGTGGCAAAGCCGAATTTCGAGGCGTTGTCGGCGCGGCTGAACATGGACTCGCCGAAAAACAGCTGGCCCATCGCCAGGCCGTACAAACCACCCACCAACTTGCCGTCGTCCCAGACCTCCACCGAATGGGCGTAGCCGCGTTGGTGCAGTTCCAGGTAAGCGCTCTGGATGCTCTCGGTGATCCAGGTGCCGTCGGCATAGGCGCGCGGTGCGGCGCAGGCCTGGATGACGGCGGCGAAATCCTGGTCGAAGGTCACGCTGTAGCGCTGCTGGCGCAACAGTTTGCCTAGGCTGCGGGACACATGCAGCTCGTCGGGGAATATGACCGTGCGCGGGTCGGGAGACCACCAGAGGATCGGCTGGCCCTCCGAAAACCACGGAAAGCAGCCGTGCCGGTAGGCTTTTACCAGGCGTTCGGCCGAAAGATCGCCGCCAGCCGCCAGCAGGCCATTGGGTTCGCGCATGGCCTTGGCCAGGGGAGGGAATGTCAGTGAGTCGCGTTGTAACCAGGTCAGCATGGCATCCAGGCTTACGGAAGGGGAGGGGAGTGGCAGGTATGACACCTGCTTGCGCAGTGCTGATTATTGTCGACATGGCGCCATCGGGCCAGTCCGAATCGGGCGTTGGGGCGGATTAGCGTGAGCAGGTGTTTCTGCAACTCTGTGTCGGCGGCGTGGTCGTAATCGGGTCTGTGCGATGCAGGCCATTTGCCAAGCTTGCCTGGATTGACAAAAACAGCGCATAAGCCTTTGTCAGCAAAGGCAATGCATGCTCAAATTGAACATGTTGTGAGACTAAATTGGTTAGGCTGCCGAGTGAAGGGCTGGGGCGTGGCATCCCTGGCACAAACCCGTACAATGCGGGCATTGTGGCGCTTTCGTCATTTCATCCAGCAAGCGCCCAATGTTAAAAGTAGATTCAACGACGCACGTTCATTTTTCAGCTGCTCGGATTGGGCAGTATTTGCAGTCATTCAACAGATGGACGCGCTAAAGGCGCAGGAAAAGACCCGTTTTGAAGAAATCCGCCGCAACACCTAAAGCAGCAGTCGTGCCGGCCTGGCGCCAGCACCTGCACTATCGCCTCAAGGAAGGCGCGCTGATCGCTATCGGCGCGCTGTGCCTGTTCCTGATGATGGCCTTGCTCACGTATGGCAAGGATGATCCGGGCTGGAGCCACAACAGCAAGATCGAAGACGTGCAGAACTTCGGCGGGCCTGCCGGTTCCTACAGCGCCGATATCCTGTTCATGGTGCTGGGTTACTTCGCTTATATCTTCCCGTTGCTGCTGGCGATCAAGACCTGGCAGATCTTTCGCCAGCGTCATGAACCGTGGCAGTGGAGCGGTTGGCTATTCTCCTGGCGCCTGATCGGCCTGGTGTTCCTGGTGCTGTCCGGCGCGGCGCTGGCGCATATCCATTTTCATGCACCCACCGGCTTGCCGGCGGGCGCGGGCGGGGCGTTGGGCGAAAGCCTCGGTGACCTGGCACGCAGGACCCTGAATATCCAGGGCAGCACCCTGATGTTCATCGCGTTGTTCCTGTTCGGCCTTACCGTGTTCACCGACCTGTCGTGGTTCAAGGTGATGGACGTGACCGGCAAGATCACCCTCGATCTGCTGGAACTGTTCCAGGGCGCCGCCAACCGCTGGTGGGCGGCCCGTGTCGATCGCAAGCGCATGGTCGCCCAATTGCGCGAGGTAGATACCCGCGTCAACGAGGTGGTGGCGCCGAGTACGCCGGATCGGCGCGAGCAGGCCAAGGTCAAGGAACGCCTGATCGAACGCGAACAGGCCCTGAGCAAGCACATGTCGGACCGCGAGAAGCAGGTGCCGCCGGTGATCGCCCCGGCACCGCCCAAGGCTCCCGAGCCAAGCCATCGCGTACAGAAAGAGAAACAGGCGCCGCTGTTCGTCGACAGTGCCGTCGAAGGCACCTTGCCGCCGATCTCGATCCTCGACCCGGCGGAAAAGAAACAACTCAACTATTCCCCGGAATCCCTGGCGGCCGTCGGCCACCTGCTGGAAATCAAGCTCAAGGAATTCGGCGTCGAAGTGTCGGTGGACTCCATCCATCCCGGCCCGGTGATTACCCGTTACGAAATCCAGCCGGCTGCCGGCGTCAAGGTCAGCCGTATTTCCAACCTGGCGAAAGACTTGGCGCGTTCCCTGGCCGTGACCAGCGTGCGCGTGGTGGAAGTCATCCCTGGCAAGACCACCGTGGGTATCGAGATTCCCAACGAAGACCGCCAGATCGTGCGCTTCTCCGAGGTGCTGTCGACTCCGGAATACGACAACTTCAAATCGCCGGTCACCTTGGCCCTGGGCCACGACATCGGCGGCAAACCGGTCATCACCGACCTGGCGAAGATGCCTCACCTGCTGGTGGCCGGTACCACCGGTTCCGGTAAGTCGGTGGGGGTGAACGCGATGATCCTGTCGATCCTGTTCAAGTCGGGCCCGGAAGACGCCAAGCTGATCATGATCGACCCGAAGATGTTGGAGCTGTCGATCTACGAAGGCATTCCGCATCTGCTGTGCCCGGTGGTCACCGACATGAAGGATGCCGCCAACGCCCTGCGCTGGAGCGTCGCCGAGATGGAGCGCCGCTACAAACTGATGGCGAAGATGGGCGTGCGTAACCTGTCAGGCTTCAATGCCAAGATCAAGGAAGCCCACGAACGCGGCGAGACCATCGATGACCCGCTGTACAAGCGTGAAAGCATTCATGACGAAGCGCCGAAACTGACCAAGCTGCCGACCATCGTGGTGGTGGTCGACGAATTCGCCGACATGATGATGATCGTTGGCAAGAAGGTCGAGGAGCTGATCGCACGTATCGCCCAGAAGGCCCGTGCCGCCGGTATCCACTTGATCCTCGCCACCCAGCGTCCTTCGGTGGACGTGATCACGGGCTTGATCAAGGCCAACATTCCTACGCGGATGGCGTTCCAGGTGTCGAGCAAGATCGACTCGCGGACCATCATCGACCAGGGTGGCGCCGAACAACTGCTCGGCCACGGCGATATGCTCTACATGCCGCCGGGCACCAGCCTGCCGATTCGCGTCCACGGCGCCTTTGTTTCCGACGATGAAGTCCACCGCGTGGTGGAAGCCTGGAAGCTGCGCGGCGCACCGGAATACAACGACGATATCCTCAACGGCGTCGAAGAAGCCGGCAGCGGCTTTGAAAATGGCGGCGGCGGTGGTGACGATGATGCTGAAACCGACGCGCTGTACGACGAGGCCGTGGCCTTCGTACTGGAAAGCCGTCGCGCCTCGATTTCCGCGGTGCAGCGTAAACTGAAAATCGGCTACAACCGCGCCGCCCGCATGATCGAAGCCATGGAAATGGCCGGCGTCGTCACCGCTATGAACACCAACGGCTCGCGTGAAGTCATCGCCCCCGGGCAGATGCGCGACTGATCCCGTGCCGCGTGGCAACACGCGGCACGCCCTGAACACTCAATGAGGACTCCCATGCGCCTTATCCGCATGCTGTTGTTGCCGGCTCTGGCCCTGACCGCTGTTTCGGCCCACGCTGACCCGGCCTCTGTCGCCAGCCTGAAGAACCTGTTGGACAAATCCCAGACCCTGACCGCGCGCTTCTCCCAGCTGACCCTGGATGCCGGCGGCACCCAGTTGCAGGAAACCGCAGGCGAAATGGCCGTGCAGCGTCCTGGTCTGTTCTACTGGCACACCGAAGGCAAGGCTGAGCAGACCATCGTGTCTGATGGCCAGAAGGTCACCCTGTGGGACCCGGACCTGGAACAGGCCACCATCAAGAAGCTTGACCCGCGCCTGAACCAGACCCCGGCGCTGTTGCTGTCGGGTGATGTGTCGAAAATCAACGACAGCTTCGACATCACCTCCAAGCAAACCAGCAACGTGATCGAGTTCACCCTCAAGCCCAAATCCAAGGACACGCTGTTCGACACGCTGTCCCTGTCGTTTGGCAATGGCGTGATCAACAACATGCGCCTGGTCGACAGCGTCGGCCAACGCACCGACATCCTGTTCTCCGGGGTCAAGGCCAACCAGCCGGTGCCGGCCTCCAAGTTCAAGTTCGACATCCCCAAGGGTGCCGACGTGATCCAGGAATAACCCGCTGCCCATGGACCTGTTTCGAAGTGACCCGATTGCCCAGCCCCTGGCCGCGCGCTTGCGTTCGACCAACCTGGATGAGTACGTCGGTCAGGAGCACCTGCTGGCTCGCGGTAAGCCTTTGCGCGAAGCCCTGGAGCAGGGCGCGCTGCACTCGATGATTTTCTGGGGGCCGCCGGGGGTGGGTAAGACTACCCTGGCGCGGCTGCTGGCGAAGGTCTCGGATGCGCACTTCGAGACGGTCTCGGCGGTACTAGCAGGGGTCAAGGAGATCCGCCAGGCGGTGGAAGTCGCCAAGCAGCAGGCCGGGCAGTACGGCAAGCGCACCATCCTGTTTGTCGATGAAGTGCACCGCTTCAACAAGTCGCAGCAGGATGCGTTCCTGCCTTATGTGGAAGACGGCACGCTGATTTTTATCGGCGCCACCACGGAAAACCCTTCGTTTGAATTGAACAACGCTTTGCTGTCGCGGGCGCGGGTCTATGTGCTCAAAAGCCTGGACGAGGCGGCGATGCAGAAGCTGCTGCACCGTGCCCTGAGTGAAGACAAAGGGCTGGGCAAACGGCAACTGAGCGTCAGCGAAGAGGGCTTCAAGATTCTGCTCACCGCTGCCGATGGTGACGGCCGCCGCTTTCTCAACCTGGTGGAGAACGCCTCCGACCTGGCCGAAGACGGCAGCGAGATCGGCGTCGACCTCCTGCAAAGCCTGCTCGGCGACACGCGCCGGCGCTTCGACAAGGGCGGCGAAGCTTTTTACGACCAGATTTCGGCGCTGCATAAGTCCGTGCGCGGCTCCAACCCGGACGGCGCGCTGTATTGGTTCGCGCGCATGATCGACGGCGGCTGTGACCCGCTGTACCTCGCACGCCGCGTGGTGCGCATGGCCAGCGAAGACATCGGCAACGCCGACCCGCGCGCCTTGAGCCTGTGCCTCGCCGCCTGGGATGTGCAGGAGCGCCTCGGCAGCCCGGAAGGCGAGTTGGCGGTGGCCCAGGCCATCACCTACCTGGCCTGTGCGCCGAAAAGCAACGCGGTGTACATGGGCTTCAAGTCCGCCCTGCGCGCCGCCGCCGAATACGGCTCCCTCGAAGTGCCGATGCACCTGCGCAACGCGCCGACCAAGCTGATGAAACAATTGGGCTACGGCGATGAATACCGCTACGCCCACGATGAACCGGACGCCTATGCGGCCGGCGAAGACTACTTCCCCGATGACCTTGAGCCACTCCCGCTCTATCAACCCGTGCCCCGTGGCCTGGAGCTGAAGATCGGCGAAAAGCTCAATCACCTCGCCCAACTCGATCGACTCAGCCCCAGACAGCGGAGAAAGTAGTGTTCAAGACGATTCTTGCCGTGTCCGCAGCCGGCATCGCTGGTACATTATTGCGTTTCGCCGCTGGCACATGGGTCAGCGCCAATTGGCCGAAGCATTTTTATGCGGCGACCCTGGCGGTCAACCTGGTCGGCTGCTTGATCATCGGGCTGTTGTACGGCTGGTTCCTGTTGCGCCCGGAAGTACCGATTGAAATTCGGGCCGGCTTGATTGTCGGCTTTGTAGGCGGTCTGACGACCTTTTCATCCTTTTCACTGGATACGCTGCGCCTGCTGGAAAGCGGGCAGGCCCTGATAGCCTTTGGTTACCTGGGCATCAGCGTGTTCGGCGGGCTGCTCGCCACCTGGGCTGGCCTGTCCTTGACCAAACTTTGATAAACGAGAGACCGACATGCTCGATTCCAAACTGTTACGTAGCAACCTTCAGGACGTAGCGGACCGCCTGGCATCCCGTGGCTTTGCCTTGGATGTTGCGCGCATCGAAGCGCTGGAAGAACAGCGCAAGACCGTCCAGACCCGCACCGAAGCACTGCAGGCTGAGCGTAATGCGCGTTCCAAATCCATCGGTCAGGCCAAGCAGCGCGGCGAAGACATCGCGCCGTTGATGGCGCATGTGGATGGGATGGCGATTGAGCTGGCCGCCGGCAAAGCTGAGCTGGACGAGATTCAGTCTGAGCTGGACTCTATCCTGCTGGGCATCCCCAACATCCCGCACGAATCCGTGCCGATCGGCGAAGACGAAGACGGCAACGTTGAAGTGCGCCGCTGGGGCACGCCAACCGCGTTTGATTTCGAGATCAAGGACCACGTCGCCCTGGGCGAATTGACCGGCGGCCTGGATTTCGAAACTGCCGCCAAGATGTCCGGCGCGCGCTTTGCCTTGCTGCGCGGTCCGATCGCGCGTATGCACCGTGCCCTGGCGCAGTTCATGATCAACTTGCACACCGGTGAACACGGTTACGAAGAAGCCTACACCCCGTACCTGGTGCAGGCGCCGGCGCTGATGGGCACCAGCCAGCTGCCGAAATTCGAAGAAGACCTGTTCAAGATCAGCCGCGAAGGCGAAGCCGATTTGTATCTGATCCCGACCGCTGAAGTGTCGCTGACCAACATTGTGTCTGGCGAGATCCTCGACGCTAAAGAGCTGCCGTTGAAGTTCGTCGCCCACAGCCCGTGCTTCCGCAGCGAAGCCGGTGCCTCGGGTCGTGACACCCGCGGCATGATCCGCCAGCACCAGTTCGACAAAGTCGAGATGGTACAGGTGGTCGAGCCGTCGACGTCCATGGAGGCCCTGGAAGGCCTGACCGCCAACGCCGAACGCGTTCTGCAATTGCTGGAGCTGCCGTACCGCGTATTGGCGCTGTGCACCGGCGACATGGGTTTCAGCGCCGTGAAGACCTACGACCTCGAAGTGTGGGTGCCGAGCCAGGACAAATACCGCGAGATTTCGTCGTGCTCCAACTGCGGTGATTTCCAGGCCCGTCGCATGCAGGCGCGTTTCCGCAACCCGGAAACCGGCAAGCCTGAGCTGGTGCACACCCTCAACGGTTCCGGTTTGGCGGTAGGTCGTACCTTGGTGGCGGTGCTGGAAAACTACCAGCAGGCTGACGGCTCGATCCGTGTGCCGGAAGTGCTCAAGCCTTACATGGCGGGCGTTGAGGTCATCCGCTAAATGGAATTTCTGCCGCTGTTTCATAACCTGCGCGGCAGTCGTGTGTTGGTCGTCGGTGGCGGGGAGATTGCCTTGCGCAAATCCCGGCTGCTGGCCGATGCCGGTGCGTTGCTGCGGGTGGTTGCTCCCCAGATCGAAGACCAGCTCAAAGAGCTGGTACTGGGCAGTGGCGGGGAACTGATTTTGCGCGGTTATCAGGAGGCGGACCTCGACGGTTGCACCCTGATCATCGCGGCCACAGACGACGAGCCGTTGAACGCGCAAGTGTCCAGCGATGCCAAGCGCCGTTGCGTACCGGTTAATGTGGTGGATGCGCCGGCCTTGTGCAGCGTGATCTTCCCGGCGATTGTCGACCGTTCACCCTTGGTGATCGCGGTGTCCAGCGGCGGCGATGCGCCGGTGCTGGCGCGCCTGATCCGCGCCAAGCTGGAAACCTGGATTCCGTCCACGTATGGCCAACTGGCCGGGTTGGCGGCGCGTTTTCGTGCCCAGGTAAAAGGTTTGTACCCGGATGTGCAGCAGCGCCGCGCATTTTGGGAAGACGTGTTCCAGGGCCCGATTGCCGACCGTCAATTGGCCGGGCAGGGCGCCGAAGCCGAGCGTCTGTTGATTGAAAAGGTCAACGGCGCGCCGCCGAATGCACCGGGCGAGGTCTACCTAGTGGGCGCAGGCCCGGGTGATCCCGACCTCCTGACCTTCCGTGCACTGCGACTGATGCAGCAAGCCGACGTGGTGCTGTATGACCGCCTCGTAGCCCCCGCGATTCTCGAACTGTGTCGCCGTGACGCCGAACGTGTGTACGTCGGCAAACGTCGCGCCGACCACGCCGTACCGCAAGACCAGATCAACCAGCAACTGGTGGACCTGGCCAAACAAGGCAAGCGCGTGCTGCGTCTCAAGGGTGGCGATCCGTTCATCTTTGGCCGTGGTGGCGAAGAGATCGAAGAACTGGCGGCCCACGGCATTCCGTTCCAAGTGGTGCCGGGGATCACGGCGGCCAGCGGTTGCGCGGCGTATGCCGGGATTCCGCTGACTCACCGTGACTACGCACAGTCCGTACGCTTCATCACTGGGCACTTGAAGGACGGGACTTCGGACCTGCCCTGGCATGACCTGGTGGGGCCTTCGCAGACCCTGGTGTTCTACATGGGATTGATTGGCTTGCCGATCATCTGCGAGCAACTGATCAAGCATGGCCGTGCATCGGATACCCCTGCAGCGTTGATCCAGCAGGGCACCACGTCCAACCAGCGCGTGTTTACCGGCACGCTGGCGGATTTACCGCGCATGGTGGCGGAGCATGAAGTGCATGCGCCGACACTGGTGATTGTGGGTGAGGTGGTGGTGTTGCGCGAAAAGCTCAAGTGGTTTGAAGGCGCGCAGTCCCAGGTTTAAGCCTTAAAAGCATCGCGGGCAAGCCCGCTCCCACAGGGGATTGCATTCCAATGTGGGAGCGGGCTTGCCCGCGATAGTGCTTCAAAGCTAGCTCATGATTTGGATCAGTTTCGGACACCTTTGCCGCTCAACCGCTGCCGGTCATGCCCTATATCAAAGGACTGCAACGGCCCCTTCGGCACAATCCCCGTCGGGTTGATCGTGCGGTGACTGGCATAGTAATGCCCCTTGATATGCGCAAAATCCACCGTCTCGGCCACGCCCGGCCACTGGTACACCTCCCTTAACCAATTCGACAGGTTCGGATAATCCGCAATCCTGCGCAGGTTGCATTTGAAGTGGCTGTAATACACCGCATCAAAGCGAATCAGCGTGGTAAACAGGCGCACATCCGCCTCGGTCAGGTATTCGCCGGCCAGGTAGCGATGGTCGCCCAGGTGCTGTTCCAGGTAATCCAACTCGGCAAACACATCATCAAATGCGCTTTCATACGCCTGCTGCGATGTGGCGAAGCCCGCGCGGTATACACCATTGTTCACAGCAGGGTAGATGCGTTCGTTCAGCGCGTCGATGGTTGCGCGCAGCGACTCGGGGTAGAAGTCCAGGGTATTGCCAGTCAATTCATTAAACGCGCTGTTGAACATGCGGATGATCTCCGCCGATTCATTGCTGACGATGCGTTTGAGCTTCTTGTCCCACAGTACCGGCACAGTGACGCGCCCGGTGTAGTCAGCCGTGTCAGCAGTGTAGCGCTGGTGCATGAAGTCGAAATCATCCAGCTTGTCGCCGGTGGAGCCGTGAGCCTTATCGAAGGTCCAGCCGTTTTCCAGCATCAACCAACTGACCACGGACACGTCGATCAGGCTTTCCAGTCCTTTGAGCTTGCGCAGAATCAGGGTGCGATGGGCCCACGGGCAGGCGAGAGAGACATAGAGATGGTAGCGACCGGCCTCGGCCTTGAATCCGCCTTCGCCACTCGGGCCTGGCGCGCCGTTGGCGGTCACCCAGTTGCGGCGTTGCGCCTGTTCCCGTTGGAATGCGCCGTCTGCGCTACTTTCGTACCACTGGTCTTTCCAGTGTCCTTCGATCAGCAAACCCATGACTGGCTCCTTGGCTAATAAGCGTTGGAGGCCAGTCTAAAGGGCTGAGTTCGATTTAAAAGCGCAAAGACCGGGCGCTAATGATCGATTAAATCGATTTGTCTCGTGCGTCCCAGTATTGCTGGGCCAAGGCGAACGCCTTTTCCCGTGAATGGCCCAGGCCACGCAAGGCCAGGGCCATGGTCGCGATCAAGGCCAGTTGCGGATAGCTGTCTTCGACATCACCGCGCCACAACGCCTTCAGGTGTTCTGGTTCGAGTGTGGCGGGTTTGACGTGGCGCTGGGCGGAGAGGGCGGGCCACTCTTCGTCCCAGCTTTCGCCGCCCGTGGTGCCGTACAGGTGGCTGGTCGAGTCGGGGTTGATCTCGATTTCGCCGCCATCACCCTTCACTACGATGACATTGTCGCCGAGCAGGCCGCTGGCATCGCGGTGCACGCCCTGATAACCCGGATGGAAAATGCTTTGCAGGCCCAGGCGCGCATTCAAGGGGTTGAGCAAACGCGCCAGGGAGTGGATCGGCGAGCGCAGGCCCAGGGTGTTGCGCAGGTCGATCATGCGTTGCAATTGCGGCGCCCAGTCGCCCAGCGGGATAAACGCCAGGTTGCCTTGCGCATAAGCGGCCTCGACCTGCTGCCAGTTGCGGCACAGCGGGATTTGCAAACCTTCCAGTAATTGCTCGGTGTACAGCCGTCCGGCCGTATGCGCGCCGCCACCGTGCATAAGGATGCGCACGCCGTTCTGCGCCAGGCACTTGGCCGCCAGCAGATACCACGGCAGGTGACGCTTCTTGCCGGCATAGGTTGGCCAGTCGACATCCACGTTCAGCGCCGGGGCATCCAGGCGTTCGCGCACGGCTTCGGTGAAGCCGGCGAGTTCTTCCGGGCTTTCTTCCTTGTGGCGCAGCAGCATCAGGAAGGCGCCGAGCTGGGTGTCTTCGACTTTTTCGTCGAGCAACATGCCCATGGCTTCGCGAGCTTCCTCGCGGGTGAGGTTGCGCGCGCCGCGCTTGCCTTTGCCCAGGATGCGCACGAACTGCGCAAACGGGTGTTCGGCGGGGGTTTCAAGGGTCAGCGGGGCAAAATCGGTCATAAGCAATTCGTCGGCCTGGGCAGGCCCGCCAGCTTGGCGGCGAGTTTGGCGGGAGTGCCGTTGAACAGTTTGTTGAGGTGCAGGCTGTTGCCCTTTTCCGGGCCGAGCTTCAAGGCGGTGTACTTGATCAGCGGACGTGTGGCCGGGGACAGCTGGAATTCGGCATAGAACTGGCGCAGCAGTTCGAGGATTTCCCAGTGGGCCGGGGTCAGCTCCAGCGCCTCGGCGGCAGCCAGGGCATGGGCGACCTCTGCGGACCAGTCGTCCAGGTCGGCCAAATAACCGTCCTTGTCCAGTTCCAGGGTACGTGCGCCTACGGTCAGGGTGTTCATAGCCAGGTGTTGACCTTGTCGTAGTCGATCGACAGTTGCACGAACCCTGGGTAGTCCACGCTGTCGGCCCAGTCCGGCAGCGGCAGATTGCGCGCCTGCATGTCTTCGGCCAGCACAAACACCTTCACGCCTTTGGTGTGCAGGGCCGGGGCGTGGAGCCCGTAGGCGCCGTCGCCGCACAGCAGGATCGCGTCCTCGGTGCCGCAGATACGCAGGCAGCTGTCGAGGCGACTATCGGAAAACGGGGAGTGAGACACCACGTGTAAAGTCGACATCAGAGGGTAATCACCTGGTCGTAACGGTCAATCAATTGGGAAATAGCATCGTTGCTCAACGGTTGCGCCTCGGTGGGCGGCGTCAAGCCACGCACAGCCATGCTGTGGCGGCAGACAAATACATCGTCGATGCCGAACAACCCCAGTGCCTGCAAGTTGGCACTGAGGTCCTTTTGTTGGACGGCCTTGGCGTTCTGGTGCGCAGCGAGCTGGAACACGCCGTCATCCATGAACAGCAAGCCGATGGGCAGATCGAACGCGCCACCGGCCAGCACGATATCCAGCGCTTCCCGTGCACTCGGCCCGGACCACGGTGCCTGACGGCTGATCACCAGTAAGGATTTAGACATCTCACGGCCCTCCAAAACAGATCAGGCGGTCGGCATCCTGGATCGCATCATGTAATTGCCCCAGGCCCGACAGCGCCCAGGGCGCATCCAGATTCACCGCTGTGCGCTGATAGCGCGTGGCTTCCTCCTGGTTGAGCACGCCACGGCGTAACGCAGCGGCAATGCACACCACGCCATCAAGCTGGTGCTGGCTGACAAACTCACGCCATTGGCGGGCGATGTCTTGCTCATCCTGGGGTGCAACGATGTTGTTGGACGCGCTGTACACGCCGTCCTGATAGAAAAACAGCCGCACAATCTCATGCCCGCCGGCCAGCGCCGCCTGGGCGAACAGCAGGGCGCGGCGCGAGGAGGGCGCGTGGGCGGCGGAGAACAGGGCAATCGCAAACTTCATGGAACACTCTGCAAGCAAACGTGGGCCAATGATAAAGCCGCCGCCACGAAAAAGCCCGCCGTGATCAAAACGGTCATCTTTGCTGACTGTTTCGGCGATTGCCGTGAGGGGCAAGGCTGCCTAGTCTGTGGGCAGTCGAAACGGAAATGGAGTGCCCATGTCAGGTCCCTTGGCGTCCCTCAAAGTACTGGATTTTTCCACCCTGCTGCCCGGCCCGTTTGCCTCCCTGATGCTGGCGGACATGGGCGCCGAGGTGCTGCGTATCGAGTCGCCCACGCGCCTGGACCTGTTGCGGGTGCTACCGCCCCATGATCAGGGCACATCGGCCAGCCACGCCTACCTCAACCGCAATAAACGCAGCCTGGCGCTGGACCTCAAACAGGCCGACGCGCTGGAGATCGTGCAGGCGCTGGTGAAGGACTACGACATCCTGCTCGAACAATTTCGACCGGGGGTGATGGAGCGTCTGGGTTTGGGTTATGAGGCACTGAAGGCGATCAATCCCCGGCTGATTTATGTGTCGATCACCGGTTATGGCCAGACAGGGCCCTATAAGGACCGCGCCGGGCACGATATCAACTACCTGGCGTTGGCTGGCGTGGCCAGCTACACCGGGCGCCAGGACAGCGGGCCGCTGCCATTGGGCGTGCAAGTGGCGGACGTGGGCGGTGGTTCACTGCATGCGGTGGTGGGATTGCTCGCAGCGGTCATCGCGCGGCAGCAGAGCGGGGTCGGTCAATACCTGGATGTGAGCATGACCGACTGCTCGTTCAGCCTGAACGCCATGGCAGGCGCGGGTTACCTGGCGTGCGGGGTGGAGCCGGAGCGGGAAAGTCATGTGCTCAATGGCGGTAGCTTTTACGATTACTACCGCTCGCGGGATGGGCGCTGGATGTCGGTGGGCAGCCTGGAGCCCGGGTTTATGCAGCAGCTCTGCGCGGCGCTGGGGCGGCCGGAGTTGGCGGCGCTGGGTTTGTCACCCCAGCTCAAGGTGGCGCTGCAAGTTGAATTTGAAAAGCGCAGCTTTGATGAGCTGTGCGCGCTGTTCGCCGGGGTGGATGCGTGCGTGGAGCCAGTGTTGAGCCTGAGTGAGGCGGTGGAACATCCACAGCTCAAGGCGCGGCAACTGGTCAGCCAGGTGCCACGGGGCGATGGGTCGACTCAGGCGCAACTGGCCTGCCCGCTGAAGTTTTCGCAAGGGTTACCGGCACCGAGGCATATTGGCGCCGCGATGGGGGCGAACAGTGATGAAGTCTTGGCGGAACTGGGCCTGAGCCCGCAGCGAATCAGCGAGCTGCGCGCAGCTCGCGTGATTGCCTGACGCCTATTCGACGCGGGTTTCGCCGGTAAACACCAAGGTTTGCCGACAGCGCCTGCACAAATACCGCCGCCCCTGAGCAACCATGCCATGTCGCTGTGACGAAAACGGAAAGTCACTGTCCGCACACGGGCACCGGTAGATATAGCGAGTCACCTGGCGACGCTTCACTTCATAAGTGTGGCAACGATCCGGCGGCAGTTCGTAAACCCCGCGCATGATCAATTGCCATTCCTCGCCGTGGGGTTGGATGCGTTCGCCAAACAATTGGTGGGCAATCAGGTGCGCCACTTCATGGGCCACGGTCTGTTTGAGGAAGTGTTGGCTGTTTTCGCGGTACAACTGTGGGTTGAAACGCAGCAGGTTCTCGTGCAAATGCGCGACACCGGCCTTCTGGCCCCGCAGCTTGAGGCTGACCTGGGGGCGTTTGAAGCTTCGTTTGAAAAAGGATTCGGCTTGTAGGAAACAATCTTCGACGCGGGTATTGAGTTGCTCGGGCATGCTGTACATATCTCCAGAGACGCCCAGTATGCCGCAAAGCTGGGTGTTTCCGAATCTGTCAGGCGCCGAATGGTCATGCATGATGCACAAAGCCACCTTGCGGTGGCTTTGCCTAAGGTTTTAAACGGTCAGTTGGTGTAGATCGGGCCCACGCCCAGCCCCCAGACGATCACGGTAAACGCCATGATTGCCACCAGTACCACCAGGCCCACGGCCAGTACCGAGCTGGAAAACAGGAAGCCTTCATCCGGGTCGATGTTCATGAAGGTCGGCAGCCCCACATAGAGCAAATACACCGTGTAACAGATCGCCGCCGTACCCACGACCATGCCCAGCCACATATGCGGATAAAGCGCGGCCAGCCCGCCGATAAACAGCGGTGTAGCGGTGTAGGTGGCAAAGGCCACGCAGCGTGCCATGCTGGGGTTGGCGTCGTAGGTGCGCGCCATCCAGTGAATGAACGCACCCATCACCGCCACGCCACCGAGCATGGCGGCGTAGGACATGAGGGTCATCCACAAGGCGCTTTCCTGGGTCAGCATTACCGGCGCACGGTTGCCGATGACCCAGCCGACCTGGGTGGTGCCGATAAAGGCGGAAACGGCGGGGATCGCCGCAAGAATCAAGGTGTGAGTGAGGTACATGTGGCCGATGCTTTCTTCTTTATCGCCACGGATTTCCCGCCATTCCTGGTCGGGATGGGTAAACAGCCCCACGACGTGATGGATCATGCCAGTCACTCCTGTCGTTATTACCATCGCCCCCCATCGGAGCGCCCACGGGCCAAATGGCCTCAAAGGTCTGGATAGATGTGCGACCTCTAGTCGCAGTATAGGAAGTGATGACCGGAATAACTGTGGGGCCTTTAGAGCAAATTGCGCTGTAAACATTGGGCTTAATCGCGGTGGGGTCTGTTGGGACTGCCACGGTTGATGTGGGAGCTGGCTTGCCTGCGATAGCGGCGGGTCAGAAACAGATGAGCTGGCTGACCCACTGCTATCGCAGGCAAGCCAGCTCCCACATTGGATCGGCGTCGCCCATTCAAGTATTTTTGCGTAAAATGCTGCGCTTTTCGTCACACACCTCTAGCGGATCCAAGCGCCATGGGCACTCTTACGGTCAACCAGAACAAACTGCAAAAACGCCTGCGTCGCCTGGCCGGTGAAGCGGTCGCCGATTTCAACATGATCGAGGACGGCGACAAGGTCATGGTCTGCCTCTCCGGCGGCAAAGACAGTTACACCATGCTCGACGTGCTGCTGCACCTGCAAAAGGTCGCGCCGATCAAATTCGAGATCGTCGCCGTCAACATGGACCAGAAACAACCGGGCTTCCCTGAGCATGTGCTGCCGGCCTACCTCAAGGAACTGGGCGTTGAGTACCACATCGTCGAGAAAGACACCTACTCGGTGGTCAAGGAGCTGATTCCGGAAGGCAAGACCACCTGCTCGCTGTGCTCGCGCCTGCGCCGTGGCACCCTGTACACCTTCGCGGATGAAATCGGCGCGACCAAGATGGCCCTGGGTCACCACCGCGACGATATCGTTGAGACCTTCTTCCTCAATATGTTCTTCAACGGCTCGCTCAAGGCCATGCCGCCCAAGCTGCGTGCCGATGACGGGCGTAACGTGGTGATCCGCCCGCTGGCATATTGCAACGAGAAGGACATCCAGGCCTACTCCGACTTCAAGCAATTCCCGATCATTCCGTGCAACCTGTGCGGCTCCCAGGAGAACCTGCAGCGCCAGGTGGTCAAGGAAATGCTGGTGGACTGGGAACGCAAGACCCCAGGCCGTACCGAAAGCATCTTCCGCAGCCTGCAGAATGTGCAGCCGTCGCAGTTGGCTGACCGCAACCTGTTCGACTTCACCAGCCTGAAAATCGATGAGACTGCCGCCTCGCGTTTCGTCAATGTGGTGAACCTCTGAGCAGTTTCAACGCTCTGACACACGGCGCTCGCGGGCGCCGTTTTCAATTCAATTCCCAGGAGAGGGCATGCGCGATTACAAGTGGCTGCACGAATATTGTCTGAACCGCTTCGGTTCGGCGGCCGAGTTGGAAGCCCATCTGCCTGTACCCAAGACCCCGGCGCAATTGCGCAAGATCAGCGATGATCGCTACCTGTCGACCGTGGCGCTGCGCGTGTTTCGTGCGGGCTTGAAGCACAGCGTGGTGGATGCCAAGTGGCCAGCGTTCGAAAAGGTGTTTTTCGGCTTCGACCCGGAAAAAGTCGTGCTGATGGGGGCCGAGCACCTGGAGCGGCTGATGCAGGACACCAGCATCATCCGGCATTTGGGCAAGCTCAAGAGCGTGCCGCGCAATGCGCAGATGATCCTCGACATCGAGCAGGAGAAGGGCAGCTTCGGCGCGTTTATCGCCGACTGGCCGGTGACCGATATCGTCGGGCTGTGGAAGTACCTGAGCAAGCACGGCCATCAACTGGGCGGGCTGTCAGCGCCGCGTTTCTTGCGCATGGTCGGCAAGGACACCTTTGTGCCGAGTGATGACGTGGTGGCGGCGTTGAACGCGCAGAAGATCGTCGACAAGGCACCGACCAGCCTGCGCGACCTGGCGACTGTGCAGGGCGCGTTCAACCAGTGGCATGCCGAGAGTGGGCGGCCGATGTGCCAGTTGTCGATGATGTTGGCGTATACGGTCAATCATTGAGACCGAGGCGGCCTTATCGCAGGCAAGCCAGCTCCCACATTTGACCGTGCCGCCGATCAAATGTGGGAGCTGGCTTGCCTGCGATGGCGGTCTTCAGGCCGCCACAGGCTCCGCCAACCGGCGGTTGAGCTGATGCCGCCACCGCACATACAACAACGCCGAACAAAACACCGCCAGACTCGCCAGCATCTCCAGCACCCCGAACCACTGCCGGTTCGGGTCATACGCCGCCAGCGCACCCTTGATGAAATACAGGTTCACCACAAAGCACATCCACGAATGCCCGCGCGCGCTGCCCAGCAGCATACCCGGCGTCAGCACCAGCAGCGGCACCAACTCGATCAGCAGAATCACCCACGGCCGTGCGCCGTGCAGGTCGGCGACGAACAGGTAATACACACAGAGCAAACCCACCAGGCCCAAAAACGCCAGCAGGCTGAGCACGCGTGCCAGCTTGACCCGCGGCTCGAGCCACGCCTGGGGTGGCAGGACCTTAGGCTTTCTGGCCACTGCCGCTCTCCAGCAAGGTAGCGGTAGTCGCCAGGCGCAGGCCAAGGGCGCGGCACAGGGCGATTTCATGTTGATCGAGCATGCGCTTGCCATCGGGGCCGGCGTGATGGCTGGCGCCATACGGTGTTCCACCGCCCTGGGTATCGAGCAGCGCTTGTTCGCTGTAGGGCAGGCCGGTAATCAGCATGCCGTGGTGCAGCAGCGGCAGCAGCATCGACATCAACGTGGTTTCCTGACCGCCGTGCAGGCTGGCGGTGGAGGTGAACACCCCAGCCGGCTTGCCGACGAGGGCGCCGGTGAGCCATAGATTGCTGGTGCCGTCGATGAAATACTTGAGCGGCGCTGCCATGTTGCCGAAACGGGTCGGGCTACCGAGGGCCAGCCCGGAGCAGTGCTTCAGGTCATCCAGGCTGGCATACAGCGCGCCTTTGTCCGGGATGCTCGGCGCCACGGCTTCGCACTCGGTGGAGATCGCCGGCACGGTGCGCAGTCGCGCTTCCATGCCGCCTTGCTCAATGCCCCGGGCGATCTGCCGGGCCATTTCGCTCACCGAGCCATTGCGGCTGTAATACAGCACCAGCACATAGGGCGACGTCACGGCAGGATCTCCAACACGTTTTCCGGCGGACGGCCAATGATGGCTTTGTCGGCAGTTTCCAGGATCGGGCGCTCCATCAGCTTCGGGTGCTCGGCGATGGCGGCAATCAACTGCGCTTCGCTGAGGCTGGCGTCGGCCAGGTTGAGCGCCTTGTATTCATCTTCGCTGGTGCGCAACAGTTGGCGGGCGCTGATGCCCAGCTTGCCGAGCAGCGCCTTTAATTGCGCGGCGTTCAGCGGGGTTTCAAGGTAGCGCACCACGTTGGGGGTGAGGCCGCGGGCTTCCAGCAGTTCCAGCGCACCGCGGGATTTCGAGCAGCGCGGGTTGTGATAAAGCGTCAGATCGGTCATGTGCGGGTCGCATCTTGCGTAAGGTGGCGGGTATTCTACCCGCGCAGCGACCTGTCCTTAAACCGTAAGAGGCGATAGGTCGCAGCCAACGTTCATTTTTGCGAAGGATTACCTCATGACAAGGCGACTGATCGGTGCATTGGCGATCATCACAACCCTGCTGCTCAGCGGCTGCGGTAATGATTACGGCGTTGACCAATATGGCAAGAAGGTGGCTGCCGAACGCTTGGACAAGCAGTGGCTGGTGGTCAACTACTGGGCCGAATGGTGTGGCCCGTGCCGCACGGAAATCCCCGAGCTGAATGCCTTGGCCGAGCAACTGAAGGCGCAGAACGTGGGCGTGTTTGGAGTCAACTTCGACAATGTGCAGGGCGAAGAGCTGAAAGCCGCCAGCGACAAGCTGGGCATCAAGTTCACGGTGCTGGCGCAGAATCCGGAAGAGATTTTCGATATTCCACGCAGCGAAGCCTTGCCGGTGACCTACATCATCGATGACAAGGGCAAGGTGCGTGAGACGTTGATGGGCGAGCAGACGGCGGACGGGGTGTTGGCCAAGCTCAAAGCTCTGAAGGGCTGACACGCTTTTACTGTAGGAGCGAGCTTGCTCGCGAAGAACGTCAACGATAACGCGTTTATTCTGGTCACGCGCGTTGTCCTTTGGTTCTTCGCGAGCAAGCTCGCTCCTACAGTGGAAGGAGGATCAGCCTTCTTCAAGCCATAGGCGGATCGGCTTGCCCTCGGCCGGCCAGAAGCGCGTCTGTTCGATCGGCGAGATGTCCCAGCGCTGCACGCCTTGCAGGGCCTGGAAGAAGCGGTGTTCCTGCTCCATCAAGGCCTCGGCGCAGAGTTTGCGGGTGCTGCCGATCTGACCGAAGCTGAGCTTTTCGCCGTCGACGGTGTAGGGCGCGAACCAGTGGTTGCAGCCGCCGTTACCGTAGGCACGGCCATCGGCGCCGAGGGTAACGGTCAGGTGCGCGTAGTCCATCAGCGGCCGTTCACCAATCCATTCCACCACGTAGCTGTGATCCTGCTTGAGCTTGACCGCGTCCCCGGCGCAACCTGTCAGGGCCACTCCGACGGCGGCGAGCAGAAGCAGGCCTCTCATTGCGCGGCCTGCTGGCATTTCGGGCAGCGGTGCTTGTCGCCCTCGCTGGCCCAGCCTAGTTCGGCAATACGCGCGTTGGCGGCGGGTTGCAGCGGCTCTTTGGTCAGCTTGGTTTCCACCGCGAATTCAAACTCCAACACGGCCTCGCAGCTGTCGCAGTTGACCTTCCAGGTGTGAATCTCCAACTCGCCGAACTTCGGCCCCTGGGCCATGGCGACCCACTGGCCCGCCGGGCGGATGGAGTAGCGCGCGTCACCTTCGACGGTGAGGCGCATCGACAGGGTTTTACTGCCGCGCAGGGAGACGATCAAAACGTCGCCATGCTTGATCGAACCACCGTTGCCGGTGACCTGGTAACGGCCCGGCACCAGGGCGCGGCATTCGATCAGGGTGTGTTGCGGGCTCAGCAAACTGAAGCGGAAATCGTGTTCGGCCATGGATCCTCCAAATAGGCGCGGCATCCTATCACGGGTGCTGGCTCATCATGAGCCTGGTATGTGACCGCTGATCATCCCTCGACGAGGTTCTGCGCCCGCCCATCGGCCCAGGCCGCAATGTTGGCCAGGGTCGTGCCGGCAATCGCTGCCAGGGCTTCGCGGGTAAGAAACGCCTGGTGGGCGGTGATGATCACGTTGGGGAAGGTCAGCAGGCGTGCGAGGACGTCGTCCTGCAGGGGCAGGTCGGAGCGGTCTTCGAAGAACAGTTGGGCTTCTTCTTCATACACATCCAGTCCCAGGTAGCCGAGCTGACCGTCCTTGAGCGCTTCGATCAGCGCCGGGGTGTCGACCAGACCGCCGCGACCGGTGTTGATCAGCATCGCGCCTGGCTGCATCTGCGCCAGGGAACGGGCGTTGATCAAGTGCTTGCTGTCGGCGGTCAGCGGGCAATGCAGGCTGATGATCTGCGCCTGGGCCAGCAGTTCGGGCAGGCTCACGTAGCGCGCGCCCAGGGCCAGCACTTGCGGGTTGGGGAAGGGGTCGTAGGCAACCAACTGGCAACCGAAGCCGGCCATGATCTTGGCGAAGGTGGCACCGATCTGCCCGGTGCCGACCACGCCGACGGTCTTGCCCACCAGGTCGAAACCGGTGAGGCCGTGCAGGCTGAAATCGCCATCGCGGGTGCGGTTATAGGCCCGGTGCAGGCGACGGTTGAGGGCGAGGATCAGCGCGACGGCATGCTCGGCCACCGCATGGGGCGAATACGCCGGCACGCGCACGATGGTCAGGCCCAGGCGCTTGGCGGCGGCCAGGTCCACATGGTTGTAGCCCGCCGAACGCAGCGCGATCAACCGCGTGCCGCCCTTGGCCAGGTGCTCCAGGACCGGGGCGCTGAGGTCGTCGTTGATAAAGGCGCAGACCACTTCGTGATGCTCGGCCAGGGCCACGGTGTCGAGGTTGAGGCGGGCGGGCTGGAACTGCAGTTCCAGGCCGGGCGGCAGGGGTTCGCCGAGAAAACTGTCGCGGTCGTAGGTCTGGCTGCTGAAAAGAATGACGCGCATGGAAAAGCTCCCTGCAATTCAAGAGTTGGGATAAGTCCCCTGTAGGAGCGGGCTTGCCCGCGAAAAACGCCAGGACAGCACGTTTCTACGGGCACCCCGTGTAATCGTTGACGACCTTCGCGGGCAAGCCCGCTCCTACAAGGGCGTTCAGGCGTTGACCCGCGCTTCACTGGCGAGTCGGGCGATGGACATGTCCAGTTCGTCCAGGGCGTGTTGGGCCTTGGCGTCGTCCTGCTTGAGCAGGGTTTCGGCGCGGTGGCACGCAGCCCGCAACTGCGGTACGCCGCAATAGCGGGTGGCGCCATGCAGGCGGTGCACGCGTTCGATCAGGGCGTTGTTGTCGTTGGCGTCACGGGCAAGGGTGATCGCGAGTCGGTCGGCCTCCAGGGAGGCGAGCAACATGGCGAGCATGTCCGCCGCCAGATCAGCCTTGCCGGCGGCCAGGCGCAGGCCCTCTTCATGGTCCAGCACGGGCAGTTGTATGCCGGGGCCGAGGCCGTCCGTTGCGCGTTCCGGGCCTTGATTGCGCAGGGCCAGGCCGGTCCACTTCAACACCACCTGGGCCAGTTGCCGCTCGCTGATGGGTTTGGTCAGGTAATCGTCCATGCCGCTTTGCAGCAAGGCGCGTTTTTCGTTGGCCATGGCGTGGGCAGTGAGGGCGACCACCGGCAATGGCGTGCCGCTGCGCTCGCTTTCCCACTGGCGGATCGCTTCGGTGCTCTGGCGGCCGTCCATGCCGGGCATTTGCACGTCCATCAGCACGAGATCGAACGTGTCCTGTTTCACCGCGTCGATGGCGGCATACCCGCTTTCCACGGCGCGCACCCGTGCGCCCATGTCTTCCAGCAGGGTCTGTACCAGCAGCAAGTTCGCCGGGTTGTCGTCCACGCACAGCACGCGCGGCGCACGGCTGGACAACGGCTCGCCCGGTTCGCTGCGCGATGGGCGCGGGCTGATTAGGTCGGACAGCGCGCGACGCAACTTGCGCGTGCACGCGGGCTTGGCCTGTAACTGGCTGTTGGGGTTGGGCACGGACTGGTTGAACAACATCTGCTCAGTGGTCGGGCACAGCACCAGCACCTTGCAGCCCAGGTGTTCGAGGTCCCACAGGTGCTGGTTGAGGCGCTCGGGCGGGATGTCGTTGGCGGTCACGCCGAGTACCGCAAGGTCGATGGCCTGCTCGGTCTGATGGGCGCTGGTGATGCCGTTGGTCAGGCTTTCCAGGCTATTGAACGGCGTGACGTCCAGGCCGCAGTCTTCCAGTTGATGTTGCAGCGCCTGGCGCGCCAGTTCGTGGTTTTCCAGCACCGCCACGCGATGGCCCAGCAGCGGCGCGCAAGGCAGGTCTTCGACATCGTCACGGGTCTTGGGCAGGTTCAGGCTGATCCAGAATTCCGAGCCTTCGCCTGGCGTGCTGTCTACGCCGATTTCACCGCCCATCTGCTCGATCAGGCGCTTGGAAATCACCAGGCCCAACCCCGTGCCGCCAGGCTGGCGCGACAGCGAGTTGTCGGCCTGGCTGAAGGCCTGGAACAGCGCGCGCACGTCCTGATTGGACAGGCCGATGCCGGTGTCCTGCACGCTGATGCGCAATTGCACGCTGTCTTCCTGCTCGTCCTCGATCATCGCCCGGGCGACAATGGTGCCTTCGCGGGTGAACTTGATCGCGTTGCTGATCAGGTTGGTGAGGATCTGCTTGAGGCGCAGCGGATCACCCACCAGCGCCAGCGGCGTGTCGCGATACACCAGGCTCACCAGTTCCAACTGCTTGGCATGGGCGGCGGGGGCGAGGATGGTCAGGGTGTCTTGCAGCAAGTCGCGCAGGTTGAACGGGATGCTGTCGAGCACCAGCTTGCCGGCTTCGATTTTCGAGAAGTCGAGGATCTCGTTGATGATGCCCAGCAGGTTGTCGGCGGACTTTTCGATGGTGCCCAAGTAGTCGAGCTGGCGTGGGGTCAGCTCGCTTTTTTGCAGCAAGTGGGTAAAGCCGAGAATGCCATTGAGCGGCGTGCGGATTTCATGGCTCATGTTGGCCAGGAACTCCGACTTGATGCGGCTGGCCTCCAGGGCCTCCTTGCGCGCGAGGTCCAGCTCGATGTTCTGGATCTCGATGGTTTCCAGGTTCTGGCGTACGTCTTCGGTGGCCTGGTCGATGCTGTGTTGCAGTTCTTCCTGGGCGTTCTGCAAGGTCTCGGCCATGCGGTTGATGCCCGAGGCGAGCTGGTCCAGTTCCTGGCTGCCCAAGGGAGGCAAGCGGGTTTCCAGGTTGCCGTCCTTGAGTTGGGCCACGGCTTGCTTGATCTGGCCAATGGGCGAGTTGATGGTGCGGCTGATGCGCAGGGCCAGCGCTGCGGTGCAGATCAGGCCGATGGCGATCAGCAACAGGCTGGCGAACAGGCTGCGGTAACCGCGCAGCAGCATGCCGTTATGGGACAGTTCCACCTCGACCCATCCCAGCAGGCGGTCGGCTTCATCCGGGATCAGCTCGCCCGCGAGGTTGCGATGGCGGCCAAACACCGGCAGCAAATAGCGGGTGGCGTCATTGCCGGTGCGCTGCAATAAATGGGAGCTGTTGCCGACCGGTGGCTGGTTGAGCATGGTCGGGCCGGCGTGGGCGAGAGGCGCGCGGTCTGGGCTAAGAAAGGACACGGCACGCACGTCCGGCTGTTCCAGGGACTGAGTGGCGATGCGCTCCAGCAAATCAGTGTTGCGCGCACTGAGCGCGGGCGCGACCAGGGGCGCCAACTGTTCGGCGATCATTTCGCCGCGCTGCAGCAATTGGGTCTGCAGTTCAGAAAGCTGCATCCAGGTGAAATAGCCGCCCAGCAACGAGGCCATCAGGCTGGTCGGTAATAAGGTCAGCAACAGTACGCGGCCTTTTATCCCCATTCTTGTCAGCACGCCACTCTCCTGCTACCACATTGATATCTACGGAATTGCGCGGGCATCCGGCCCGCGTCACCTGCGCAGTGTAGCCATTTGCGCGGCGAGGAATCTTGCAAATTAATGACATACGGCAATCTTGAAGGCATTTGGCGGCCAGTGGCGATTGCCTGCGGCGGGGTTATCTTGAATAATCAGTCATTGAGAATGACTTGCAGATACTAATGAATCCCGTAGCAATTGGCCTGCCCAGTATCCTGACCATCGAAGACGACCCCGTGCTGGGCGCCTATGTCCATGAGCACCTGGGCCGTTGTGGTTTCCACGTCACCTGGTGCCAGAATGGCCAGCAAGGCCTGCAGATGGCGCGCGACCAGATGTTCGACGTGGTGTTGATGGACATCTTGCTGCCGGGGCTGGATGGGCTGTCGATCCTCACTCATCTGCGCCAGAGCCATTCGATCCCGGTGATCCTGATGTCGGCACTGGGGGCCGAGGCCGATCGCATCAGCGGCTTTCGCCTGGGTGCCGATGACTACCTGCCCAAGCCGTTCAGCATGATCGAGTTGCGTGTGCGCATCGAGGCCATCCTGCGTCGGGTGGCACTGGACCGACGTCCGTTGCCGAGCCTGGCGCCCACGCGTGACGATGCCCGTACCCTGCGCTTTGACGATGAACTGTGCGATGTCTGCCACCGGGAACGTTGGGCTGGCCTGACCCGCAGTGAGTATCGCCTGTTGGAAACCCTGCATCGCAACGCTGAAGAGGTCCTCAGCAAACCCTTCCTTTACCAGCATGTGCTGCAACGCGGTTACGCGCCCCATGACCGTAGCCTCGACATGCATATCAGTCAGATCCGCCGCAAGCTCAAGGCCATCGGCTACACCGAACGCGAGGTGCGCACGGTTTGGGGCAAGGGCTATGTATTGAGCGGTGCCGATGACAGCCTTTAAACGGCTGCCGGGCAAGCACTCGTTATTCTGGAAGCTGGCCTGCCTGTTGATCGCCTTCTGTTTGCTGATGATCTGGCTCAGTTGGTCGTGGGGGCGGTACATGGAGCAGAAGAACGCCTACCTGTCCGATGAAGCGCGGATCACCTTGAGTGGCTACGCGGTGCGAGCGGAGCAGGCCTGGAACCGAGACGGCAATGCGGGCGTCGATGCGTGGCTGCAGGAGATGGGCAAGCGCGAAACCACCTGGATAGGTGTGATCGGCAATGACTTGCAATCGCTGAGCAGCTACCCGCTGACCGACAAGGAAAGCCAGCGCCTGACCTTTTTGCGTGGTCTGGACTGGCCGGTGAGCCGGCATACCAAAGGCCTGCCGTGGCTGAAAATCGCGTTTCCGGTCGACCCCAACGCAGGTTCGCTGGTGATTGAATTGCCGCAGCGCTTCATGCCAGGGCGTTATCAACTGTTCTGGCGGGTAGTGACCAATGGCGTGATCCCCGGCCTGTTTACTTTGTTGCTGTGTGTCGGCCTGTATCGGCTGCTGATCATGCCCCTCAATCAATTGCGTGAGCAGGCCAATGCCTGGCGGGCCGACCAGTTGAATACGCGGCTGTCCCACGACGCCACCAGTCGTCAGGATGAGTTGGGTGAGTTGGGCCGCGCGTTCGACCACATGTCCGAGCGCTTGCAGGGCACCGTGGTGTTGCAGCAGCAATTGCTGCGGGACATGTCCCATGAACTGCGCACACCGCTGAGCCGCCTGCGCGTGGCGTGTGACAGTGAGCAGGACCTGACGCAACTGCGCGAGCGGCTTGGCCGTGAGGTCGATGCGATGCAACGCCTGGTGGAAGACAGTCTGCAACTGGCCTGGTTGGACACCGAGCGGGCGCCGTTGCCCCAGGAAGATATCCAGCTTCAGGCGCTGTGGGACATGTTGCGCGAAAACGCATGCTTCGAAAGCGATTGGCCCGCATCACGCCTGCCGTGCCTGCTCGGCCCGGAGTGCTGGGTGCGGGGCAACCTGAATGCGTTGGCCCAGGCCCTGGAAAACATCCTGCGCAATGCTATTCGCCACTCACCCGTGGGCGGTGTGGTCAGCCTGGATGGGCGTCGCGAAGGTGACTATTGGCATGTGTGGCTGGAGGACCAGGGCGGCGGGATCGATGACGGAGACCTGGAACGAATCTTCGCGCCCTTCACCCGCTTGGACGGATCACGCCCCGGCGATGGTGGCTTCGGTCTGGGCTTGAGCATCGCGCGTAATGCCGTGCAACGCCAGGACGGCAGCCTGTGGGCGGAAAACACCGGAAAAGGACTGCGAGTGCACCTGCGCCTGCGGGCTCGCTAGGCGCGACGCTGTTTGCGTTTTTTCCATTGATGGGCCACCCACCAGCGCCAGTAGCCCATGGTCAGGCAATACGCGAGCGCACCCAACACCAGCCCCAGCACCACTGAGCCCAGCAGGAACGGCTGCCATAACGTGCTCAATTGGCCGCTGATCCATTCCCACGTCAGGTCATCCGGCAGGCTGCGCGGCGGCACATTCATCAGCCAGGCACCGGTCATGTAGGTGCAGATAAACACCACAGGCATGGTGATCGGGTTGGTCAGCCACACCAGGCTGACCGCGATGGGCATGTTGCCGCGCACGGTGATCGCCAGGACAGCGGCGAGCAGCATCTGCAACGGAATCGGAATAAAAGCCGCGAACAAACCCACGGCCATTGCGCGTGCGACCGAGTGGCGGTTCAGGTGCCAGAGGTTCGGGTCATGCAGCAAGGTGCCGAGAAACTGTAATGACTTGTGTTCCCTGATACTGCTGGGGTCAGGCATGTATCGTTTGAATAAGCGCCGGGGCATAAGGGGTCCAGGTCAGTTCGAGGGGCAAGTATGCCCGCATTCTATAAACAGAAAATTCAGACTTTGTGACAAAACATCATAGGCCGTGCTGGGCATCCGGCTAAGACTGAGTGGATCACTTGAAAAGGATGATCCATGAGGACAGGGATGTTCGCGTTTGCGCTGGGGTTGCTGGCCTTGCGCTTTTTACCGGCATTGCCGACGACCGGTTGGCTGATCGCCTTGCTGGTACTGGCCTTGATGCTGTTGCCGTTTCGCACGTATCCCTTGGCGTTTTTCCTGTTGGGGCTGAGTTGGGCGTGCATGAGCGCGCAGTGGGCGCTGGATGATCGCCTCAAGCCGGTGTTGGATGGCCAGACGCGCTGGGTGGAAGGGCGGGTTACCGGTTTGCCTCAGCAAACGGGCGATGGCGTGCGCTTCGTGCTGACCGACAGTCGGTCGCGTAATGCCCGGCTGCCCACGCGCATCCGGGTGTCCTGGCGTGGCGGGCCGCCCGTGCGCAGCGGTGAACGCTGGCGCCTGGCAGTCGCCCTCAAGCGGCCCGCCGGGTTGTTGAACTTCCACGGCTTTGATCAGGAGGCCTGGCTGCTCGCCCAGCGAATTGGCGCCACCGGCACGGTAAAGGACGGAGAGCGCCTGGCCCCGGCTGCCAACGCCTGGCGCGACGGTGTGCGTCAGCGCTTGCTTGCGGTGGACGCCCAAGGCCGGGAGGCGGGCCTGATTGCCTTGGTGCTGGGCGATGGCTCTGGATTGACCGCTGCTGATTGGCAGGTGCTTCAAGACACCGGGACTGTGCATTTGCTGGTCATCTCCGGCCAGCACATCGGCCTGCTCGCTGGCTTGATCTACGGCTTGATCGCCGGCCTGGCCCGTTATGGGGTTTGGCCTCGAACCTGGCCCTGGCTGCCCTGGGCCTGTGGGTTGGCGTTTGCCACGGCGCTGGGTTATGGCTTGCTGGCCGGGTTTGGTGTGCCGGTGCAGCGCGCCTGTGTGATGGTTGGCTTGGTGCTGGTGTGGCGATTGCGCTTCCGTCACCTGGGGCTGTGGTGGCCTTTGTTGCTGGCGCTCAATGGGGTGTTGGTGTTGGAGCCGCTGGCCAGTTTGCAGCCGGGGTTCTGGCTGTCATTTGCGGCGGTGGCGGTGCTGATCCTGGCGTTTGGTGGCCGTCTGGGGCCGTGGAGCCTGTGGCAGGCATGGACCCGACCGCAGTGGTTGATTGCCATCGGGTTGTTTCCGGTCTTGTTGGTGTTGGGCTTGCCCATCAGTCTGAGTGCGCCGTTCGCTAACCTGGTGGCGGTGCCATGGATCAGCCTGGTGGTGTTGCCGCTGGCCTTGCTGGGTACTGCATTGCTGGCGTTGCCGTTTGTGGGGGAAGGTCTGCTGTGGCTGGCGGGCGGGGCACTGGGTGCCTTGTTCAACGGCTTGGCGTGGCTTGCCGGGCAGATGCCGGCCTGGATTCCGGCCGATGTACCGCTGGGGTATTGGCTGGTGAGTCTGCTCGGGGCTGTGCTGCTCCTGCTTCCCACAGGTGTGCCGTTTCGTGTGCTGGGATGGCCGATGCTGTTGCTGGCGGTGTTCCCCCCGCGCACGCTGGTGCCCGACGGGCAGGTGGAGGTGACGCAGCTTGACGTCGGCCAGGGGCAGTCGCTGATTTTGCGCACCCGTCATCACACGTTGCTCTACGACGCTGGCCCGCGCTCCGGAAGCTTTGACCTGGGCGCGCGCGTGGTACTGCCATCTCTGCGAAAACTCGGGGTAGGGGAGTTGGATATGCTGCTGCTCAGCCACGCCGACGCGGATCACGCCGGTGGCGCAGTGGCGATTGCCAAAGGCATGCCGATCAAGCGCGTGGTGGGCGGAGAAACCGAAGGTCTGCCCTTGTCGCTAGGTACCCAGCCTTGCATCAGTGGCGAGCGCTGGACCTTGGACGGTGTGACCTTCGAATTCTGGCAGTGGTCCGACGCTATCAGTGGCAACGCAAAGTCCTGCGTCTTGCAGGTGCAGGCCAATGGCGAGCGCCTGCTACTGACCGGTGATATTGACCGCGCCGCCGAGCAGGCTATGCTCGCGTCCCCCCTGGCGGTGCCCACCGATTGGCTGCAAGCGCCGCACCATGGTAGTCGCAGCTCATCGTCCTGGCCCTTTGTGGAGCGGCTTGCTCCACGGTCCGTGCTGATCTCGCGGGGGCGCAACAATGCGTTCGGCCATCCCCATCCGCAGGTGATGGCGCGTTACCAGCGATTGGGCAGTCAGGTGTATGACAGTGCCGAGCAAGGCGCCGTGCGTCTGCAACTGGGGGCGTTCACGCCGCCGGAGGTTGCGCGCAGTCAACGCCGCTTCTGGCGCGAGCGGTTACCTTAGGCGCGGCCGATGGGGTCTGTGGTCGACGCACCTATATGGTAAAGTGGCGCACTTTTTCGAGGGGACATTCACTGTGTGGGAATTGGTCAAATCCGGCGGCTGGATGATGTTGCCGATCATCATGAGCTCTATCGCCGCACTCGGCATCGTCGCCGAACGCCTGTGGACCCTGCGCGCCAGCCGTGTGACCCCCGAGCATTTGCTGGGGCAGGTCTGGAGCTGGATCAAGAACAAGCAGCTCGACAAGGAAAAGCTCAAGGAGCTGCGCGCCAACTCCCCGCTGGGTGAAATCCTCGCCGCCGGCCTGGCCAACTCCAAACATGGTCGCGAGATCATGAAAGAGTGCATTGAGGAAGCCGCCGCCCGCGTCATCCATGAGCTTGAACGTTACATCAACGCCCTCGGCACCATCGCCGCCATGGCGCCGTTACTCGGCTTGCTCGGCACGGTGCTGGGCATGATCGATATCTTCAGCTCGTTCATGGGTTCCGGCATGACCACCAACGCAGCCGTACTGGCCGGTGGTATCTCTAAGGCGCTGATCACCACGGCCGCAGGCCTGATGGTGGGTATTCCGTCGGTGTTCTTTCACCGTTTCCTGCAACGCCGCATCGATGAACTGGTGGTGGGCATGGAGCAGGAAGCCATCAAGCTGGTGGAAGTGGTGCAGGGCGATCGTGACGTGGACCTGGTTGGGGGCAAAGCGTGAAGTTTCGCCGCAAGCAACGGGAAAACGTTGATATCAACCTCGCGTCGCTGATCGACGTGGTGTTTATCCTGCTGCTGTTTTTTGTTGTCACCACGACTTTCATCCGGCAGACCGAACTGCGCGTCGACCTGCCGGAAGCCGTGAGCGGTTCGCCAGCCGAAGACCAGCAAGTCAAGCAACTGGACATCGCCATCAGCGCCGACGGGGTGTTTTCGGTGAATAACCAGTTGCTCGAGAAAAACGACCTGGCCAGCCTGATGGACGCCTTGCAGAAAGAGTCCGGCGGCGACACTAAGCTGCCGCTGTCCATCAGTGCCGATGGCAAGACCCAACACCAGGCTGTGATCACCGCAATGGACGCCGCTGGCAAGCTCGGTTTCAGCCATTTGCGCATGACCACCGTCGAGGCGGCGGGCCAACCCTGATGGCCCTGTCCGATCGTTTGCTCAAGGCCTGGTACGAGGGCCATCCGGCACTTGCGCTGCTGCGTCCGCTGGAGTCCTTGTATCGCCGGGTGGTGCAGGGCAAGCGTGCACGCTTTCTGGCCGGTGAGGGCGAGATCTATCAATCGCCAGTGCCGGTGGTGGTGGTCGGTAATATCACCGTGGGTGGCACCGGCAAGACGCCGTTGATCCTGTGGCTGATTGAACACTGCCGATGCAGCGGCCTGCGCGTGGGTGTGGTCAGCCGAGGTTATGGCGCTAAGCCGCCGCAGCTGCCCTGGCGGGTCGAAGCCAGCCATAGCGCCGACGTGGCGGGTGATGAGCCCTTGTTGATCGTGCAGCGCTGCGGCGTGCCGCTGATGATCGACCCCGATCGCAGCCGTGCGGTCCAGGCGCTGCTCGCCAGCGAAACCCTGGACCTGATCCTCTCCGACGACGGTCTGCAGCACTACCGCCTGGCCCGTGACCTTGAACTGGTGCTGATCGATGCTGCCCGCGGCCTGGGTAACCGCCGTTGCCTGCCGGCGGGACCGTTGCGTGAGCCGGTTGAGCGTTTGCACAGCGTCGATGCGCTGTTGTACAACGGCGCCGCCAGTGATCGAGACGATGGCTTTGCCTTTCGCCTGCAACCCACCGCGCTGGTCAACCTGCTGACCGGCGAGCGGCAGCCGGTGGATCATTTTCCAGCAGGCCAGCAGGTGCATGCGGTCGCTGGCATCGGCAACCCGCAACGTTTCTTCAATACCCTTGAAACGCTACACTGGCAGCCGATACCCCATGGGTTTGCCGACCACGCGACTTACAGCGCCGAAGTCCTGAATTTTACGCCGTCATTGCCGCTGGTCATGACCGAAAAGGACGCGGTGAAGTGCCGCGCCTTTGCCCAGCCCGACTGGTGGTACCTTGCGGTGGATGCACTGCCGTCGCCGGCGTTCGTCGCATGGTTTGACACGCAGCTGATGCGTCTGCTGCCTGCCCGCCTTTTGCCTTAAACCGCTGCTTTCCAGGAAACACTCATGGACACCAAATTGCTCGACATCCTCGCTTGCCCGATCTGCAAAGGCCCGCTCAAGCTCAGCGCCGACAAAACCGAGCTGATCAGCAAAGGCGCCGGCCTGGCTTACCCGATCCGTGATGGCATCCCGGTGATGCTGGAAAGCGAAGCTCGCACCCTGACCACCGATGAGCGCCTGGATAAATGACCACCGCCTTTACCGTTGTCATTCCTTCCCGCTACGCCTCGACTCGCCTGCCGGGCAAGCCGCTGCAACTGATCGGCAGCAAGCCGATGATCCAGTTGGTGTGGGAGCAGGCCTGCAAGAGCAGCGCCGAGCGCGTGGTGGTGGCCACCGACGACCCGCGCATCATTGAGGCCTGCAAGGGCTTTGGCGCCGAGGCGGTGCTGACCCGCGAAGACCACAACTCTGGTACCGATCGCCTGGCCGAAGTCGCCACCCAGCTTGGCCTGGCGCCAGACGCCATCGTGGTCAACGTGCAGGGCGACGAACCCCTGATCCCACCGAGCGTGATCGACCAGGTGGCCGCCAACCTGGCCGCCCATGGCGAAGCACGCATGGCGACCCTGGCCGAGCCGATCGAAGACATCGAAACCCTGTTCAATCCGAACGTGGTGAAAGTGGTCAGTGACATCAATGGCCTGGCGCTGACGTTCAGTCGTTCGACCTTGCCTTGGGCGCGCGACGCCTTCGCCAAGCAGCCTGACGTGTTGCCGAAAGGCGTGCCTTACCGTCGCCATATTGGCATTTACGCCTACCGCGCCGGTTTCCTGCATGACTTCGTCAGTTGGGGCCCGTGCTGGCTGGAAAATACCGAATCCCTGGAGCAACTGCGCGCCCTGTGGCACGGCGTGCGCATCCATGTGGGCGATGCGCTGGAAGCGCCGCCCGCCGGTGTCGACACCCCGGAAGACCTTGAGCGCGTCCGTCGCCTGCTGGGGGCCTGATGGAGGTTCTGTTTGTCTGCCTGGGCAACATCTGCCGCTCGCCCACCGCAGAAGGCGTGCTGCGCCATAAATTGCGCGAAGCGGGGCTGGCGGGGCAGGTCGAGGTCGCGTCCGCTGGCACGGGCGAATGGCATGTCGGCAACCCGCCGGACCAGCGCAGCCAGCGCGCGGCGTTGGTGCGCGGTTACGATCTGTCGGCACAGCGTGCCCAGCAGGTTTCTCGCGCCGACTTTGCGCGCTATGACCTGATCCTGGCCATGGATCACAGCAACCTGCGCAACCTCAAGGCCCTGCAGCCGGGCCAGGGCAAGGCGGAGTTGGACCTGTTCCTGCGCCGTTACGACGCCGAAGTGGACGAAGTGCCAGACCCGTATTACGAAGGCGAACAAGGCTTTGAACGGGTCCTGGACCTGATTGAACGTGCCTGTGATTTATTGGTGATCGAATTGAAGGGGCGGTTATGACCTTGCAAGTGCTTGCGCAGGTGTCGCTCAAGCCATTCAACAGCTTTGGCATTGACGTGCGCGCCCAGCTGTTCGCCGAGGCCCGTAGCGACGATGATGTCCGTGAGGCCTTGGCCTATTCGGCCGCCCACGCGGTGCCGCTGCTGGTGATCGGCGGCGGTAGCAACTTGCTGTTGACCCAGGACATTCCGGCGCTGGTGCTGCGCATGGCCAGCCAGGGCATCCGTGTGTTGCACGACGACGGCACGCAGGTGGTGGTCGAGGCCGAAGCCGGCGAGGCCTGGCATCCGTTCGTGCTATGGACCCTGGAACAAGGTTTCTGCGGCCTGGAAAACCTCAGCCTCATCCCCGGCACCGTTGGCGCCGCGCCCATGCAGAACATCGGCGCCTACGGTGTCGAGATCAAGGATGTATTTGCCGGCCTGACCGCCCTGGATCGTCACACCGGCGAGTTGCGCGATTTCAGCCTGGAAGAATGCAACTTTGCCTACCGCGACAGTCTGTTCAAACACGAGACCGCGCGCTGGCTGATCTTGCGGGTGCGTTTTGCCCTGAGCCGTGCCAGCCACCTGAAACTCGACTACGGCCCGGTGCAGCAGCGCCTGGCGGGGCAGGGCATTACAAAGGCAACACCGAGTGACGTCAGCCGTGCGATCTGCAGCATCCGCCAGGAAAAACTGCCCGACCCGGCAGAGTTGGGCAATGCGGGCAGCTTCTTCAAGAACCCGCTGGTGTCCCAAGTGCTGGCGGCTGAGTTGCAAGCGCTGTATCCGGACCTGGTGGCGTACCCACAGGCCGATGGGCAGATGAAGCTTGCGGCTGGCTGGCTGATCGACAAGGCCGGCTGGAAGGGCTTCCGTGACGGCGATGCCGGCGTGCACACGTTGCAGGCACTGGTGCTGGTCAACTACGGCGATGCCACCGGAAACGATATTGCGAACTTGGCCCAGCGTATCCAGCGCGACATTGCTGAGCGTTTCAAGGTTGATCTGGAAATGGAGCCCAACCAGTATTAAGTCCCTTGAAACAAAAATGCCCCGCATCTTTCGATGCGGGGCATTTTTTAGGGTGCTGACAATCAGTCAGTCGTCGCGGCTCATGATGCCAAAGATCTGCAACAGGCTGATGAACAGGTTGTAGATCGACACATACAGGCTGATGGTTGCCATGATGTAGTTGCGCTCACCGCCGTGGATAATCGCGCTGGTCTGGAACAGGATGCACACCGAGGAGAACAGCACGAAACCTGCGCTGATCGCCAGTTGCAGGCCGCTGATCTGGAAGAACATGCTCGCAACCACGGCCGCCAGCAACACGAAGAAACCAGCGGTGATGAAACCGCCCAGGAAGCTCATGTCCTTGCGGGTGATCAGCACGTAGGCCGACAGACCACCAAACACCAGCGCCGTCATGGCAAACGCCGAGCTGACCACTTCCGCACCGCCAGCCATGCCGAGGTAACGGTTGAGGATCGGGCCGAGGATAAAGCCCATGAAACCGGTCAAGGCAAACGCCGATACCAGGCCCCAGGCCGAGTCACGCAGCTTGTTGGTCAGGAAGAACAGGCCATAGAAGCCGATCAGCACGACAAAGATATTCGGGTAGCCGACGCGCATCTGCTGAGCCACGAACGCCATCACGCCGCTGAATGCGAGGGTAAGGGCGAGCAAGCCATAGGTGTTGCGCAACACACGGCTGACTTCAAGCTGCTCAGCCTGCGCGTTACCATTCACTGCGTAATTCTGTTCGCGCATGGCGACACTCCTTCGGTTTTGAAACGTTCAGTCGCAAAGATCATAACAGACGCTCTGTAACAAGCGATGGCAAGAGTTTGACAGTGTGTTTCATTCGGGTATTATGGCGCCCGCTGAGACGGGATGGGCTACTATAATCCTGTGATGCACAAGGGAAATTGGCAGAGTGGTTGAATGCACCGGTCTTGAAAACCGGCGGACGTTAATAGCGTCTCCAGGGTTCGAATCCCTGGTTTCCCGCCAAGATTCAAACAAAAGCCCCGCACTAGCGGGGCTTTTGTGTTTCTGGGGCTTGATGCTCCTACCAGCTTAGAGCCTGATAGTTTCCGCATCATTTCAGGCAGTTTCCGCAACTCGATGTCAGCGGGTTGGTTTTACTATCTCCCCGACACGCCTGTAAACCGTCTCAGTGATGCGCTTGTCCGTATGCCTCAACAGGCGGCTGGCATCTCCTAGGTCCAGGATTTCACTAGCGGCTTTTGGGCGGATGTCACGGAACTGGAACTGACGAATGCTTGCTGCCAGAACCCCGTCACCCGCCTCTCTGGCGATAACAATTACCTTATCCCGCGCATCGTCAAAGCGTAGCCTCAGCATGTGCTTGGTCACTTGCCTCCCATCCTCAGTGACGATCAGATAAGGGTTTCGAACTCCACAGGTGCGTCTCTGTGCGATCAAGCGCTCAACCAGTGCGCCTAAATCATTCATCGCGCCGGCGGCCGTCAGGCGGATTCGCAGCTTCTTGGACGTATTGCCCTGGGACACCTGCAGAAATTCATTAACCGCGTCGGCCTCCCGCATTGAAAGCGTGTCAGCCGGGCGCTGGGCAGTCAGGTATGCCAGATCCATTGCATCGCGCAGCTCTGAGGCTGCCACCGCGTATACGGCGCTCCAGATTTCCTCGCTGGCGTAGAAGTCGCGCGGCGCCTCTTTGTTCTTGCGAACGCCGGCGGTGGGGTTGGCCTCAGTCAATCCTCACTCGCGTGCGATGTTGTAGATGTGTGACAGCAGGGAGATCTCCCGGTTGGCTCGAACCTTGGCGGTGCGGCTGTCGCGGTACTGCGCAATAATCTGCGGAGTTACCGCATCGATAGGAGCATCACTGAACACATTGCGTATCCGCTCCGACTCATGGGGTAACATCCCGGCGCGCCCACCAGCAGACCGGACCGTCGTCGGTGTCGTGAATGGTCAGGCAGAACCAGCCTTCGCCATTAGGCCGGTCCGGCTCCCAGTGACTGCAATCCGGGTCGCCGGCTTCGAAATAGCGCTCAGAGACCGCTTCGTCGCTGTGGTATTCGAGGCTAACCATCTGCACCTCCAACGACTGCTCGGCAACCCAGGCTTTCACCTTGTCACCGTCGCCCTCGTCGAAGTCGGGCATATCGGGGTGGGCGAACATGCCGTATTCGTCGCGTACGACCGGAGTTGGCTGGATCAATTTGATTTCTTCAGGCATGACTTCGTCCTTGCCGCTATAGCGGCTCAGTTGGTTCGATTGGCGGGTTCACTGTTAAAATGTTTTCGGGCTCGATTCTCTGAGTGAGTAGGGCCAGTTAATTTGAATATTTGGATTGGTGCGTTAGCGTGATAAAAGAAAATAGCAGTGCATTTAAGGCATCTATGGTTGCCGTATCGACTTTAATGATGGCTTTTTTGACAGGGTACGCAGTCGGATTTATTGCAAGGAGCACAACCTGGAGAACTCATGACACCATTGGTCGAGCCATTACCGTGTTCGTGCTAGCTGGCATTGGCTTGTCCTTGGCTGGCCTAGTAGGGAAGCTAGTTCGATTCTCAAAAACTCAAGTAGTCGCTATTTTTGCACTTACAGCTTGGGCTATCGCTTTTTGTTTGTACGGGTTCTTTGTTGCCACTGGGAATTAGACGGCAGGGTCGCATTCAATTTGCTTGTGCCGCAGGTCATGGGCCTTCACAACCGTCATGCCGAGGCGTTCGGCGATCAGGACTTCCAGGCGGGCACCCTTTGAATGCTCCCAGCCGGGCAACGTGGCCACCGTGTCGCAGTCCATCAGGGCGGCAATGTCGCGGCGCATGCAATCGGTCCAGGTGCCGCCTTCAGGATTGATCTCGGCGGGGTTGGTGACGGTGTGGCCGCCGGCGCGCAGGCTGGCGGTCATGCTGTGAAAGGTCGGGAAGTTCAGCCCTGGCAAGCCGCTCATGGGCCCGCTGAGATAAATTCGTTTCACGGGGAGTCCTCGCATCTGAACTATGCGTCACGCATAATTTATTTTTTGGGGGAGGCTAGTTATGGAAAAGCGCTGGGTTCGGTGGCTTGTCTGTTTGATGCTGTTCATGTGTGGTGGAATTTTTTTTAAACTCGTGCCAGCTGTTAGCTTCAGCTTCGTATTGAACTGGGATGCATTTTCTGCTGTAGGAACAATCGCCGCCGTGGCTTTATCGCTCTACCTGGCTACTGATGCGGATCGAAAGTTACTGGCAGAGAAAAAAGTAAGGTCTTCTCTGGTTGCGGCAAGGCTATGGCCCATAGCGGAGGCGTTGAACGGCGACCTGGCGGCATTAAGCGGATGGGTTTATTTCGATAATTTAAATTCGCCGGAACCTATAACAGACATACGTGAAAGAGTTTCACGTTTGCGTATATACCTAGATCGTTTGACCATGCAGGACATCGAAAGGATAGTTCCGATTGACATAAGTATTGCTAGCTACCTATCTAGGGCTATAGGTGAGGTAGAGGGCGTCATAGCATCTGTGGAAAGGGAAGGGCAAGAGTGGAACGCTATTTCAAAGGGAAGCAAAGAGTTTTACCGGAAGCACTGGGGCGACTCGATAATCTCTGCTCGAGACTTTCTTCTTATGGCACTTCCAAGTCTTGAGTATGCAGCCAAGAAAGCAGCACCATTCCCGGATTTTGCAATGAAAAACGCCCACATGGATGAGTACGAATAATAGGGCTTGAGTATTCACCAGTTTTTCCGACGCCACTGTATCTAAAGTGGCTGGTCTCCAGTGTCGATCTTACGAAGCTCCAGCACTTCAATGCTGTTCGTTCCGTCGGTGATCACCCAGCAAGGCAGCTCAAGGTTGCGGAAGGTGCCGTGATAGTTCCGGTAGGCACCGAGCGCGGCTTTGCGGAAACAATCAGCCGCAACCTTTCCGATAGGTACTGGCTGCCCCCCCCCTAGCAGACTGAGCTCGAACACAACAGCGTTTTGAATGCGTTTTGCCGCTGCTCGGATGGTGTTGGGTGCCAGCTTGAATTCCTTGGCGACCTCAACGACGTGCTTGTAGACCAGGGCGTCGTGTATTCGCTGATCGCGCTCGCCGTTGCGCAGGCCTGCGTAGATGACTGCTTGCATGGGTTATCTCCAAGCGTGCGCCTGCCTCGCTGGCTGGCGTGATTCATTTAGGTGGGTGATATGCTTTGCTGCTTATCAACCAAGGAGGTAGTGATGACTGGTAAAAAGCTTGAAGCTTTCCGCGAGTGGTTCACTCCGCGTAAGCGGTTATGGGCAGGGGCCGCCTTTCTAATCAGCGGGATATTTGGGCCGCTGTTCTATCCAAGTTTCAATGGTTATTGGGGTTGCTTGATTGCTCCGGGGATCATATTTCTCTGCAGTACATGGAGTCCTGACGCTCAAGATAAGCGTTGAGATCCTAGCCGGTTGGCGTGATTCGTTGGTGTGGTCTATCTGTACTGACAGGGCTTTTTGAATCTGACTGTCAGAGGATGACTATGAATTTCAGTGAAATGCGGAGCTTTTTCATATACGGCGGGGTTTTCCAAGGAGTCGGTATCGTGACGGCCGTTGAGCGCGGTCAATTGGAGATCCTTGGGTTCATGCTGTGTGCGACATTCGTAGGGGTTTGGTTTGGGATCAAAGCATCAAGAAGGGGCTGAGATGCTCTGATGTTGCCGGGTTACGCTGATATGGGGTATTACAGATCACCGGCATGGAGCCAATTCAAGGAGCGAAGATGTTTGCGAAAATAGTTGTGGGGGTACTGATCGGTTTTGTCGCAGGTTTCGTTGACTCTAAAGGACCATTTTGGGCAAAGAGAGCTGAGACTATTTTGCAGGTGCTTATTTTCCTCATTGGTCTAGCCTTCCTCGCTTCCTCCTTTGGGGGTGGCGTGATGTACGGCGTGATGGCAATTGCCGAGATCGGTCTCGGCTTCTGCGCTTACGGAATAGTATTTAGACAGACAAGCGTTTATTCCTAAGCCCTAACAGGCAGGCGCCGCCCTCTGTGACCAGTGGTGGCAATTTGGTTTGGGTTGGGTATTACGGGTGACCGGCATGGAGCCGGATCAAGGAGTGAATATGAAAGTCAAATGGAAGAAAAATGATAGATTGAAGCCGCAAGTACTTATTGACAAGCTTAGGGAAATTACCACGGTTAGTAATGAAGGCCAGGTTAGTTATTCTGCTTTTGAAAAGCATGAGATAGACAGTGTTATGTTAACCATGCTGGATTTTGATGGTGATTATAGTTACTCAACTACCAGATCTATTTTCATGGAAGCCCAAGCTTCTTTTGCGAAAGGTAGTGTATTCACGAAGGATTCATTTCTTCAAGAACTGAACGCTGCTGTAATAAGGCGCGGAAGGAAAAGAGAGGACACCTATGTGATGGCTACGTCTATCTCTCTTCGAGATGGATTTCCTATTAAAGCTATACTGACGAACAAAGCAGTTATAAAGTGCTATCCAACAGGCCTGCCAAAAAAATTTAATACTCGCGACAAGCTCAAGTGGCCCAGTGATCTTGAGCCCTTACCTAAAGGGTATAGCTCAATAACTGTAACTTTAAAGTCAAAGGATAAGATGGATGCGTTTCATTCGGCAATCTACGAATTAGATTATGTGAGAGGCGTTTTCTCCCTTTTGACCAATCCGGTATCCGAATTTAATTTTGGCAAACCTAAAATTGGTTCTTTAAATCGTATAGTGCTTGGAGGCTTACATTCGCTCCATCATGAAAATGGAACGTTAGTAGATGAAAATTTGTTCTGGTATGAGAGAAATTATACGGTAATAAAGCCGACGGTTGCCAAGTCGCGAGAAGCTATGGCGAAAGTGTCTCGAACGATATTTAAAAAGGTTGGAGCTCACGGAAATTCCTCAATAATTAAGTCTGCAATTGTGCGTTACGTTCGTGCATTTGATGAGCATGACAAAAACATAGTTATACTCAAGCTTTGGGCCGCGCTTGAGTCCATGGTTAGCCCTTCAGAAAATAATGCGGAGGCCATAGTTAGGCGATGCTCTTTTATGTTTTCGGATCGGCCATATCACGCGCAAATCTTAGAGCATCTTAGGGAGTATCGTAATCGAAATGTACATACTGGCCATGAGGTGGAAAATTTAGATTACCACTGTTTCCAGCTTCAGATGTTCTTTAAAGAAGCGGTGCTTTTCTATATTAGTAATTATAATATATATCCGACACTTGCGGACGCGAATAGGTTTTTAGATCTGCCTAGTGGATTTGATGATTTAATGCACTTGAAAAAGTCTGTTGCCAAAGCTCTGAGATATCAACGGCATTATGATAAGGATGACTAAGTCTCTGCTTTGTCCACGAACTATCAGAGATAGTGAGCATCATTGTTATTCGTTGCTGTCGTCATCGGCGTTCATTTGGAGCGATTCGGCGAATCCTGCCTGACGTAATTTGCGCGCCACGTTTTCTGATATCTCGTAACCGTGGCGCTTAATTTTGAATAGAGGTGCGGACTTCTCAGCGCCCAGCGAGTGAGCGTGTGCGATCAGCCGCCAGATGGTTGCGCGGTCTTTCGTCTCGCCCAGTTCGGCGGTGAGTGCTGCCAATCAGTCCCGCATTCCCTGCCGGAAGTTGTAGCGGATGATGTCGGACGGCCCTTTGACTTTCGGCGGAGCCGGTGGCAGATCCTCGGACTTGGCGTTGATCACCAGCAGTTGCACCGCTTCGCCGACTTCCTCTATCTCATGCCAGAGCATCAACTCGTCGAGCATCTGCCGGGTGCCGTACCCGCACATCTACGCCTCTCCCAGCATCTGGAGTAACCGCGTGGCCTGGCGCAAGTACGATTTCAGTGAGTGCCCGCTGTGGATTGCCCATTGGGAAGTGGCTCAGCCCACAGTGCCTCAAACCTGGAGCGCCAAGGGTAAAAGCTGGGAGTGGTGGCAACACAGCAGCAAGGGCCAGGTTGATGGTATCCAGGGGCCGGTAGACTTGGATTGGGTCAAGTCTTAATGCCCTGCATCACAACGGCCCCATTCAGGGCCGTTGCTATTGACTACCTTTGCCTATTTGAAGGGCTTGGCGGTTGCACGAATCGCATTGACCTTCGCATCTGCTCTGCGATCGAGCTTTTTCTCGTCATCTCTTTGTTTTTTTACTACTATTACCCGTCTGTGCGCTCAAGGAAGAGAGGCTGAGCGCCTTGAGTCTGGTAGAAAATTTACACTCGATCATTGAGTGAGCTATTGCTTTTACCCAGAACCTAACGACTCAGCCAACCATAATTACTTCTTGGTGAAACCGATGGATAAAATGTGTGGCATCGTTGTAGTGGTAGGACTTGCCCTCGCGGGATGCGCTACGAAAACTCCAGAAAAAACTGAAGTGACCCCACCTCCTGCCGTCGTCCATGAAGCATCACCTGAAGCCGCACCTGCGCCAGCACCCAATTACACTGTGCGCTATGACAATACACCTGCGAACGCCAGTGCTGACACCGCCGTTCACGCCGCTCCAGAAGCCGCTCAGCCAGAATCAGAAACAACCCGCGCTGAACAATGCCGTAAAGAGCTGGATGTTTTGAAGGTTTACAACAAGCCGTCTTACGTTAAATACGAGGCGGAATACCAAGCTATTGCTGCCAAGACCGCTAAATATATGGAAATCAAGGACTCATTGGGTGCTGATTTGAACTATATGGTCATGCCAGCCTATCAATTTCAAATTCGTGAGTTCTGCTTCCGCGTGAAGACTCGTCTGTCGCAGCTTGTGCTTCGCCAAGCCAAATAATATAGGCAGACCCGCTGCGGGTGCTTCCTGGCCCAGAGAGGTCAGGTGGGCCCGTAAGGCTTAAAAGCCCTGCGGGTTAATCCAAGACTACAAAAGCCAATGCCCCGACCTGTCGGGGCATTGGCTTTTTGCGTTTTGACACAGCCTGTGCCGACACTGAGCGTGCTACAGATAGCTCATCACAAAGGTTACCGATGCGTTTGCAGTGCCCGCTTTCAGCTCGCCATCAGCCAGCCGGTAATAAGCCGCAGAAAGCGGGATGTTGAAGCTGGTGCCGGTGCTATTGAAGCCATTGAATGGGTAAGTGGTGCCCAGGGCGATGGGTTGACCGCTGTCGTTCATCAATTTCAGGCCGATGCCTTTGGCCGTTGAGCTGGCGTTCAACGCTACGATGCCCTGCTGCGGATCAATCACTTGAGAAGTGGCTTTAAGGGAATAAGTGACCTTCTGGATACCGGTCTGGCATTGGTTAAGGCCAATGTTGAATTTAACGGCTTGAGACGTATCACCCACAGTGCTGAATTCATGCAAGTAATAGTCATCGCCCATTTGAACAGAGACATCCGGGGTCTCGCAGGACGCGGCGTTCAAGATGATCGGGTTGGCCAGGTTGATCCTCACAAGGTCAAGGTCTCCGTACCGATGCGCCCCCAGATTGCCTGCGGGAACCTCATTTTTCGATGACAGTTCACCTGACTTAATAATCTCAAGGGTGTAGGTCCTGACCGGGTCCAAGTAACTCCCACTGAGAAGTCTATCTGCAGTTAGATAACCATTTTGGGTATTCGTGACTTTGAGTGATAGCCCTGTTTTACCTAGGGGAAAGGTATTGCCAGTGGTAACGCTACCGAATGTCGGGTTCAGGCTAAAGATAAACGGCGATGAGCTAGGGCAGTTGAAACCTTGCTGTGGCGCTGTGATGGATTCTTGATAAACCACCGTGCCTGCAGGCGCATCTCGAGGGACCGTCAAGGCAACCGGTGCAGCTGCGTAGTTAGCTGTGAACGTTTTCCCTTGGGTGAAAGAACAATTCGCGGCCAATGTATCCGTTGAATAAGCAAAAATTATTACGGCTGCGGTATTCAACAGTACACGCAGTCGGCGTTGTTTTTTTGAAACGCACATTTTGTTTGCGGCCGTGATGGTGGAAAAGATGGACGGCCACCCTATCGATCACGCGCACCTGAGAAAATCAGGCGATCCTTAGAGTGCGTGCTGCGATGCTGTTTTTTGCAGTGGAAGGAGGGGAGCAATCATTGGCGCACCTTGATACCTCTCCGCGACTTGATCAGCCCACCGTCTGCAACCATTCAAGCAGCGCCATTTCCACGCTGCCTTTCTCCGGCTCAGCCAAAGACAGCAGGCAATAGTTTGAGCCGTCTTCAACGAATCCCAAGGGCGCAGCCAACACGCCGTTCTCGAGATCGTCGCGCACTAAATGCCAGGGGCCGATGGCAACCCCGAGACCTGCTACAGCCGCCTGGATGCTGAAGTAAAAGTGCTCAAATACTTGCGTCTCCACGACTGGGGTCGGCAGTTCTCTTGCCGTTGCCCATTCCTGCCACGCCGTTGGCCGGCTTTTCGTCTGAAGCCGTGGAGCCGATGGGTGCAGAATGCCCTTGCTTGGGTCGAACCACGCACTGACTTTATCCGGCCGACAGACAGGGCCAACCTTTTCCTGGAATAGCGCTACTGCGTGATAGCCGGGAGTGCGGGGGAAGTCGTCACGCCGGATGGCGAGGTCGATGCCCTGGTCGAACGAAAACGGGCCACCGCCCGCCACCAAATGAATGTCCCGCCCTGGGTAACGTGCCTGGAAGTCGCTCCAGCGCGGGATCAGCCAGCGCATCAACAGGGTGGGTTCGCAGGATAGAACAAGCTGTCGTGCGCGGCGGGATTCGGTGCGGATCTCGCGCACGGTGTGGCTCATCAATCCAAACCCTTCGCTGACCGCCTTCGCGAGGCGTCTTCCGGTCTCCGTTAGAAAAACCTTGCGGTTACGCCGGTCGAACAGGTCAGCGCCCAAGTCTTCTTCAAGCAAGCGCACCGCGCGGCTGATGGCGCCGGGCGTCAGGTGCAATTCCTCTGCCGCACGGGCAAAGCTTTCAAACCGCCCGGCAGATTCGAAGCAGCGCAGGGCAAGCAAAGAGGGCATGCGCTGGTCAGAAATAGACGATTCAGAATCACCTTTTTCTTTAGAAAACATCGTTAGTGCCTGTCGTTAGAGTTTGGAAGAATCATGGGCTATGATCGATATTTGTCAAGGTACACCATGAACGAATGGATAGCAGTAATCACCCTTACACTGTTGGCGTGCCTCAGCCCGGGGCCGGATTTTGCCATGGTGTCTCGCAACGGGTTGCTACTGTCCCGGCGCGCGGGCGTTTTCACGGCACTGGGAATTGGAATGGGTGTGCTGGTACATGTGGGCTATACGCTGCTAGGGCTAGGGTGGGTGCTTCAACAAAGCCTTTGGCTGTTCACGGCATTGAAGTTGGCTGGGGCGGCGTATCTTGTCTACCTGGGCATCAACATGTTGCGTGCCACGCCAGCACGTGAGCATGCCGAGGCACCGGCGCCGGCCCTGTCCGATCTGGCGGCGCTGCGTACCGGGTTTCTGACCAATGCGTTGAATCCTAAAACCGCGATTTTCATTGTCAGTCTGTTCATGGGGGTGGTGCGACCGGAGACGGGCGTAGCCGTGCAGATGGCCTATGGCGTGTTTATCGCGGGGGCACACGTCGCGTGGTTCAGCCTGGTCGCGCTGTGCTTCTCCGCCGGGAGGGTGCGTGAGAAGCTGCTGGCCGCACGGCATTGGATTGACCGGGTGTTTGGTGGCCTGCTGGTGAGTTTTGGTGTGCTACTGACAATCGCCCAGCGATCTCTCGTCCAGTGAGCCCCAGCTGACCGTCATGAGTGTCTCGATGTTGGCAAGTACGGACACATCACTGTCGCGAACGATGAAAACCACAGACGTCGCCTGTGTCGAGGTCTGCTGCAAACGCCGCGCCGCCGAGAAGGTACTGCCCACGCTTTGCAGCAGCACACAACCGTCATGTGGGTCGTTCACCAGGGCTTTTATACGCAACAGGCGCTCCCCCAGTACCCCTGCGACGTTCTCCAGCCAATCCTGCACATCTTCCCACTCCGGATTAGCCAGCCGTGCATGAAACACGTTGATGCGGGGATGCTGTACTGCCTGCGAGGTGATCCGGCTGATGGGTGGAAGGGGACGCTCATTTCTCTCGTTGAAGCGGGTCCACGCCAGCCTGCACGCGGGCTCGGTCTCGTTGATGACCGTAGCGAACGGGTTGAAGTATCGGATGCTGTCAGCGTATTGCTCACGGGCGTCATCGGACACCCCATCCACTTTGGTCAATACAATCGTCTGTGCCGCTGCCAGTTGCGCGAACTCAGCTTCTGCATCACCGCCCGCACCAACCTCCCGGCTGCAGTCAAGGGTCGAGACCACACTGACGCGCATGCGTAACTCAGCCAGTCCGGTCAGTGAGCGAATGATTGGCCCCGGTTTTGAAAGCCCGCTGCATTCCAGGACAAGGGTGGTCAGGGGAGGCAAGTCTGCGTTGGCGCGGCTGGCGATCAGCTCTTCCACTGTGAACACCAGGTCATTGGTCAGCGAGCAACAGACGCATCCATTGCTCAATGTGGCCATCGCCAACCCTTTGGCCGAATCCGAAAGGATGGCGCCGTCTATGTTGATCGCACCGGCTTCATTGATGATGACCGCCGTCGTCGCCCTCATGCCAGGCGCGTTGATGAACGCTTCAAGCAGGGTGGTCTTGCCGCTGCCCAGTGCGCCGGCAAGGATGATGAAGTGGGTCTGATCCCAAGGCGTGCGGTGATCGTTACTGGCCATCGCGCAGTCCGTCTTTCCAGGTGTGCGCCACCATCTGGCGGACATCGGCCAAGAGGTCGGCCACCTCAAACAAGACGCCGGCCTTGATCGTCGTTTCCAGCGCACAGCGCTGTTCCAATGACCGTGTGTCATCGTTCAGCCGCAATGCACCAGTGCCATACAGCAGCTTGAAATCAGTCATGGGGTTTTGATTCAGGATCAGGATATCGGCGCGCTTGCCGGCTTCCAGTGTGCCCGTCTCATCCTCGATACCCAGCAGTTGCGCGCCGTGCAAGGTGGCGGCGCGCAATACTTCCGATGCGCTGAAACCGGCTTCCTGCAACAGCTCCAGCTCCCGGATGAAGCCGAACCCATAGATCTGAAACATGAATCCGGAATCACTGCCGGGGCACACACGGCCGCCCTTGTTTTTGAAGTCGTTGAGGAACTGCATCCAGATCGTGAAGCTCTCTTTCCATTCGAGTTCGTTCTTGAGCGACCAGCGATAGAAATAGGCGCCGTGCCCACCCCGTTGAGGTTGGAAATAACGCCAGGTGGTGCGGTCGGTGTACTGGTCGTGCCATTCGGCCCGGCGTGCGCGCATAAGGTCGCGGTTGGCGTCGTAAACGTTCATCGTCGGGACGAACGTATGGCCGACCTGCAGGAATTCATCCAGTACCTGGTTCCACTTTGGGCTGCCCGGCTTGGCCGCTTGCAGGAACGTCTGTCCCGCCGTGGCGAAGCGCAGGTATTCGTCGTTGTAGTTGTAGTCATCGTCGACCAGAGCAAGCGTGCGGCCCTCCAGCAACGCTTCGGGCAATCCGTAGGCGTGCTCGGTGCTGGTGAGGCCCCACTTGGCGGTTCGCAGTGCATTCATCCGGCCAACCGAGAGCTGCGCGTGGTGGCAACAGGTGCGTAACCCCAGCTTCTGCGCCTCGTCGAGCGCGGCTTCCATGACAGCGGGGGAGGCACCGAAGAACTTGACGCCGTCAGCGCCTTTGTCCTTCACCTGGCGCAACCATGCGCGGCCCTGCTCGGGGGTATGGATGGCTTTCAGGTAATCATTGACGGCGGGGAAGTAGGCGTAAGGGTACAGATGAGGTGCCGCAATACGGTTTTCTGCGGATGCCGCCTTCTGCTCGCAGGTCCAGGCCAGGCCATTCATACAACCTGCCTCACGAACGGACGTCACCCCATGGGCCAGCCACAGCTTATAAGCGTAATCCGCAGCAAGCATTTCGCCATTTTCGGCATGAAAGGGCGTGCCGATATGCGCGTGACAGTCGATGAAACCCGGTGTGATGAACTTGCCGGTGCAGTCGATTTCGTGGGCCCCACTGGCCGGTCGCCGCAGCGGGTTGATGGGCAGGCCGGGCACGCCGACGGCGGCGATTTCAACAATACGTTTGCCTTCGATCACGATGTCGGCAGGGCCCCATGGCGGCGCGCCTGTACCGTCAATGACCGTGGCACCGCGCAGCACCAGGCGCTGGAATGGGCCCAGGCCCCGATCGTTGGTGGTGGCGGGGATGACCTGGCCAAGCCCTTTTTTCGCAAAGCCTGCGACCATTTCTTCGCCCACTTCGAAGGCGGGGGTGACGGTTTCTTTCACGGGACCTCCCAGGGCCTCGCTCCTGCATCCGACAGTTGGATGAGCGCGGGCCCGGATTGTTATTGAGTCACGTCATCGCAACGTGTGGTGTCAGCATAGAGTTGCGCGACGCTTGGGTTCTCCTACTTCAGGTGGTATTCGCGGCGCTTTTTTTCCTACTTGGCTTGGGTGACGCCGGTGTGGCTGGAGTGGGCCAAATATCGGCACATCCAACAACAAGATGGGCACGGCGTGGTCGCCTACGCGATTCGCCGAAAGCTCGGAGGCGTCATGACTACAGCATCGCTAGCAGTCCATTCTCCGGCGCATGTCTCTATGCGCCGCAAGGCAATTGTTGCAACGGTATTGGGCAATGGTTTTGAGTGGTTTGACTTCATGGTGTATGGCTTTTTCGCCATTACCATCGGCAAGTTGTTTTTCCCTACGGGCAACGATGTGACCTCGCTGATGCTCTCGGCGGCGACCTTCGGCGTGGGTTTCCTGGTGCGACCGGTGGGCGGGGTGCTGATCGGTATCTATTCGGATCGGTACGGCCGCAAAGGCGCGTTGTCCCTGACCATTATTCTGATGGGGATCGGCACGGCGCTGATCGGACTGGCGCCCACCTACTCGCAGATTGGCATCGCGGCGCCGTGCATCATTGTGTTCGCACGGCTGTTGCAAGGCATCTCGGCAGGCGGCGAGATGGGCACGGCCACGGCGTACCTGACCGAGCATGCGCCTCCAGGCAAAAAGGCCTATTACTCCAGCTGGATCCAGACCAGCATCGGCTTTGCCGTACTGGTAGGCGCCTGTTTTGGCACCGGGATCACCCTCAATCTGTCCCCTGAACAGGTCGAGAGTTGGGGGTGGCGAATTCCGTTCCTGTTCGGCTTGCTGATTGGCCCGATTGGCTATTTCATCCGCCGCAACCTGGACGAGTCTCCCGCCTTTCTTGAAGACAGTGAAAAGTCCGAGACACCTTTCAAAGACGTCATTCGCGAATACCCCAAGCAAGCGTTCGCCAGTTTTGCCATGGTGGTGCTATGGACGGTGTGCATCTACGTCATTCTGTTCTACATGCCGACCTATTCGGTCAGGGTTTTGCAGCTTCCTCAATCGGCCTCCTTCATGGCGGCGATCGTTGGCGGCAGCGTGATCTCCCTCTGTTCGCCCATCATCGGCTGGTTGTCCGATCAGGTCGGGCGCAAGTGGTTGCTGGGTGGCGCGTCGGCGGCGATGCTGGTGCTGGCCTGGCCCTTGTTTACGATGATCGTTTCGCAGCCATCCTTGCTGACGCTGTGCATCTTCCAAGCGGTCTTCGGGGTATTGATCGCGACCTACACCGGGCCGATTCTGGCGGCGTTGTCCGAAACGTTCCCGACCAAGGTGCTTTCAACCGGGCTGTCAGTGGCCTACAACCTGGCGGTCATGACCTTTGGCGGCTTCGCCTCACTGATCCTGACGTGGCTGATACAGACCACGGGCACGCCGACCGCGCCGGCCTTCTACGTGATGTTCGCCGCCGGTTTCAGCTTTCTCGGGGTCATGCTCGGTTATCGCCAGCCGCGCTGAAAGGGCCTTTCCCGTACCGACCCGGTTCACGCTTGAAGCAGGAAAGAGGGGTGTTTTGTTCCTACTTTTCAGTCGTGGAGACGACCCTCGGCTATGCATAGGATGACGCCTCCCATGCGTAGCCGCTGACACAATAATAGGCAGCCTTATGACCTCCAGTACCGCCGCATCCATCATTGACCTGAACGTGTTGCTCAAGCTGCGCACGCAACTGGAGTCGCAGACGAATGCCGACGTTCGTTTCGATGCGGCGACCCGTGCCGTCTACGCGTCCGAGGCCTCCAATTATCGTCAGTTGCCAATCGGCGTAGTGGTACCCAAATCCATCGAGGATATTGTTGTGGCGATGCGTCTGTGCCGGGAGGCAAACCTGCCCTTGCTGCCACGGGGCGCCGGTACTTCGATGTGTGGTCAGTCGGTGAATGCGGCAGTCATTATCGACACCTCCAAGTACCTGAACCGCATCATCGACATCGATGCCCAGCGGCGGATCGCGCGGGTTGAACCGGGGGTTATTTGCGACCAGCTCAAGACGGCCGCCGCGCAACATGGGCTGACCTTCGGCCCGGACCCCGCCACCCATAGCCGATGCACCCTGGGTGGCATGATTGGCAACAACTCATGCGGTGCGCACTCGGTGATGGCTGGGAAAACCGTCGAGAACGTGGAGCGCCTGGAAATCCTCACCTACGACGGTGAACGATTCTGGGTAGGCCCTACGGACGAGGCGCAGTATCAGGAACACCTGGCGGCCGGTGGACGGCGTGCCGAGATCGTGCGTGGGCTCAAGGCCTTGGCTGACCAGTATGGCGATGATATCCGCGGGGGCTTCCCGTCGATCAAACGTCGGGTGTCCGGCTATAACCTGGATCAATTGCTGCCGGAAAACGGCTTCAATATCGCACGAGCACTGGTTGGGGTGGAGGGCACTTGCGTGACGGTGCTCCAGGCCGAAACCGTGCTGGTCAAGAACCCGACCCATCGACTACTGGTGGTGTTCGGCTACGAGGATATTTTCCTGGCGGCGGATTCGGTCCCGCAGTTGCTGCCGTTGGGACCCATCGCCATGGAAGGCTTGGACGACGGCATCATTGGCGGGCTGCTTGAGCGGGGCATGAAGGTCGACGATATCGCCCAGTTGCCGGCCGGCAATGCCTGGCTGATGGTCGAGTTCGGCGCCACCGATGAGGCTGATGTGCTGGCGGCGGCCACTCGGGCGCGGGATATTGCCGGGTTATTGCCCGGTCGGCCCAGTGTGCGGCTGGTTACCGACCCGGTCTTGATGAATCGTATCTGGACCATTCGCGAGACCGGCGCATCGGCCACTTCCCTGGGCCTGGACCCCAATGAGCCTGATCCAACCGTGGGGTGGGAAGACGCGGCCGTTGAGCCGCATTTGCTGGGTCAGTACTTGCGTGAGTTTTCCAGGATCGTCGCCAGCTACGGCTACAAGACTAACCTGTACGGTCACTTTGGTGATGGTTGCATTCACTCACGCATCACGTTCGACCTTAAATCGACGCAGGGCATTGAAACTTGGCGCGCCTTCCTGGATGAGGCGGCCCACCTGGTGGTGCGTTATGGCGGTTCCTTGTCCGGCGAGCATGGAGATGGCCAGGCCAAGGGCGAGTACCTGCCGATCATGTACGGTGAAACCATCATGCAGGCGCTGGCGGACTTCAAGGCCCTCTGGGACCCCCTGAACAAGATGAACCCCGGCAAATTGATCCACGCCATGCCGGTGGATGCCCACTTGCGCATGGGGCCGGATTACGTGCGCAAGGAGGTCAGCAGTTTGTTCACCTACGACGTGCGTCTGGGTGACAAGGGATTTGCCCGCGAGACCGAGCGTTGTATCGGTATGGGTAAATGCCGGTCGCCGGAGGGTGGCACCATGTGCCCCAGTTTCCGTGCTACCCGCGAGGAGCGTTACTCCACGCGTGGCCGGGCGCGCTTGTTTTTCGAGTTGCTCAAGGGGGATGTCATCCAGGACGACTGGAACAACAAGGACATCAAGGACTCCCTGGACCTGTGCCTCGGGTGCAAGGGGTGCAAGTCGGATTGCCCGACCAATGTCGATATCGCCCGCTATAAAGCCGAATTTCTGTACCGGCACTACCAGCAGAATTCGCGCTCACTCATGGATGCCATGATCGGCCGTATCGGCGATTGGCTACCCGTTGCGACCAAGGTTTCACCGATCCTCAACTACGCCATGGGCAACCCGTTATTCAGGACGGCCGGCGCGTGGTTTGGCTTGGCGCCGAGCGTCAAGTTCCCCAGGATTGCCGGTGAAAGCTTCAGGGCCGGCAAGACCGCCAAGCGCCTGTTGAGGCGCCCGGATAGGGCTTCGGCCAGCAGCGTCCTGCTCTGGGTGGACAGCTTCAACAATGGCTTCACGCCAGCTGTCCTCGAGGCCGGGGTCGAGGTGCTGGAGAAGCTGGGGTTCCACGTCCAGCTCATGCAGCGCCATGTGTGCTGTGGCCGCCCTTACTACGACGTCGGCATGCTGGATCAAGCCAAGGCGAATCTGGAAGCGATCCTCACGCAATTGGCACAGCCGCTGAGCGAGGGGATTCCGATTGTGGTGCTGGAGCCGAGTTGCCTGTCCGTGTTCAGGGATGAAATGCCCGGATTGTTCCCGGAGGACCCAAGGGCCAGGCAGATGACCCAATCGCTGGTAACCCTCAGCGAGCTGATTCAGCAACAGGGCATTGAGCTGCCGAGCATCGGCGACGATGTGCGTATCCATGGGCACTGCCATCAGAAAGCGTGTGGTGGGCTGGGGGCTGAGCAAGCGGTGCTCAAGCAATTGGGTGACAAGGGCGGTCTCATCCCGGCGGGCTGCTGCGGGGTGGCGGGGGCCTACGGTTACCATCGAAAAAGCGCACCTATTGCCCGGACCATTGGTGAACAGGAGTTCAAGCCGCACCTGGACAGGTTGCCCGACGACGCCTGGGTGGTGGCTGACGGTTTCAGTTGCCGGGGGCAGATACGCAACGTCAGCGGGCATCAGCCGCTGCATTTGGCGGAGTATCTGGCGAAGGTACTGCGTTGAGGGCGTGTAGCCGTACCCCCCTGCACACTTCTTTGGTCCCTTGACGGAAAGGAAACAGACGCGTGCGCGAAATTGCGATCCTCAAAGTTGATCTGGCTGCACTGGTTAATAACAACGAGTTGCAACTGGAAGGGTTTAAGCGTGGCCTGGAGGCGTTATTGAAACTACTGGCCAAAGGCATGAAGCCGGTGCTGGTTGTTCAGGCGAACAACGCAGTGCAGGCCAATCGCACGCTGGTTTCGCCCTCGGCATTGATAGGGCAGACCAGGGTGATTGCACAGTGGGTCGCGATGCTCGGCGCGGCGCATCTGGTCGGGGCACAACTGGTGGTTGAGCGGGGGCGGTCAGGCGGCGACGTGCAACTTGCGCAAACCGTGGCGACCCTCGGCGTGCTGACGGAGTTGGGTGCGATTCCCATCCTGATGCACAACGAATTGACCTGGATAACCGGGCGCTCAAACACGTATGGATGGGATTTGGCAGCGAGCCTTGCCAATGCATTTCGCACCACGGTAGTGGAACCGAAACAGGAGGGTGAGCAGGTCAGGGAGACGGACCACGTAAGTGCCTGAGTGACACTTCAACCGGGTAATGGGAGAACTCTAAAACAATAAGAGAGCGCTTTCGCGCGCCAAAAACTTCACAACCTGCCTAATAAAAACAATGGTGAAACTATGTCGAAGATACACACTTCCCACGAAGCAGGGGGGCAGGCGGGATCGTCGCTTGCGCCCGGACTCAAACAGCGGCACGTCACAATGTTATCGATTGCCGGTGTCATCGGTGCGGGGCTTTTTGTCGGGTCAGGGCATGCGATTGCAGCGGCCGGGCCAGCCGTGTTGCTGTCCTATCTGGCGGCGGGAACCCTGGTGGTACTGGTCATGCGGATGCTGGGCGAGATGGCCGTTGCATCTCCGGATACGGGCTCGTTTTCCACTTACGCCAACCGCGCCATTGGCCCCTGGGCCGGATTTACCATTGGCTGGCTCTACTGGTGGTTCTGGGTGCTGGTGATTCCCCTTGAGGCGATTGCCGCCGCCGCCATTCTGCACAGTTGGTTTCCTACCGTTGATACGTGGATTTTTGCGCTGTCCATCACCTGTGGTCTGACTTTGACCAACCTGTACAGTGTTGCCCGCTACGGTGAGTTCGAGTTCTGGTTTGCCTTGGCGAAAGTGCTGGCAATCATTGCCTTTATCGTGGTGTGTGCCATCGCATTGGTGGGTGGTCTGCCGGACCGCACGGTCAGTGGTATCGGCACGCTCATCAGCAACCACGGCGGGTTCGCCCCCAACGGCTATGCGCCGGTGCTGGGAGCTTTGCTGACCACCATGTTCAGCTTCATGGGCACCGAAATCGTCACCATCGCGGCGGCGGAGTCGCACAACCCCAGCAAACAGATTGCACGGGCTACCAATTCGGTGATCTGGCGGATTGGCTTGTTTTACATCGTCTCGATTTTCATGATCGTGTCGATCGTTCCCTGGAACGATCCGGCCTTGGCGGTGGTGGGTTCGTATCAACGTGCACTGGAATACCTGCAAATTCCCAACGCGAAGTTTATCGTCGATGTGGTGGTGCTGGTTGCGGTCGCCAGTTGCCTGAACTCGGCAATTTATACTGCGTCACGCATGTTGTTTGCCTTGGCCAAGCGTGGTGAGGCACCTGGGTTCCTGAGGGCGACCACGCTTGCGAAAGTGCCGCGCCAGGCGGTGATAGCGAGTACGGCCATTGGTTGTGTCACCACAGTGATCAACTATTTTGCTCCTGAGCGCCTGTTTTCGTTTTTGTTGGCGACGTCGGGCGCGGTGGCATTGCTGGTTTACCTGGTCATTGCCATTTCGCAATTGCGCATGCGTAAAAAGCTGGTGGCCCATGGGCACCGCATCGGTTTCAGGATGTGGCTTTATCCAGGTCTGACCTGGGCGGTCATTGTGTTCATCGTCGGTGCGCTGGGCGTCATGTTGACCTTGCCGGCCCATCAGGGCGAGGTCATTGCGACGGCGGGGTTGGCGGCGTTGGTGGTGATCACCGGGTTGATCGTCAAACGCCGAAGTCCTTCGCAGTCTTGGGTGCCTGACAGGGTGGTCCAGGAAGCACGTCACTGACGAACGCAATGCGAACAAAAAAAGCCCAGGCCGTCCAGCGGCCTGGGCTTTTGCTTGTTACCGCGCGCTGGCGGCAGCCTTCTCGATAGCGTATTTCAAGATAGCCAACAGGGTGTCGATATCGGCCTTGGTGTAATTCAATGACGGCGCGAAACCGAGGATGTCGTCGGCAAAGGCTCTGAACACCAAGCCCTCTGCAAAGGCGTGCTTGAGCACCTGCTGGCCGAACTGCAGCGTGGCGGCAGGCTTGGCATTGGTGTGTTTGTCCGCCACGAACTCCAGCGCCGCCAACATCCCTCGGCCGCGCACTTCGCCGACGCAGTCCAGGGACTCCAGCTGTTTTAGCTGTTGTTGAAAATACGCGCCGACCTGCAGGCCGTTGGCCAACAGGCCGCCCTCCAAGTAAAGGTCGAGGGTGGCGTTGGCGATCGCCGCACTCACGGGGTGTCCCGCGTAGGTTTGTCCATGGCCCAGGGCCGTGCCGTCCTTGCCGGCTTCTGCGAGTGCGGCGTAGATGTGTTCTGAGATCAGGGTTGCGCCCATCGGCGCGTAACCCGAGGTCAGGCCTTTGGCGAGTGTCATCAGGTCCGGGCTCACACCTTCGGCTTCGCACGCGAACATCGGGCCGGTCCGGCCAAACCCGGTGATCACCTCATCGACGATCAACAGGATCCCTAGCCGATCGCAGGTGTCGCGCATGGCTTTCAAAAAACCGCCGGGCGGTACGATGACGCCACCAGAACCCTGAATCGGCTCACAGATGAAGGCCGCCACATTGTGTGCGCCGATCGCGGTGACTGTGTCTTCCAGGGCCTTGACGGTGCTGCACAATACGTTCGCGTCGTCAGGGCCTTGCGGGTGCCGAAAGGGGTAAGGGGAGGGGATGTGATGCTGATCAGACGTGGGTACGTCGAAATAACGGTGGAACAGCGGCAACGCGGTTAACCCGCTACCGTTGGACGAGGTGCCGTGGTAACCGCGCTGCAGTCCAATGAAATGCTTCTTCTCGGGGCGGCCTGTGGCGTTGAAGAAGTACCGCACCAAGCGAATCGCCGTATCGACGGCGTCCGAGCCGCCTTGGCCGAACACCACGCGAGTGAGCCCTTCAGGTGCCAATGACGTCAAGCGAGCGGCCAGTTCGATCGCGGGCTCGCTGGCGAAATGAAAATAACCCGTGGCGTAGGGCAGTGTTTCCAGTTGGCGCCTGGCGGCCTCCACAATGGAGGGTTGCCCGTAGCCGGCATTCACGCACCACAGCCCGGAGAACGCATCTTGAACACGCTTGCCATGTATGTCGGTGAGATGAATGCCGTCTGCCGATTTCCAGATGCAGGGTCCTTGGGCCTCATGTTGCAGCAGTGCGGTAACAGGGTGAACCCAATGACGGTCCTGGCGTAGCAAGCGATCGAGGTCGTGCATAAATACTCCAAAATGAAGCGGGCACCCGATGGATGCCCGCGTTGATAGCGCTTGCGGTCGCCGCTGAGACAGCGGTCGGTCAAGCGTGATGAGTCAATCCAGTCCGCCTTGGCAGGTGTATTTGATGTGCATGTACTCTTCCAGACCGTGGGTAGAGCCTTCTCGGCCATAACCTGAATCTTTCACCCCGCCAAAGGGCGCGGCCTCGGCGGCCAGCGCGCCTTCGTTGATGCCGACGATGCCGCACTCAAGGGCTTCGGCGACCCGGGTGACCCTGCGCAGGTCAGTTGTATAGAAGTACGCAGCCAGGCCGAACGGTGAGTCATTGGCCCATTCCAGCACTTCGCTTTCGGTGGCGAAGCGGGTGATCGGCGCCACTGGGCCAAAGGTTTCCTCCAGGAAACACCTTGAGTGCTTGTCCACATCGACCAATACGGTGGGCGCATAGTAGGTGTCGCTTGAGCATTCACGGGTCTGAATGCGTTGGCCGCCTGTGGTGATGCGAGCGCCACGACTCACTGCGTCAGCCACATGACTTTCGATTTTTTCGATGGCCTTGGCATTGATCATCGGGCCGATCTGCGCGGCAGGGTTGGTCGCAGGGCCGACCACAAGCGCGGCGACGCGGGCTGTCAGCTTGTCGACGAACTCCTCGTAAACACCCTCCTGCACGTAGATGCGGTTAGGGCATACGCAGGTCTGACCCCCGTTGCGGAACTTCGCCACCATCAGGCCCTCAATGGCGGCGTCCAACGCGGCGTCATCAAACACAATGAACGGCGCATTGCCACCCAGCTCCAGGGAGAGTTTTTTCAGCGTATCCGCGGACTCGCGGGCGAGGTGTTTGCCCACCGGGGTCGAGCCGGTGAAGGTAATCTTGCGCACCCTCGGGTCGTCCAGCCACACATCCGCTACCTCCTTGGATTTGGCAGTCACCACGATGTTCAGCACCCCAGGCGGAACACCGGCCAGTTCTGCCAGCTTCACCAACGCCAGGGACGTCAACGGCGTTTCTGCGGCCGGCTTGCACACAACGGTGCAGCCCGCCGCCAGGGCCGGTGCGATCTTGCGTGCAATCATCGCTGCCGGGAAATTCCACGGAGTGATCGCGGCGATGATCCCCACGGGCTCTTTATGAGCCGTCAGGCGCCGTCCCGTGGCCGGTGAGGGGATGATTTCCCCATTGGCGCGTGTCGCTTCCTCAGCGAACCATTCCACGTAACTGGCTGCATAGGCGACTTCACCTACACCTTCCGCCAGTGGCTTGCCTTGCTCTGAGGAAATGATTTTCCCCAGGTCCTGCGCATTCGCCAGAATCAGGTCATTCCAACGTTTGAGGATAGTGGCGCGCTGCTTGGCCGGAACATTTTTCCAGGTGATGAACGCTGCCGCCGCCGCGTCGACTGCCGCCTTGGCGTCAATGGCATCGCTGTCTGGAACCGTGGCGTAGACCTCGCCGGTCGCCGGGTTGATCACCGGCAGAACCTGTCTGTTGTACGCCTCGCACCAGTCGCCATTGATGAAGTTCATTTGGAGCAGCAGCGTTTTGTTCTCGATTGCTAAAGACATTTTATCTCCCCGTACACAGGGCTGTTCGCGCGCAGGCGCAGCCCTGCAGCGAAAGCTGTTTATTGATGATCGTCGAGTGTTTGATTGATGCCTTCAGGGCGCCGGTCGGCCGTTGCGGATACACCAGTTTTCAACTGGCGATTCATGCAGGCCGATAAACACATCCACCTCATGAATGCCCAGCGCGCCAAGGCGTTTGAGGATTTCCTGGTAGAAAACCTGCTTGGCGATGGCCGAGCGCCCAGGAAACATCTGGATCGTTATCAGGATGAAGTTGTCCGAACTGTCCGGCGGGGTAAGGACCCATTTGGGACTGTGTTCGACATACCTTGATTGGCGATCGGACGGCGGCACATTGAAGGCCGCCAGTTGTGCTTCATAGACGGCTTGCAGCAGGTGCGCTACTTCGTCGTCCGTACGCGTGCGGCAGCTTTCAATCAGGGCTAATGGCATGGCAGACCTCCACGTTGACTCACGTTCAGAGTAACCAGTGGGCACTGCGCGAACTACACAGGCCAGGTAGGATAAACAGGCGACGTTTTCCTATGGCAGGCAGTAGGTTCAAGCGATGCTTACTGGTACAGCAACCCGCTCATATCAATGTCGGGCGTGCGGCCGGCAACCAGGTCGGCGGTGATCTTTCCGCTGCCGCACGCCATCGTCCAGCCCTGGGAACCGTGGCCGGTATTCAGGAACAGGTTGCGGATCTGCGTCGGCCCAAACAGCGGATTGCCGTCGGGTGTCGCCGGGCGCAGGCCACACCAGAGCTCAGCCTGGGCGTAATCGCATAGGGTCGGAAACAGGTCCTTGGCGGCCTGGGTCATGTAGCGAAAGTCGTCTCTCGAAAGGCGCATGTCATAGCCGGTGAATTCGGCGGTAGCGGTCAGTCGCAGACGATTTCCCAATACGGAGAAGGCCAGGAGATTGTCTTCATCCAACCCGCCCAGTGTGGGCGCCTCTTCGGGGCGGCGGATGGGGACGGTCATGGAGTAGCCTTTGACCGGGAACACATCGATGTTGACGCCGTATCGGCGCAGCAGAATCGATGAGTAGGCCCCCATTGCCACAATGATTGCATCGGCGGCAATCACGCCTTTCGAGGTGCTGACGGCACGCACCTCGTTGCGCTCGATATCCAGCCCAAGCACCTGGGTGTTGTACATGAAATTGACCCCACGCGCGGCGCACGCGCGCGCCAATTCGACAGTGAATAAACGCGCGTCGCCGGTGCCATCGGAAGGCACGAAGACGCCGCCCACCAAGCGGCTGGCTATTGGTTTGAGCGCGGGTTCCAATTGCGCTACACGCGCGCTGGAAACGACCTCGATCGGCAAGCCGGCTTGCTCCAGGACGCGCATCTGGCGTAACCCTTCATCCATGCAGTGCTGGGTTCGATAGACGTACAGCAAGCCCTTGTCCGTGTGGAAAAATTCGATCCGGGTGTCCTGGACCACCTCGCGCATGACCGCCTGGGAATAGGAGGCCAGACGCAATCGGGTCGCCGCGTGCTGGTTTGCACGGGCGCGTGGGCATTCACAGAGAAACTTGAATAGCCAGGACCACAGCCTCGGGTCGAGGCGAGGGGCGATGCGCAGCGCCTGGTCATTTCGGAACAACGATTTGGCCAAGATGCCGGGAGCCGCCGGGCTGGCCCACGGGTAAGAGTGGCCCTGGCACAGCAGGCTGCCGTTCGCAAAACTGGTTTCCATCGCGGCCTCGGGTTGACGGTCAATGACCGTGACCTCATGGCCGTCCCTTGCCAGGTAATACGCTGCGGGTATGCCTGCGAGTCCTGCGCCCAACACCAATACTTTCATGATCAGCTCCGTGAAATGTGCGTTTCGTTGCCGATCAATTGTGCGTATCCGGCGCTCGGTAATTTTTTGAAAACGGGCGCGTGACGCTGACATTTATCCTTTTCAGCGACCTAGAAAAGGCATTTTTTCTGGCACGGCCCTTTAGGCTCTGGTGACCCTGTCGCTGGAACTGCCATGAACATTGTATTGATTGACTGCACGCCTGAACTGAACGCGCTGTTTGACGCAGGCACGCTGACGGTCCCCGAGGGAATGCACATTCATGTGGGCGATCCGACCCCTGAACAGATCGTGTCGTTATGCCGCTCGGCGCACGTCATGCTGGTCGAGCACACACTGGTGAGCCCCGAAACGCTGGCGGCCTGCCCGACGTTGAAGGCTATAGTTTTCATGGGGACGGGCGCCAGCAGCTATCTGCCGATGGTGTGGTTGAGTGAGCACGGTATCGCGGTGAGCACCACGCCCGGCTACGGTAGCCGAGCGGTGGCGGAACATGCCCTGGCATTGACCTTCGCTGCCGCGCGAAATCTGGGGCCGATGCTGAAAGACATTGCACGCGGGGGCTGGCAGCCTCGCGGCGGCCTTCAACTGGAGGGGCGCAAAGTGGCAGTGATTGGTTTTGGTGAAGTAGGGCGTTGTTATGCGCAGATGGCTACAGCGCTCGGCATGGATGTCTCAATCTGGAATCGTACGCCTGTCGACTCGCCGTATTTTGAGGCCGACCTGAACACGGTCTTGCGCGGCGCCGAGGTGGTGTCGCTGCATCTGGCTCTTAACCCGCATACCACCGGGTTTCTCGACTCGGCACGCCTTCGGTTGCTCAAGCCGGGTGCGTTGGTGATCAACACTGCGCGAGCCGCCTTGATCGATCAGGCGGCGCTGGCGCAAGCATTGTATAGCGGCCAGGTGGCGCACGCGGCCCTGGATGTGTTCTGGCAGGAACCTATGGCACCCAATGACCCGTGGCGCGATGTCGGGAATGTCACGCTGACCCCGCATGCCGCCTACATGACGCAGGAGGCGTATCTGGAGCTGTGGAAGCGCACCTTGAATGCAGCCGCGCAGTATTCCGACCGGTGACAGATTCAGGCATTGCCGGGCGTCAGCAATGCCTGCAAGTCCACGCCTTCGCGTTGAAACACCGTTCGTGTCACGAAGAAGGTGTAAAAGCGCGCGACCCCGACGTTTTTTTGCAAGAGCTCATCCATGATGGCCTGGTATTCCACCACGCTTTTGCAGACGAATTTCAAGACATAGTCAATCTTGCCGGTGACCATGTGACACTCCTGCAAGTCCTGGTATGTGCGCACCGTCGACTCGAAGCGTTGAAAGCTTTCCTTGCGGTGTTCATCCAGTTCGACCTCGGAGTAAATGGTCAAGGATCCCGCGATCTTGGCAATGTTCAAGGTGGCGGAATACCGAAGGATGTAGCCGTTTTTCTCCAGTCGTTTGACCCGGATGTAGCAAGGGCTTGGCGAGAGGTTGACCTTGTCGGCCAATGCCGCATTGGTCAGCGAACTGTCCTGCTGGAGGTGGGCCAGGATGGCGATATCGATCCGGTCGAGCCTGGTCTGAGTGTGCATTTGGATTTACCTCGTTTGACTGCTGCACCGATTGCCGTCAATCACCTTTTCCAGAGCCTATGGAGAGCGCAAAAGTCGCCAACGCGGCGACTTTTGCTGATTCACTGAGTGGCTTGCGCCGTTTCACTGATCAAAGGCTGGCCGCCAGGGCGCGCTCGAACATGCCCAGCGCTTCTTGTACGTCAATCTCCGAGGTATTGAGTGGGCAGAGGAAACGCACAATGTTGCGGTGAATCCCGCACTTGATCAGCAGCAGGCCTTGAGCGCGGGCCTGTTCAATCACTTTTTGCGCGGTGTCGCTGTCAGGTGTCCGGCTGCTGCGATCGGTGACGAACTCCACCGCGGCCATGGCGCCCAATGTACGTACATCGCCGATCCCATCATAGCGGGCCTTGAAGGTCTCGAAACCACTCAACAGTTGCCGGCCGATAGCCTGGCTGCGTGCCAGCAGGTCCTCGTTTTCGAAGATGGACAACACTGCAAGCCCTGCTGCACAGCCCAGCGGATTACCGCCATAGGTTCCGCCCAGGCCGCCCGGTGATGGCGCGTCCATGATCGCGGCTTTACCCACCACGCCTGACAAGGGAATGCCGCCGGCCAAGCTCTTGGCCACAGTGATCAGGTCGGGCTGGATGTCGGAATGTTGAAAACCGAACATCTTGCCGGTACGGCCGAAACCGGTCTGGATTTCATCGCAAATCAGTACGATGCCGTGACGTGTCGTCAGCGCCCGCAGCGCTTGCATGAAGGCTGGCGGCGCAGCGACAAACCCCCCATCGCCCAGCACCGGCTCAAGGATGATTGCCGCCACGCGTTCGGGCAGGATCTGGGTATCAAAAATGGCCTGGAGCGAGGCCAGGGCTTGCTCGGTGGACACACCGTGGTATTCGTTGGGGTAGATCGCGTGGTGGATATCCGGCGCGAACGGACCAAAATTCTGCTTGTAGGGCTGGCTGAACCCCGTCAGCGAGATCCCGAGCAAGGTGCGACCATGGAAGCCGCCTCGAAAGGCAATCACGCCCGAGCGCCCGGTGTGGCTACGTGCAATCTTGATGGCGTTTTCCACGGCTTCGGCACCAGTGGTCAAAAACACTGACTTGTAGGGCTCGCCACCCCCGACCAGAGTGTTCAACCGACGGGCGAGCTCTACATACGGCTGATAAGCGCCGACCTGGAAGCAGATGTGGGTGAAACTGTCGATCTGTTTCTTGATGGCATCCACGACGGCGGGGTGATTGTGCCCCACATTGAGCACACCAATGCCGCCGACGAAGTCCAGGTATTTGTTGCCCTCGGCGTCCCATACATAGCTGCCTGCCGCGCGATCGATAATGATCGGGTGGGCCGATGCCACACCACGGGCGATATGGTGCTCGCGTGCTGCCAGAACAGCGTTCGAACCAGTGTCAGTCATTCTAAACACTCCTACTCATGAAAAAGACACGCGGCTACGCCTGACCCGTCTTTGGCGTCACGGCAATCGTCGTGTTGAGTGATTGGTGCAGACGGTTGACGCCACCGGCAGGCGGCGCCAACCCAGGGTGAGGGCTTAGCCGCCCACGAGTTTCTTATGGGCTTCGACCATGTCCGCCATGCTGATGAAGCGGAAGTCGTACTTGGCCTCGGTAGCGGGCACGTGCGTTGCGCCGAAACCTTCCTTGCCATGGCGGCGATGGATCCAGGCACCCGCCAAGCCGGCGATCTTGCCGGGTACATGGTCGTGGTACAGGCTTTCTGCGGTGTGCAGGATCTTCTGCTTCTCGATGCCGGCCTTGGCCAACAGATCGATCATGTAGGTGAAGTTGTTGGGGTTCGGCTTGTACGAACCGACATCCTGGGCCGTCACGATATGGTCGAACGCCACACCCAATTTCGCTTCACTGAGCTTGAACTCGGTACGGTCGATGTTGGACAGGATCACCAGCTTGTAATGCTGTTTGAGATAACGCAGGGCGTCTGCAGAATCTGGAAACGCCGGCCAGTCCTTCACGGACGTGGCGAAGTGCTCGCGCTCGGTCGCAACTGGCTCAAGTCCCCATTCTTTGGCAATGCGGTCATAGACTGCCGCCAGGATGACGGGGTACAAGGCGCCGGGCGTCAGGGTCTGCTGGGGGGACTCGTGGCGGCCGAATACTTCAAGGATCTGTTCGCGGTCCAGGCCCTTTCCGCTGCGTACGGCCAGGGGTTGCAGGCCGTTGACGATGCCGGTTTCCCAGTCGATCAAGGTGCCATAGCAATCGAACGACAAGGTGGTGAAATCAGTGAGCTTCATTTTTTTCCTCTCAAGATACCTTTCGGTATGACGTACAGTTGTGCGAAACCCGTTTGATAGGCCGGGACTGTTTAAAACACGGGTTGACCCGGTGTGAGTGCACGCTCGGGTTTAAGAAACACCACTTCACCCGGTGCCGTCTGTGCGCCCAACATCAAGACCTCGGAAGCAAACCCGGCGATATTTCGAGTACCCAGGTTGACCACGCACACAACGTATTCGCCAATCAGCGCTTCGGCCGTGTAGAGCTGCGTGAATTGGGCGCTGGTGGTTTTGATTCCGAGTTCGCCAAAGTCGATCCAGACCTTGTAGGCCGGCTTCTTGGCCTTTTCGTTGAGTTCAACGTTGGTGACTTGGCCGATTCGTATATCAATGCTCGAAAACGCTTCGTACGGCGTCATACATCACTCCAGATAGCCATCAAGTTGCGCTTGGGTGGCGGTGTTCAGGTTTGATCATCATAGAAAGAGGCAAACCGCCAATCCATCTGTGCAAAGTACGACGCGGCGCAGGGTTTATCCTGCTTTTTGCAGGAAAGGGGGATGATTGGTGCGCGACCGCATTCGGTCATTGAAATAACGGAGGATTGTTAGATAGTCGTATTAAAAGTAGGAATATTGGCTATTTCCTACCTATGCTGAATAGGTGATTTTGGCTGGCCTGTGTCTTTAAAGTGACACGCTCGTAAGACCGCTGAGAGCCTCCAGCGTGTTAATCAATGCCCCAGGCAAGCCAGGGGGACTCGTTCAGCCTCCTGCCATGGACACACAATGAAACTATCAACTGCACTTGAGCAGACCATCCTGCGACAGGCGACTGTCGTCGCGGGCGCCAAGGGGCTGGATAGGCAAATCAGCTGGGTTCATATCATTGATCACCCCGACATCACCCACTGGTTGAAGGCGGGTGACGTGTTGCTCACCACCGGCTACAACTGGCCGCAGGAGGATGAGGCCAGTCGCGTCCTGGTACGCACACTGAACGACCTTGGACTGGCTGGCGTGGTGCTGGCGGTCCCGCATTTTCGTGATCATTTTTCCGCGGCGACCATCGCCGAGGCGCAGTGCTGCGACTTCCCCCTGTTGGAGTTGCCTTGGGAGGTGCCCTTCAGCGAGATCACCCAGGAGGTGCTGGCCAAAATCATCAACTTGCAAACCGAGATCATCCAGCGCTCGGACCTGATTCATCGCAAGTTGACCCGGGCAGCTATCGAGGCTGACAACCTCGACAGCCTCGGTAATGCATTGGCCAGTGCATTGGAGGTTTCTGCGCTGGTGGTATCGGCATCCGGGACGATTCTGAGTGGTCACGACATCGATACCACAGAGCAATTCGAACGGGAGTTGATCGCCAAATTCATTGACGAACGGCCCCTTGAGCACCGTTTCGATGAGTCCCAGACCCTGGCGATCACACTCACCTGGCCTCACCCGCGGTTCAGGCTGGGTTGCGCCATCTGGTTGCAGGGGGAGGTAGCCGGCATTGTCTGGCTCGAGAGCACGCAGGACCTGTTTGAAGAAGTGCATTCCCGGGCGCTTGAACACGCCGCCGTTATCGCGGCGTTGCACCTTTCGCATCAGCGAGAGCTGCTGGATCAGGAAACGCGGCTGGGGCACGCCCTGGTGGCGGGGCTTTTGGAAGGCAAGTTTCCGGAAACCCCCAGTGCGATCGAGCGCGCCCTGGTTTCGGGCTGGAGCGAAACACGCGACTACAGAATCTGTCTGGTGCTGTTGGACGAACCCATCCCGCTCAGTCTTGAGGGCTTCAAGCGGCGCAAGGAGAAAACAGCTCGCGTCTTCAACCTGATGGTGGCGAACAGTGTTTCACCGTTGATTTCGGTTTCACTCAATCAGATCAGCTTCATCATTCCGGCAACCCTGGCGCCTGAGTCGCTGTGGAAGCAGTTGCGTCACGACGGCGGTGCGATGGCTGTCAGTCGCACGCATCGGGGGATTTCAGGCATGGCGCAGGGCGCTGAAGATGTCGCGGCCCTGGTGCCCCTGCTCCGCCCAGGGCGCCTGCATGTGTTTAACGAGGTGTTGTTTCCTCGCGCCCTGATGGGCGACAAGAAGGCCAGGGTGATGCTCCTTCAGCAGATGATCGAGCCCTTGGCCAATCGCAAGAACGGCACCCTGTTGCTTGAGACGGTCTGTGCGCTGTCGCGAGAAGGCTTCCAACTGGCCAATACGGCCAAAGCGCTCGACGTGCACATCAGCACGTTGCGCTATCGGCTGGCGCGCATTGAAAAAATCCTGGATCTCTCCCTGGAAAACCCGGAAGCACGCTTTCAAATACAGGTGGCGGCAGAAATGTATCGACTGGAACATGACGAGTGAGCGTGGCAATCGCCTCGCTACGCCTTGGCATTTCGGGCGTGTTCACCGACCAGCTTCTGATGGCTTTCGACCATTTTGGCCAAGCTGATGAAGCGGAAGTTATAGGTCGCTTCGGTCGCCGGGACATGAATAGCACCAAAACCCTCTTTGTCATGGCGACGATGAATCCATGAGCTTGCCAAGCCTGCCGCGTTGGCCGGCACATGGTCGTGATACAGGCTTTCCGCGACGTGGAGGATGGATTTTTTTTCGAAGCCCAGGGTGTACAGGGCGTCCATCAAGTACGCGAAATTCTTCGGATCGGGTTTGTAGGAGCCCACATCCTGAGCGGTGACGACACAATCGAACTCGACGCCCAGCTTGACCTTGCTGAATTCAAACTCGCCACGATCGATGTTGGATAAGATGGCAAGTTTGTAATACTGCTTGAAATAGTGCAGCGCATTGAGGGAGTCGGGGAAGGGCGGCCAGTCTTTCACTGATGTTCCGAAGGCCTCGCGCTCCTTCTCGTCGCTGTCGAGCTTCCATTCTTTGGCGATGCGGTCGTAGACCTTGCGCAGAATGTCCGAGTAGAGGGCCGTAGGTGTGGTTTTTTGCTGAGGTGATTCATGCCGGCCGAACACCTCGAGAATCTGATCGCGCGTGAGGTTTTTCCCGGATCTCGCAGCCAGTGGTTTCAGAGCGTTGAATATTCCGGTTTCCCAATCGATCAACGTGCCATAGCAGTCAAAGCTAAGGACCTCAAAATCTGTCAGTTTCATGTTCGGCCTCATTCGTCGCCTGTTCTCGAAAGGTGCGCAGGGTTGATCAGGCGCTATAGCAGCAGGTGATCATAGCGCGTCGTTCTCGGGCGGGTTTCCTAGGAAAGATAGGAATCTTGAGCGGTGTGCTTCCATCATTCAGCCGCAAGCCGCAACCTTTTGATCCGATACATCTCCCCATCCGCATGACTCAACAGTGTATCCGCGTCCTCCCCATCCGCCGGGTAAAACGCCACGCCGACGCTGCAGGACGGCATCTTCACCCCGCCAAACTCGGCACCCAGTGGCTCCGCCATGACCGCCAGTATCCGCTCTACCTTTCCGGCCACTGCATTCTGCGACGGGGTATCCGTAATCAGTACCGTGAATTCATCCCCGCCCATCCGGGCCACCAGGTCGCTCTCGCGCGCGCAGCGCTCCAGTCGTCGTGCAATCACACAGAGCACGCGATCGCCCATGGCATGGCCATGTACATCGTTGATGCCCTTGAAGTCATTGATGTCCAGAAACAACAGCGCGAGGGTGTGGTTATGAGTTTTTGCGGTGTGCAGGGCGCTGTCGAGGCGCTGATTGAACAGCGATCGGTTGGTGAGTGCCGTCAGCGGATCATGATGGGCCAGAAAGCGTAATTCTTCCTCGGCCTGGGTGAGCGCCGTCACATCCCGCGCGACACCGATCCGCGCACCGACGTCCTTGGACCAGAAGGCCGCCCACAGGATATGCACGACGCTGCCGTCCTTGCGGATGTAACGATTGCGGAAGTCGACGTGGGGTTGGCCATTCATGACCCGCACAATGGAAGCGCGGGTGCGCGCCAGGTCTTCAGGGTGCATGTAGTCGGTAATCAGGGTGCCGGTCAGCTCTTGGGCACGGTAGCCGAGCAAGGCCTCGCAGGCATCGCTCACGAAGACAATCTGGTTATCGCTGTCGACGACGAAGACCGTATCCAGCATCAAGTGGATCAGTTTGGGATAAAGGGCTTGCAGGTCAACAGGCATGGGGCATAGGGCGTCCGGTTCAGATGGCCGATCATAGCCCGATCATCACGTAAGGCGGCTAGGGGGATTGCACATTTTTAATGCCGTTCATGCCAATTATGCCCCGAGTGTTCAAAACCGCCGGCCAGCCGTATGATCGGAGCCAGCGCCTTATCGAGGCGCCGAGACTCACCCCTGATATAAGGACATGAGCATGCAAAAGCACTTCGGCAATTCAGGCCTGTTCAAGGCTGCTTCGTATCTCTGCGACGAAACCCTCGGCAGCGGCATTGCCCGCTGGGAGTTGAAAAACAGTGCGTTGAATACGAAGGAGTTTTTGATATGTCCAAAGAATTACTCGGAGTTTCTGCTCTAGGATTGATGATCGTTGGTGAGTTTTGTGCAATCTACAGTGAGGTGGTAACCGCCAGATTGGCTCAAGCCAGTGACGGTTCATGGCAGGCGTTCATCATGCCGGTGGCGGTGATGTGCTTCGCGGGGCTTTGTCTGTTGGGCGCTTATTGGCTGGGGTATCTAGCGGTCGGTGATATCTGGGTGGTCACGGTGGTTTCCGTGACGTCGTTATTGCTGCTGGAACCGATCGTGATCTGGGCGCTGTTCCAGGAGTTTCCCGGGCGAGGCGCATTGATCGGGTTTTGCCTGGGCGCTCTGGGCATGCTGGCCACTGTCTTGCTGTAGCTGCACGTTCTGGCCCGGCATTCGAATGTCGGGCCAGGTTCAGGTGGGTCGTTGACAATACCTTCCAGCGCCGCAATTGCAGCTGGGTATTAAATCGATGACACGCAGCTCAGCAAAAAAGCTGTGCCACCGAAAGCAGGCAAATCATCTGAACAACCATTTGTGCACGAATTGGATGTTTCATTGCCGTCACCCTTATGTACTGCCGTTTTAATGAGTATAGAGACTGAATAGAATTATTCAGAATCAAGCCCATTCATCTGCCCAGCGGTCTTTGGTTACAACTATCTACCCCAGCCATTGCACTTTTCTGGAATTCTCCGCTCTATCCTTGTCCCAGCCCCGCCGATCCCCCGCGTGGGCAGATGAACCAGATCGGGTGCCGATGGATCGCACGTTTCCTTGTTTCAATCGTCGACGAATGTATCAGCCCATGCTGCTGGCAGCCTTGTTAATGCTCTCTGCCAGCGGTTGCAGCCAGCAACAGGGGCGGGATATCGCCAAGCAGTTCAGCAATGGCAAGCCCGATGAGTTCTTCCAGACCAGTGTCGATCGCATGGCGACGCTGGGCATGCGTGACAATCTGCAAAGCCTGTATGTGTTGATGAACAAGCTCTATCTGCGTAATCCCAGCCAGTGGCGGCAGTCGGGGTACCCGGATGCGGTGACGGCGGCGCGAGAGATTCGCCAGGCCATCGAGCAGCGTCGATCCCTGCCCGCGCTGGGTGACCGTCGTGACCTGGCGGCGCTGAGCTACTCCTTGGGGCCGGATTTCAAAGGTGATCGGGTCGGCGCTTTCATCTATGCCATCGGCAGCATGCTCGTGACCGCCCACGGTGGACGTACCGAGTTCTACATCACCGACTCGATCAATCCGCAGTTTGTCAGTAATGCCGCGCGCAATATCGAGAAGGCCACCTGGCTGCTGAGTAAGCGCCAGGACGCGAATGGCGTGCTGCTATTGTTTTCCAACGAAATTTCGGAGGAGGGCAGCAACCTCAGTTTTGCGGTGGAGTTCGGCAAGATTGTCGCGCGCCTTGACCTGCTGACCCAAATGCTCGACGAGCGCTACCGGCGCATTGGTCTGAACTATGCGCAGAGTTTGTTGCTGATGAATTTCTTGCCAGTGCAGTAAACGGGTCAGCGTCAGGATAAATGTACGGTTCTTCCCTTTTCCGTGTAGGACTCGGCCTATCTTGCCGCCCCATGCTTGAAACACTTCACGCTCATCAATAGCCTCGGATTTTTCTGAAATCTGAGGCCTTTACCATGGGTAAGCGAAAAACGGTTTGGCCTACTGAAAGAGAAATACGCTTGCGCTTTATCCTGTTTGCCGTGGTCGATGCGGCGAGTGTTCAGGGTGTTTGCGCGGAACTGTTGTTGCCTGCGCACAAACTGCTGCGTGACTCGCCCACCGAGGCGCAATTGCTCGATGCGCTTGGCGAGATCCTGGCAACGGATGAAATGGAGGGTTTCAGGCTTGCGCCAGGGTCGGAAGCCGCAGAACTGATGCAAGCGCTGATGGAGACTTAACGAATAATCCCGTCCGACGCTGTAGTTGCAGGGACCCAGTCCGTTAATAAGGAGTGACCTGGCGGGCGTCCCAGCCTTCCCACCCCGTGCCCCCCCGAATTCCAAGGACCTGCCTGATGCTGTTGCGCCACCCTCCGTTGCTGTTTGCCGCCCTGACGTTAAGCTCGCTGGTGCATGCCGAAGACCTGCAATTGGCCCCGGTCGAAGTCACCAGCAGCGAAGCCAGTGCGGGTGAAGTGGCCGAGGCGCAGCTCAAGAGCGTGCCCGGTGGCACCAACTACATCGACATGAACAGCGTGCAGCAGGGGCGGGTGAGCACCAACGAAGACGTGTTCAAGTACCAGGCCGGGGTATACGCCAAGGCGGCGAACAACGAAGGGGTGAAACTCTCGATTCGCGGTTCGGGCCTGAACCGCAGCCCCGGTTCCCATGCCTCCGGTCTATACGAAATGTTTGATGGCCTGCCGCTGACCGGCCCCGGCGGCACACCTTATGAGCTGAAAGACCCGTTGTGGCAAAGCCGCGTCGAGGTGCTGCGGGGCGCCAACGGTTTTGACCAGGGTGCCTTGGCCCTCGGTGGCGCCGTCAACTACGTGACGCGCACCGGCTACGACGCGCCCAAGCTCCAACTGCGCTATGAAGCCGGCAGCAAAGGTTATGCCCAGCGCGAAATCAGTTCAGGCCAGGTGTTGGGGGATGCCGACTACTACATCAGCCTCACTGACTCCGAGTCCGACGGCTACCAGCGCCAGAGCGCCGGCACCGGCAAGGGCGTGGCCGCCAACTTCGGCTACCGTTTCAACCCGGACCTGGAAACCCGCTTCTATTTCCGCTACCGCGAAACCACCAACGACACTCCCGGCAAACTCACGCGCAGCCAGATCAGCCATGACCCACGCGCGGCCAACAGCCTCAACGCCGCCCGCGATTCCAAGCGCCTGCAACCGGGCTCCACCTGGATCGCCAACAAGACCACCCTGCAGTTGGATGACAATGCCCGGGTCGAAGTCGGCCTGGCGTACCACGACTACCCGATGGACCTGCGCGAAGGTACCAATCGCCTGAAAGTCGCCTACACCGATATCAGCAGCACCCTCAATTACATCCGCCAGGACACGCTGTTCGACCACGACAGCAAAACCACCGTCGGCCTGCGCACCACCCAGGCGATGCCCAATAACGGCGCGTCGGAGTATGTGCGCACGCCGGCCGGCAACACGGCAACCTACGCGCCGGGCACCAAGACCCGCGACTATAGCTACCTGGGTTCCGACACCGTGCTGCATATCGGCAACGACCTGGAACTGGTCCCGGATCTGTGGCTGACGACTGGTCTGGCGGCAATCTACACCCGTCGCGAAACCCAGGTCACTTATCCCGAAGGCCAGGCGCCGCTCAGCCAACATGACTGGGACTATGCGCCGCGTGTCGGCTTGCGTTATGACTTCACCCCGCAGTTGCAGGTGTACGGCAACCTGAGCCGTTCGGTCGAGCCGCCACATGCGTGGTCGATGATCTGGGGTTCCAACAAATACTTCCCCGCAGGCAGTGGAGCGGCCACCGGCCTGCAGCGCGAAGGCGTGAGCCTGAAAAACCAGACCGCCACTACCCTGGAAATCGGCGGCCGTGGTGAAGCATGGCTCGGCCAGTGGGACCTGGCGCTGTACCGCTCCGAAGTTCGCCACGAATTGCTCACCGTGGAAACCCAGGCCCAGACGTCGACCAGCAACGCCATCGTCGCTGAAAACAACGCCAGCCCGACGATTCACCAGGGCGTCGAGTTGAGCCTGCTGAGCCCGTTGTGGGAGGGCGGCCGCAACGGCCAGCTCACCCTGCGCCAGGCCTACACCTTCAGCGACTTCCATTACCGTGATGACGACCGTTTCGGCGACAACACCTTGCCGGGCATCCCCAAGCACTACTATCAGGCGCAAGTGCGCTACAGCCATCCGACCGGTTTCTACACCAGCCTCAACACCGAGCATTCATCAAAAGTGGCGGTGGACTACGCCAACTCCTACTACGCCGCGTCCTACACCCTTATCGGCGCCACGTTCGGCTACGACGCCCCCCAGCAGGATTGGCAAGCCTGGGTCGACCTGCGCAACCTCACCAACCGCCGTTACGCCAATACCGTCACGCCGGGGTACGACGATAAAGGCCTGGATGTCGCGCGTTCCACCCCGGCGGATGGCCGTGGCATCTACACCGGCGTCTCCTGGAGCTGGCGCTGAGCCCTTGCCCAAACCCCTTTTTACTGGCATTGTCTGCGCAATTGGCAACTATTCCCATTTGAGATCTTTTTGCGCATGCATGACATTCCGGCCGTGCTGGGCGACTCCGTCCGGCAGCAGACCCTCACGGCGATGTACAGCGAGCACCACGGTTGGTTGCATGGCTGGCTGCGCAAGAAACTCGGGTGTTCCCAGCATGCCGCGGACCTCGCCCATGACGCCTTCATTCGTGTCTTGATGCTGGCCGAACCCCAACAGATCAAAGAGCCGCGCGCGTTCCTGGCCACCACGGCAGGGCGGTTGCTGATCGATGGCGCCCGCCGCCGTCGCATCGAAAAAGCCTACATGGAAGCCCTGGTGATCCAGTGCGAAGACGCTGGCATGCCTGACCCGGCGGCGATTCATGTGGCACTGCAAGCCCTGGAGCGCATCGCCGAAATGCTCGCCGGGTTACCGGCCAAGGCGCGCGAAGCGTTTCTGTTGAGTCGTCTCGATGGGCTGACCTACAGCGAAATCGCCACGCGCCTGGACGTGTCCTCCAGCACCGTCAAAAACTATATCTCCAGCGCCTTGGTGCACTGTTATCACAGCCTGCACCCGGCAGACCCGCTGGCATGAGTTCCGAACAGATCATCCAGCAAGCGGCGCAGTGGCTGACCCGCCTGCACGACGAAAACGTCACCGAAGCCGACCGCCAGGCGTTCAACACCTGGCGGTCGGCCGACCCGCGTCACTCCGTGGCTATCGAACGCATGGGCGCACTCTGGGGCAGCCTCGATACGCTGCCGGCCAAACCCGCACGCATGGCCCTGAACCGCGCATTCGCCCCACGACGTCCGCGTGGTGCGCAAGTGGTGGGCTTGCTCGGCGTAGTCTTGTGCGGCTGGTTGGGCCTGCAACACCTGCCGGTCTGGATGGCCGACCAGCGCACCGGCGTCGGCGAGCGCCGGCAGATCGCCCTCGAAGACGGCAGCCAGTTGCAGCTCAACAGCAATTCGGCGGTGGACGTGAAGTTCGACGGCCATCAACGGGTCATCGAACTGCTGCAAGGCGAACTCTGGGTGGACGTGGCCAAAGATGCGCAACGGCCCTTCGTGGTGCGTACCGACCAAGGCACGGCCACGGCATTGGGCACGCGTTATCTGGTCAAGCGTGCGTCGGATGGCACCACGCTGGTCACGGTGATCGAGTCCACTGTCGCGGTCCAAGGTGATTCCAGTGACGGTGTAAAGGTCACGGCTGGCCAGCGTTCGGTCCTCGACCACGGTCGCGCCCAAGCGCCGCAAGCCATCGGCAACAATGACCCGGACGCCTGGACCCGTGGCCTGCTCAAGGTCAACGACCAACCCCTGAGCGAGGTGCTGCAAACCCTCGCCAGCTACCGCCACGGCATGCTGCGCTTCGATCCCAAGGCCTTGCAGAACCTGCGGGTGTCCGGCGTGTTCAAGCTGGACGACACGGCGGCGGCGCTTTCGTCACTGGCGGACAACCTGCCGATCCAGGTGGAGTACTTCACCGACCTGCTGGTGGTGGTCAAGCCGCGCTAGCTTTCGTGCTGGCGCAGGCGCTTGTACAAAGTGTTGCGGCTTACCCCGAGCTCTCGCGCCAGGTGGGAGATGTTGCCGCCGGCGGCCTTCAAGCGCTGGTTCAGGTCAATGCTGTCATCCAGGTATTCACTGGCGGGCAGCGGCGGCTCCACCTTCAAATCCACAAAAAAATCATCCGGCAGATGCTCTGCGCGGATCGGTTGTTCTTCGGCCATGGCCAGCGCCACCTGCAACACGCTGCTCACCTGACGAAGATTCCCCGGCCACGGATGCCGCTCAAACAGCGCCAGCACTTCGGCGCTCAGGCCCGCCCACTGAGTCGGCTCGCGGTGTTGCTGCCACAGTTGCTGGAACAGTGCCTGCTTGTCGGTGCGTTCGCGCAACGGCGGCAGTTCCAGGGTCAGGCCGCCGATGCGGTAGTACAGGTCCTCACGGAAACGCCCGGCCTGCACCCAATCCCGCAGCGCACGGTTGGTGGCCGAGATGATGCGCAAGTCCACCGGAAACAACTCGCTGCTGCCCACCGGCTGCACGCAGCGTTCCTGCAACACCCGCAGTAAACGGGCCTGGGTCGGCAGCGGCATGTCACCGATCTCATCGAGAAACAGCGTGCCCTTGTCAGCCTTGCGGATCAGGCCGATGCTGCCTTTCTGATTCGCGCCGGTAAAAGCGCCTTTTTCGTAGCCGAACAGTTCCGACTCCACCAACTCAGCCGGAATCGCCGCACAGTTCACCGCGATAAATGCCTTCTGGCTGCGCGAGCTGGCCTGGTGCAGGGCTTTGACAAACACTTCCTTGCCCACGCCCGTCTCGCCGTGGATCAGCAGCGGAATGTCCTTCTCCAGTAAACGTTCGGCCTGGCGCACGGCTTTTTCCACGCGCACATCGCCGAAGTGCAGGGTCTTGAGACCGATCGACGCAGGCTTCGGCGGCTTCGGCTCGGTGAACACGCGTGCCTGCACGGGCACCTGCTTGGGGCGTCTCAACAAACATTGGAAACGGTTGCGTCCCGCGGCTTGCAGGGAGAAGGGCAGCCCTTCCGGCTGGTTCAACAACTCCAGCAATGACACCTTGAACAAACTGTCGATCATCACCCGCGACAAGCTGATACCCAGCAGGTTGTCGGCACGCCGGTTGGCCGACAACACCTGGCCGCTCTCATCAAAAATCAACAAGCCCGCCCATTGACTGTCGAGGTTGCTCAGGCCGGTGTTGAAGGTCAGTTGGAAGTGCTCACCGCGAAACAGGTTGAGGATCAGCCGGTTTTCCACGGTCTGGCTCATCATCTTGACCATGCCCAGGGTGTGGGAGGGCGGCAGGTAGCTGTCGCTGGACACATCCAGCACTGCGATGATCTCGCGCTGGGCATCGAAGATCGGCGCCGCCGAGCCGGTCATGAAGCGGTTAGCCTTGAGGAAGTGTTCATCGTGTTCGATATGCACCGCCTGGGCACACGCCAGCGCGGTGCCGATGGCATTGGTCCCGCTGGAGCGCTCCATCCAACTGGCGCCAGGGTTGAAACCGCGCGCCAGTTTGGGCTCGATAAAACGCTGGGTGCCCCAACTGGTCAGTACCTGGCCCTGGTTGTCGGCCAACATGATCAGGCAATTGGAATTGCTGAGGATGTTCTCGTAGTAGGGCAGCACTTCCTGATGGGTGGTCTGCACCAGCGAGTGCTGGCTTTCCAGCAATTGGCTAATGCCCTCGGCGGGGAGCTGGTCGAAGCTGGGCGTGCTCTGGTGGTCCAGGCCGAAGGCGCGGCAACGGCGCCAGGATTCCTGGATAAGGGTGTCGTGAGCCAAGGGTTCGGCCATGGGCGACCTTCTGCTTTTTATTGTTTTTATGGGGGGGATTTCCGCTGTAGGAGCGAGCTTGCTCGCGAAAATATTCAACGATAACGCGCCTATCCTGATTTTACGCGGTGTCCTTGAGCGCTTCGCGAGCAAGCTCGCTCCTACAGAGAAATGCAAAATCTTGTTCAGTGTTGTTCATAACTGTTCATTGTCAACCCCCTGACCTGTTCAGTTGTTCACCCGGATTGTTCACTCCTGAACATCCCGCTTCCCCCATTTCTTTGCACATCAACCACTTGCCGTTTTGGCACGAAACTCGCTCTGACAACTGGCCAGATTCATTCCAATAATAAAAAAGGTCGTGTCATGTCATTGACCCTGGAAAATGTCTCCCGCGTTGTCGAAGGCCAAACCTGGATCGACGACGCCACCCTGCGTTTCGAAGCCGGTTCCTTCAACGTCTTGCTCGGCCGCACCCTGTCCGGCAAAACCAGCCTGATGCGCCTGATGGCCGGCCTGGACAAGCCCAACAGCGGTCGCATCCTGATGAACGGCGTGGATGTCACGCAAAAACCGGTGCGCCTGCGCAACGTGTCGATGGTGTACCAGCAGTTCATCAACTACCCGACCATGACCGTGTTCGAGAACATCGCCTCGCCGTTGCGCCAGGCCGGTGTGTCTAACGACGTGATCCAGAGCAAGGTGCTGGAAACCGCGAAAATGCTGCGCATCGAGAAATTCCTCCAGCGTCATCCGCTGGAACTCTCCGGCGGCCAGCAGCAACGCACGGCCATGGCCCGCGCGCTGGTCAAGGACGCCGAGCTGATCCTGTTCGATGAGCCACTGGTGAACCTGGACTACAAACTGCGCGAAGAGCTGCGTCAGGAAATGCGCGAGCTGTTCGCCGCGCGCCATACCATTGCCATCTATGCCACCACCGAGCCCAACGAAGCCCTCGCCCTCGGTGGCACCACCACCATCCTGCACGAAGGCCGGGTGATCCAGAGCGGCAAGGCCGCCGAGGTGTATCACCAGCCGCAGACGGTGTTGGCCGCCGAGCTGTTTTCCGAGCCGCCGATCAACCTGATGCCGGGGCGTATCAGTGGCAATGAAGTGAGCTTCGCCAATTTCGTGCACTTCCCGCTGAACGTCGATCTGCGCCCCATTGGTGAGGGCGAGTTCCGTTTCGGCGTACGCCCCAGCCATATCAGCCTGGTGCCGAGCAACGATGACGACCTGGAGCTGGCGGTGACCGTAGAAGTCGCGGAGATCAGCGGCTCGGAAACCTTCCTGCACGTGCGCAGCGAGTATTTCCTGCTGGTGCTGCACCTGCCTGGGGTGCACGAGTACGACGTCGACGCGCCGATCCGTGTGTACATCCCCACCCATAAACTGTTTGTGTTCGATGGTCAGGGCCGTTTGGTCCAGGCCCCCGGGCGCCGTGTCGCGAGGGTTGCCTGATGGCCGAGATCCATTTGCAGAACCTGGCGCATAGCTACAGCCCTACGCCGAGTGGTCCGGAGGACTACGCCATCCGGGAAATGAACCACGTGTGGGAGCAGGGTGGGGCCTACGCTTTACTCGGGCCGTCGGGCTGCGGCAAGTCGACCTTGCTCAATATCATCTCCGGCCTGCTCAGCCCGTCTGAAGGCCAGGTGTTGTTTGACACGAAAGTGGTCAATGACCTCACCCCGGAAAAACGCAATATCGCCCAGGTGTTCCAGTTCCCGGTGGTGTACGACACCATGACGGTGTTCGACAACCTGGCGTTCCCGCTGCGTAACCAAGGCATGGCCGAGGCGAAAATTCACAGCAAGGTGCAGGAAATTGCCGAGGTCCTCGACCTGCAAAACCTGCTGACCAAAAAGGCGCGCAACCTCACCGCCGACGAAAAGCAGAAGGTCTCCATGGGCCGTGGGCTGGTGCGTGACGACGTGTCGGCGATCCTCTTTGACGAACCGCTGACGGTGATCGACCCGCACCTCAAGTGGAAACTGCGGCGCAAGCTCAAGCAGATCCACGAGCAGTTCAATATCACCATGGTCTATGTCACCCACGACCAGTTGGAGGCCTCGACCTTCGCCGACAAGATCGCGGTGATGTACGGCGGGCAGATTGTGCAATTCGGCACGCCCCGGGATCTGTTCGAACGGCCTAGCCACACCTTTGTCGGCTATTTCATCGGCAGCCCTGGGATGAACCTGATCGAAGTGCAGGCGGAGGCGGGCGGAGTGCGCTTTGCCGGCACCCATCTGCCGTTGTCCGAGGCGCTGCAGCAACGCATCGCCAGCACCGACTACAAGAAACTGCAGGTCGGCATCCGCCCGGAATTCATCCACGTGTGGGACGAGCACAATCCCGACGCCCTGCAGGCCGATGTCACACACTTGGAAGACCTTGGCACCTACAAAATCATCACCCTCAGCCTGGATGGCGCGTTGCTCAAGGTGCGCCTGGCCGAAGACAAACCGGGGCCCGAAGGCAAGGCCTCCATCAGCTTTCCCGCGCAGTGGCTGATGGTGTACGCGGACGATTATCTGCTGGAGGTGCAGCCATGAACAAGGTGCAGAACAACAAGGCCTGGTGGCTGGTGTTGCCGGTGTTCCTGCTGGTGGCGTTCAGTGCGGTGATCCCGATGATGACCGTGGTCAACTACTCGGTGCAGGACATCTTCGACCAGTCCAGCCGCTACTTTGTCGGCGCCGATTGGTACAAGCAGGTGCTGCTCGACCCACGTTTGCATGACTCGCTGCTGCGCCAGTTCATCTACTCGGCCTGCGTGCTGCTGATCGAAATCCCGCTGGGCATCGCCATCGCCCTGACCATGCCGACCAAGGGCCGCTGGTCGTCGCTGGTGCTGATCATCCTCGCGATTCCGCTGCTGATCCCTTGGAACGTGGTGGGTACGATCTGGCAGATTTTTGGCCGCGCCGATATCGGTTTGCTGGGTTACAGCCTCAACGCCCTCGGCATCAGCTACAACTACGCCGCCAACACCATGGACGCCTGGGTGACGGTGCTGGTAATGGACGTATGGCACTGGACGTCGCTGGTGGCGCTGCTCTGCTACTCAGGCCTACGGGCGATTCCGGACGTGTACTACCAGGCCGCGCGGATTGATCGGGCATCGCCCTGGGCGGTTTTCCGACATATCCAGTTGCCGAAGATGAAAAGCGTGCTGCTGATCGCGGTGATGCTGCGCTTCATGGACAGCTTCATGATCTACACCGAGCCGTTCGTCCTCACTGGCGGCGGGCCGGGTAACGCCACCACGTTCCTGAGTCAGACGCTGACCCAGATGGCCGTAGGCCAATTCGACCTGGGCCCGGCGGCCGCCTTCTCGCTGGTGTACTTCCTGATCATCCTGTTGGTGTCCTGGCTGTTCTACACCGCCATGACCCACTCCGACGCCAACCGCTGAGGCCGCCAACATGAGCAAGCGCAAGGTTATTCCGCTGCTGATCTACATCCTGTTCCTGCTGGTGCCGATCTACTGGCTGCTGAACATGTCCTTCAAGAGCAACACCGAAATCCTTGGCGGGCTGACGCTGTTTCCGCAGGACTTCACCCTGGCTAACTACAAGGTGATCTTCACTGACCCGAGCTGGTACACCGGTTACCTCAACTCGCTGTACTACGTGAGCCTGAACACGGTGATCTCCCTGAGCGTGGCGCTGCCGGCGGCCTATGCGTTTTCGCGCTACCGCTTCCTGGGCGACAAGCACCTGTTCTTCTGGCTGCTGACCAACCGCATGGCGCCGCCGGCGGTGTTTTTGCTGCCGTTCTTCCAGCTGTATTCGTCGATTGGTTTGTTTGACACCCATATCGCAGTGGCGCTGGCGCACTGTTTGTTCAACGTGCCGTTGGCGGTGTGGATCCTGGAGGGCTTCATGTCCGGGGTGCCCAAGGAAATCGACGAAACCGCCTACATCGACGGCTACTCGTTTCCCAAGTTCTTCGTGAAGATCTTTATCCCGTTGATCGGCTCCGGCATCGGTGTGACCGCGTTTTTCTGCTTCATGTTTTCCTGGGTCGAACTGCTGCTGGCGCGCACGCTGACCTCGGTCAACGCCAAGCCCATCGCGGCGGTGATGACGCGCACGGTCTCGGCGTCGGGTATCGATTGGGGCGTGCTGGCGGCGGCGGGGGTGTTGACTATCATTCCCGGCATGCTGGTGATCTGGTTTGTTCGCAACCACGTGGCCAAGGGCTTTGCCCTGGGCCGGGTCTGAGGAGTCGATGATGGAATGGATGGCCTGGACCACCCCCACCGCGCTGTTCTTTGGTGCCATAGCCCTGATCCTCGCGGGCATGACCACCTGGGAATTGCGTTCGCCGAGCATCCCTCGGCGCGGTTTGTTACCGATCAGCACCACCCGTGGTGATCGTTTGTTTATCGGTCTTCTCGGCAGCGCCTACCTGCATTTGCTGGTGATCGGCGCTACCGACTGGAGCATCTGGGTGGCGTCCGCGCTCTCCCTGGTATGGCTGTTGAGTGTGATGCGTTGGGGCTAGTGGCCCGACACCTTGTAGGAGCGAGCTTGCTCGCGAAGATCGTCAACGATAACGCAGCGCTCCAGGTAGCCCGCGGTGTCTGTGAGCTTTTCGCGAGCAAGCTCGCTCCTACAGTGGTTGTGTTCGCAGGTCCCTTTTGAAATTAACCTGGAGGTCTCTATGTTGAATAAGAACAATAAGCTGCGACATAGCATTTCATTGGCCGCCGTACTGGCCCTCAGCGGTTTGAGCGCTTCGGCCTGGGCCGATGCGTACGAAGATGCCGCGAAAAAATGGATCGGCAGCGAATTCAAACCGTCCACCCTCACCGCTGAACAGCAGCTTGAGGAGCTCAAGTGGTTTATCAAGGCGTCGGAACCGTTCCGTGGGATGAAGATCAACGTGGTGTCGGAAACCCTCACCACCCACGAGTACGAGTCCAAGGTGCTGGCCAAGGCCTTCAGTGAAATCACCGGGATCAAGCTGACCCACGACTTGCTGCAGGAAGGCGACGTGGTGGAAAAGCTGCAAACCCAGATGCAGTCCGACAAGAACATCTATGACGGCTGGGTCAACGACTCGGACCTGATCGGTACGCACTTTCGCTACGGCAAGACCGAATCCATCACTGACCTGATGGCCAATGAGGGCAAGGACTACACCTCGCCGACCCTGGATCTGAAGGACTTCATCGGCCTCTCATTCACCACCGCGCCGGACGGCAAGATCTACCAGTTGCCCGACCAGCAGTTCGCCAACCTGTACTGGTTTCGCGCCGACTGGTTCGAGCGCGCGGACCTGAAAGCCAAGTTCAAGGAAAAATACGGCTATGACCTCGGCGTGCCGGTGAACTGGTCGGCCTATGAAGACATCGCCAAGTTCTTCAGCGAAGACGTCAAGGAAATCGACGGCAAGCGCGTGTATGGGCACATGGACTACGGCAAGAAAGACCCGTCCCTGGGCTGGCGCTTCACCGATGCCTGGTTCTCCATGGCCGGTGGCGGCGACAAGGGCTTGCCCAATGGCTTGCCGGTGGACGAGTGGGGCATTCGCGTGGAGGACTGCCACCCGGTCGGCTCCAGCGTCACCCGTGGCGGCGACACCAACGGCCCGGCCGCCGTGTACGCCACCCAGAAATACGTGGACTGGATGAAAGCCTACGCGCCACCGGAAGCGGCGGGCATGACCTTCTCCGAATCCGGCCCGGTGCCGTCCCAAGGCAACATCGCCCAGCAGATCTTCTGGTACACCGCGTTTACCGCCGACATGGTCAAACCGGGCTTGCCGGTGGTGAATGCCGACGGCACGCCGAAGTGGCGCATGGCGCCTTCGCCGGTAGGACCTTACTGGGAAAAGGGCATGAAGAAGGGCTATCAGGACGTAGGATCCTGGACCTTCCTCAAGTCGACGCCTGAGAAGCAGAAACTCGCGGCCTGGCTCTACGCGCAGTTCGTGACCTCGAAAACCGTCTCGCTGAAGAAAACCATCGTCGGCCTGACGCCGATCCGTGAGTCCGACATCAACTCCCAAGCGATGACCGACATGGCGCCGAAACTGGGTGGACTGGTGGAGTTCTATCGCAGCCCGGCCCGTACCGAATGGTCGCCGACCGGCACCAACGTGCCGGACTACCCACGCCTGGCACAACTGTGGTGGAGCAACATCGCCGCCGCCGCCAGCGGCGAGAAAACCCCGCAGCAAGCACTGGACAACCTGGCCAAGGAACAGGACGCGATCATGACGCGCCTGGAGCGCTCCAAGGTGCAACCGGTGTGCGGCCCGAAAATGAACCCCGAGCGTGACGCGCAATACTGGTTCGACCAGCCGGGCGCGCCGAAACCGAAACTGGCCAACGAGAAGCCGAAGGGCGAGACCGTGGCTTACGGCGACTTGCTCAAACAGTGGGAGGCTGCGCGCAAGTAAACGCATTGAGTCATTGACGCTGAACCTGTGGCGAGGGAGCAAGCTCCCTCGCCACATCAGCCTCGCGCCGCCGCCAAGATTCGCGCCGTGTCCCGTGCCGGCGGCAACCCGAACACCCGCGCATAATCGCGGCTGAACTGGGTCGCACTTTCATACCCCACCTCAAACGCCGCACTGGTCACGCTGCTGGCACTGGCCACCATCAACGTGCGCGCCTGCAACAGCCGCACGCGTTTCTGGTACTGCAACGGGCTCAGGTTGGTCACCGCCTTGAAGTGCCGGTGAAATGCCGAAACACTCATTGCAGCCTTCTGCGCCAACGCCTCCACACGAATCGGCTCGGCATAGTCGCGTCGGATCCACTGGATCGCTCGGCTGACCCGCGCCATGGCCGTATCCGGCGCGGCAATCTCGCGCAACATCCAGCCGTGCGGGCCTTGCAGCACGTGGTAGAGGATTTCCCGTTCGTACGCGGGCGCCAAGGCGGCAATCGCCACCGGGTCGCCCATCAGGCGCAGCATGCGCACCCAGGCATCCATCAAGGCGGGCGTGACGGCCGCCACGGAGAAACCGGCTTCCTGTTCGCAACGCCCGTTGGGGGCCGGCAGGTCGTTGAGCAGGGTGGTCAGCACGGTCGGATCAAGCGTCAGGCTCACCGCCAGGTAGGGTTCGCCCGTGATCGCCGGGTTCACCACGCCGACTGCGGGCAACTCGATGGACATCACAAAATACGTCGCCGGGTCGTAATGGAGCGTGCGGTCGCCCACGGTCATGCACTTACTGCCCTGCAGGATCAGGTTGATCATCGGGTCATACACCGCCGCGAGCATATGCTCGGGAATCGCCCCCTGGACCATCGCCACGCGGGGGATGCCGGTCTCGGTGCGGCGGTTTTCGGCCTTGGCAGCCAAGGCGCGCAGTTCGATCAATTGAGTATTCATGGCGACCATGCTGTGCCTTCCATTGAACCTTGCGCAAGCAAAAAGCAGAAACAGGCAGGATTGGAGTAGGAACGGCTGCGTCGAAGAGTAGGGCGATGACTACTGTGGTCACTCAACTTTTCAGCAGTGGAGCAGGCCATGGGCGTTATCGTGATTACCGGAGGCAGCCGTGGGATCGGTGCCAGCACCGCCGAGCTGTGTGCACGTCAGGGACATGGCGTGATCCTGACGTACAACCGCAACCCGGATGCGGCACAGGCGGTGGTCCAGCGCATCGAGGCCAGCGGCGGTAAAGCCGTGGCGCTGGAATTGGATGTTGCGGCTGTCAGCACATTCCCTGCATTCCGTGAGGCGGTGACGTTTGCCCTGCACACCACCTGGGACGCAAGCACCTTGAGTGGGCTGGTGAACAACGCCGGCTATGGTTTGTTCAACCCCCTTGAGTCGGTGACCGAGGCGCAGTTCGACGGCCTGTTCAACGTGCACCTCAAGGGGCCGTTTTTCCTCACCCAAACCCTGCTGCCGCTGCTGGAAGAACACGCCAGCATCGTCAACCTCACCAGCGCCACCACTCGCGTCGCGACGGCGGGTGTCGCGCCTTACGCGGCGTTCAAGGGCGGCCTGGATGTGCTCACGCGCTACATGGCCAAGGAGTTCGGTGAGCGACGTATCCGCGCCAATGCGGTGTCGCCCGGAGCGATTCGCACCGAACTGGGCGGCGGCTTGAACGATGAATTCGAAGCGCTGCTGGCCGGGCAAACCGCCCTCGGCCGTGTAGGCGAACCGGAAGATGTGGCACGGGTTATCGCCCTGTTGCTGTCGGAAGAAGGCCGCTGGATCAATGCCCAGACCGTCGAGGTCGCGGGCGGCTACATCATCTGAATCAGGAGGCTCCACCATGCTCGATCATCTGTTTATCTCGGTGAGCGATATCCAACGCTCAATCCGCTTCTACGAAGCCACCCTGACGCCGCTCGGCATCAACGCGCGGCATGACTACGACGGCAAGGACGGCCCGCCCGGCCATCCGGACCTGAAGGGCTTTGGCGCCCACGGCCGGATGTTTTTCTGGCTGCGCGAAGGCGTGGTGGAAGGGCGAGCGGTGCATGTGGGCTTTGTCGCCAATAACCGCGCCGAGGTGGAAAACGCCTACGCCGCCGCCCTGGCCAACGGCGCCACCGACAACGGCGCACCGGGCGCACGCCTGCACTACGACCCCAACTACTACGCGGCCAACGTGCTGGACCCGGACGGCTACAGCCTCGAATTCGTCTACAAGAACTGGCAGCACACCTCATGAAAACCTTGATGATCTACGGCGCCACCGGCTACACCGGACGCATGGCGGCGCACCACGCGAAAACACTCGGACTCAACCTGGTGCTGGCCGGCCGCAACGCCGAGCGCCTGGCCTCGCTGGCCGCTGAGTTGGACGCGCCTTACCGCGTGTTCACAGCGGATGCCGCCCAGTTGGACGGGATCGACGTCCTGCTCAATTTCGCCGGGCCGTTCGCCCAGACCGCCGCAGCGCTGATGCGCGCTTGTATCGCCAATGGCACCGACTACCTGGACATCACCGCCGAAATCAACGTGTACCGCCTTGCCGAGCAACTCGGCGCCGAAGCGGACGTGATGTTGCTGCCCGGCGTGGGCTGGGACGTGGTGCCCACCGACTGCCTGGCCATGCACGTCGCCAGCCGTGTGCAACAGCCGCAGTCGATAAAAATCGCCCTGCAGGTGCCCGGCGCCATGTCCCGTGGGTCGGCCCTGAGCGTCGGCGAGATCATCGGCGCAGGAGTGATGACGCGCATCGATGGCGAACTGGTCGCCACACCGGACGCCCAGCCTCAGCACCTGGACTTTGGCGACGGACCGGCACTGTGCGCGCCGTTGTCGTTTGGCGACCTGGTGACTGCCTGGCACTCCAGCGCCATCCCGACGATCGCCATGTACGTACACATCACCGGCGAAGCCTTCCCCGAGGGCGACTTGTCGCTGCTGCCCGACGGCCCTACCCAGTCTCAGCGTGACGCCCACCGCGCGCGCGCCGTGGCCGAAGTCACCGGCCTCGACGGCTCGGTGGCGCGCTCGGTCATCGAGACTGTCAACGGCTACAGCTACACCCCACTGGCCGCCGTGGAAGCGGCACGCCGTGTGCTCGGCGGCGAACGCCGGGCCGGTTTCGAAACCCCGGCCAAACTGTTCGGCGTGGGCTTTGCCCAGACGATTGCCGGCACCCAGATCATCGATTATTAATCGCCACAGGAATCGCCCCATGACGTCTACTGAGTTTCAAACCACCGCCGACACGTTCGCGGTGATCGACACCCTGCATCGCTTTGCTGCGGGCATCGACCAGAACGATCCGGCCCTGCTGGCTTCGGCCTTCACTCAAAACGCCGTGTCGGACTTTCGTCCGGCGGCCGCCAAGGCCGGCTTTGAATACCCCGTGCTGGAAGGCCGCGACACCATCGTCGCCGCGCTGTCGGGGGCGCTCAGCCAGCTCGACACCACGCACTCCGTGAGCAACGCGCGGGTGACGCTGGACGGCGACAGCGCCCGCCTGGACGCGCTGGTGGAGGCGCAACATGTGCCGCAAAGCGATCCGTCGCGGCACTACCTGATGAAGAACCGTTATGACGTTGAGTTGGTCAGGGAGGCCAGCGTCTGGCTGATCCGGCGGGTGACGGTGGATAACGTCTGGCGTTCCGGTGACATCAGCGTATTGTCCGGCGTTTAACCCGGCACCTTGAAGCGGGCCGCGTCCTTCACCGGCGGTAAACCAAACAGCCGCGCATATTCGCGGCTGAACTGCGAGGCGCTTTCGTAACCCACGGTGAAGGCGATGGACGCCGCATCCAGGGTGTCGAACAGCAGCAACCAACGCGCCCGCAACAGGCGCAAGCGTTTCTGGTACTGAATTGGCGTCATCGCGGTGATGGCTTTGAAGTGCCGGTAGAACGCCGCCACGCTCATGTCGGTCATGGCCGCCAGTGGCTCTACGCGAAAAGGTTCGGTGTAGTGCTGGCGGATCCACTCGGTGGCGCGGCGGATCTGCGCCAGGCGACCATCGGGACGCGCCATGTCCACCAGGGTTTCGCGCAGCGGGCCCTGCAGGACCCGAAACAGGATTTCCCGCTCGATCAGGGGCGCCAGTACGGCCGCCTCGTTGGGCTTATCCATCAACCGCAGCATGCGCAGCCATGCATCCAGCATTTCCTCCGACGCCTGCACCGCCGCGAACCGTTGCGTGCGCGGGCGTTCGGCGGGTTGACGCTCGTCTGCCAGCACGGCAGCAATCATCGAGGGTTCCAGGGTCAGGCTGAGCGCCAGGTAGGGCAAGGCGGTTGTCGAGGGATGGACCTGGCCGGTAGCTGGCACCTCCACTGGCACCACGAAATAGCTGGCCGGCCCGTAGGTCGCGACCTGATCGCCGATGGAGAGGGTCTTCGAACCTTGCAGCACCAGGTGCAGCATCGGCTGATACACCTGATCCGCGCACGCTTCGGCGCGCACCATCGCCACGCGAGGCAAGCCGGTGTCGGTCCATTTGTTGTCGGCGCGCATCACAAGGCGGCGCAGTTCGTCCAGGTCGTTGTTCATGCAGCGACCTTGAGCCAGGTCGACGGGCAAAGCAAGCCGGCTGAGAAGAATAGGCAAGCATGGGAGAAGAACCGGCAACCGGCATTCCTATGGCGGGCCGAATACTGGTGGCAAGCGACATCACTCAACCTTGGGAAGACCAGAATCATGAAGCTAGACGGAAAAATTGCAGTGGTCACCGGTGCCTCGAAAGGCATCGGCGCAGGGATCGCAAAAGGCTTGGCGGCAGCCGGCGCGACCGTGGTGGTCAATTACGCCACCAGTCAAACCGACGCCGACGCAGTGGTTGCGCATATCCAGCAGCACGGCGGCAAAGCGATCAGTGTGCAGGCGGACATGAGTGTAGGCGCCGACGTTACGCGGCTGTTCGCAACGGTCGGTGAGCAATTCGGCAGGCTGGATATTCTGGTCAACAACGCTGGCGTCGCGGTGTTCCAGATGATTGAAGACCTGACCGAAGAGGCCTTTCACAAACAGTTCAACCTCAACGTGCTGGGTTATCTGCTGGCGGCGCGGGAAGCAGTGAAGTTGCTGGGGCAGGGCGGCAGTATCATCAACATCAGCTCGATCCTCAGCACCGACCCCTACCTGGCCTCCAGCGTGTACTCGGCCACCAAGGGCGCGGTGGACACGCTGACCTTCGCCCTGGCGCGTGAGCTGGGGCCGAAAGGGATCCGGGTCAACTCGATCCTGCCGGGCCATACCAACACGCCGGCCACCGATGGCAATTTTGCTGGCGAATTTGGCCAGTCGCTGATCGCCGGTACGCCCCTTGGACGCTTTGGTGAGCCGGAAGATATCGCGCCGGTAGCTGTGTTCCTGGCCTCCGATGAGGCTCATTGGGTGACCGGCGAATCGATCCGGGCTTCCGGTGGTGTGCGGGGTGTGGGTTACTGATCACGCCGCCTGCGGCTGAACCTGCAACACCCCCTCTACCTCCTTGACCAACCCACTGGCCAAAAACAGCGGTGCCAGGCGTTTGTGCAGTTGCGGTTCGACAAACTCCTTCACCGTGTCCAGCGCCAGCACGCCGCTCAACGGCAGCTCGGCCTTGGTGTACGACAACCAGGCTTTCTTCAACGCTTGCAGTACATCGCTGCCTGCCGTGGACGCGAAGCGGCGGTGGGTGGGTTTGCCGTCAAAGGTGAAGGTGTGCTGGAACTCATAGCCGGTTTCATCACCTTGGCTGGCCGTGCAGCGGATACAGCTGCACGGGCCTTCGCCGAAGGCGCTGCGCAAGTAGGCGTTGAAGTCCACCACGGGTTTGAGTGACAGGCGCTTATCCACCTCGAACAGGTCCCCAGTCATTTTTTCGTCAGTGTTCAACGTCCATTTCCTCGCAGTGTGCGGCAGGTTTTCAAAGCGCGGCACAATACCAGCCGAGCGCCTGTTTGTGGGTTATTTGCATAACAATAGATCCCGATATTCTTTTCCAGTCTTAAAAATCGCCGCTAGGCTCCATCACCTTCTTAAAAACCCGGCAGATTCCTATGACGTTCAAGCGTTCTTCCCTGACCCTGCTGGCTGCTGCGACAGCCTTGATCAGTATCGGCGCCCAGGCCGAAGGCAAGATCAGCATCGCCCAGCAATTCGGCATCGGCTACCTGATCCTCGATGTGGTACGTGACCAGAACCTGATCGAGAAGCACGGCAAGGAACAGGGCCTGGATATCAAGGTGGAGTGGAACAGCATTTCCGGCGCCACCGCGATGAACGAGTCGCTGCTGGCAGGCGCCTTGGACGTGGTCTCGGCCGGGGTGCCACCGATGCTAACGCTGTGGGACCGTACCAAGGGCAAGCAGAACGTCAAGGCCATCGCCTCCCTCGGCTCTATGCCCAACTACCTGCTGACCAACAACCCCAACGTGAAAACCCTCAAGGACTTCACCGAAAAAGACCGCATCGCCGTGCCCGCCGCCGGAGTGGGTTTCCAGTCGCGCACCCTGCAGATCGAGACCGCCAAGCAGTTTGGCGATGCCAACTACAAGAAGTTCGACGACATCTCCATCAGCCTGGCCCACCCTGATGCGACTGCCGCGCTGATTGCCGGCGGTTCGGAGATCAACGCGCACTTCTCCAGCCCGCCGTTCCAGTACCAGGAACTGTTGAATCCCAACGTGCACAAGGTGCTCAGTTCCTACGACATCCTGGGCGGCCAGGCGACGTTCAACGTGCTCTACACCACGCAGAAATTTCACGACGAGAACCCCAAAACCTACAAGGCGTTCTATGACGCGCTGGCCGAGGCCGAGAAAATTATCAAGGCCGACAAACCGGCTGCTGCCAAGGCGTATATTCGCGTAGAACAGTCGAAATTGCCGTTGGACCTGGTAGAAAAAATCGTCCAGGACCCGGAAATCGATTTCACCATCGTGCCGCAGCGCACTTACATCTACGCCGAAAAATTGCAGGCACTCGGTGTGCTGAAAAACAAGGCGGCCAGTTGGAAGGACTACTTCTTCGAAGAAGCCCATGGCGGCAATGGCAGCTAAAATCGCTTTCTGTAGGAGCGAGCTTGCTCGCGAAGGTCGTTAACGATAACGCAGCGCATCGGGTTTGACGCGGCGCTCTTGGGTTCTTCGCGAGCAAGCTCGCTCCTACAGTAGGTTGGGTTAAACGGCGATCAGACTGCGCTTGATCCAGTCATACAAGTCATTCCCCTCGCTCGACAATTCACTGTTGGCCCGCCGGCACAGGTAGTACTGGCGGCCATCATTGACCTTCCGTTCAAACAACTTTACCAACTCGCCACTGGCCACCAATGGAGCCACCAGCGGCTCGCGCAGCAAGGCGCAGCCGAGGCCGGTGAGAGTTGCGGTGAGCGCCAGTTGGCCGTCTTCCAGCAACAACCCGTTCAGCGCCGTGGTGTCGACACCGGTCGCTTCGAACCACTGGCTCCAGGTGCCGCGTTCTTCGTCGTGCAGCAGTGGCAGTTGGCTCAGCGCCTCGGGTGAATCGATGGGGCCGTGTTGCGCCAGGAAATCGCGGCTGCAATAGGGCGTCACCGCGCCGGAGATCAGCGGCTCACTGTGATAACCCGGCCAATGCCCGGTGCCGAAGCGGATCGACAGGTCGGCCGCATCGCTGGGGTAACTGCGGTGGTTGGCGTAGGTCACGTTGATGTCCAGCGCCGGGTGGTCCTTCAGAAAATCCGCCAGGCGCGGGATGAACAGGTTGATGCCAAATAGCGGGATCAGGCTGATGGTCACCTGGCGCGTAGCGCTTTTTTCGCGCACGTGCTCGGTGGCGCTGCGCAGTACGGCGAAGGCCGAACGAATCGCGCGGTAATACTCGCGGCCTTCATCGGTGAGTACCAGGTTGCGGCCCTGACGCAAGGTCAGCGGCTGTTGCAGGAAATCTTCCAGCAAGTGCAATTGATGGCTGATGGCCGAGGCGGACACGTCCAACTCGCGCGCGGCGGCATTCACGCCGCCATGGCGCGCGAACGCTTCGAAGGTGCGCACGGCACGCAGGGGAGGGTCGTTGGCTAACTGTTCTGATTTATTCATGTATTGAATTAAATACTAACTTTCAACCTGAATAAAGAGCCATAAATGCCGTATTTTTGGCATAAACAGCCTGTTATTCGTTTGGTATATGCATATGACTTTCTGATATTTGATAAAAACAGAATAGATGCTTAGTGTGCCGCCCTTGTACGCACTGAGGTCTCTGGTCCTGATGGATGGGTTTCTCCAACAACTGCTCAACGGTCTGATGACGGGCAGTCTCTACGCGCTGGTGGCCCTGGGTTACACCATGGTCTATGGCATTTTGCGCATCATCAACTTTGCCCATGGCGACGTGTTGATGATTGGCGCGTTGGTCGGATTGTCGATGATTCGCCTGTTGCAGGCGAGCTTTCCAGAACTGCCGCCGGTGCTGGTGTTGCTGTGTGCCACCGTCGTTGCCATGGCGTTTTGCGCGGTGCTTGCGGTGGTGATCGAGCGCGTTGCCTATCGCCGCCTGCGCCATGCGCCGCGCCTGGCGCCGTTGATCAGCGGGATTGGCGTGTCGCTGCTGCTGCAAACCATCGCCATGCTGGTGTGGACCCGCAACCCACAGATGTTCCCGCAACTGCTGCCACTGGCGCCGATTGAAGTGTTGGCCGGTGCCTCGGCGCACCCGGCGATTACCAACGTCACGGCGCTGACTACTATCGCTATCGCGCTCTCGGTGATGGTCGCGCTGCTGGTGCTGGTGGAGCGCACGCGCTTCGGCCGCGCCATGCGTGCCGTGGCGGAAAACCCCCAGGTCGCCAGCCTGATGGGCATCAGCCCGAATCGGATTATTGTCATCACCTTCGCCATCGGCGGCGCCCTGGCGGCACTCGCCGGGATCATGATGGCCAGCAACTACGGCAGTGCGCATTTCTATATGGGCTTTTTGCCCGGCATCAAAGCCTTCACCGCCGCGGTGCTGGGCGGTATCGGCAACCTCAAGGGCGCCATGCTTGGTGGCCTGCTGCTGGGGTTGATCGAAGCCTTGGGTACCGGTTACCTGGGCGCGGCCACCAATGGCGTGTTCGGCAGTAATTACCAGGATGTGTTCGCCTTCATCGTGTTGATCGCGGTGCTGGTGTTCCGTCCTTCGGGGTTGTTGGGCGAACGTTTGGCGACCCGCGCATGATCAAGTCTCTGTCTCCCAACAAGCGTGCGAGTCTCGGCTTGCTGCTGTTCGCTGTGGCCCTGGTATTGGCGCCTTGGATAGTCGGGCATGCCGGCGGCAACACCTGGGTGCGTACCCTGGACTTTGCCCTGCTGTACATCATGCTCGCCCTCGGCCTGAACATCGTGGTTGGCTACGCCGGGCTGCTGGACATGGGCTTCATCGCGTTTTACGCGGTGGGTGCCTACTTGGCAGCGTTGCTCTCGTCACCCCATCTGCTGCAACAGTTTCCGGCGTTGGTCGCGCTGTTGCCGGCAGGGATGCACACCTCGATCTGGCTGATTTTGCCGTTGGGCGCGCTGCTGGCTGCCGGTTGCGGTGTGCTGCTCGGCGCGCCGACCCTGCGCCTGCGCGGCGATTACCTGGCCATCGTCACCCTGGGCTTTGGCGAAATCATTCGCATCCTGCTGCGCAACCTCGATCGCCCGGTGAATATCACCAACGGGCCCAAAGGCATTGCCCAGGTCGATCCGGTCAGCCTGCTGGGCGTGAACCTCGGTCGCACCCAGGAGCTGTTCGGTCTGCGCCTGCCGTCGGTCTACCTCTATTACTACCTGTTTGCTGCGCTGGTGGTGCTGATCCTGTTTGCCTGCATCCGCCTGGAGCGCTCGCGCATCGGCCGCGCCTGGGTGGCGATCCGTGAAGACGAAGAAGCGGCGCAGGCCATGGGCGTGAATACGGTGCGCCTCAAGCTGTTGGCGTTTGCCATTGGTGCCGCGTTTGGTGGGGTGAGCGGGGCGCTGTTTGCGTCGTTCCAGGGCTTTGTTTCGCCGGAGTCCTTCACCCTCAACGAGTCCATCGCCGTGTTGGCCATGGTGGTGCTGGGTGGCATGGGCCATATCCCCGGCGTGATCCTCGGCTGCGTGCTGCTGGCGGCCTTGCCCGAAGCTTTGCGCGCCAGCATGGGCCCGCTGCAGCAGACGCTGTTCGGCCAGGTGCTGGTGGACCCGGAAATCATCCGCCAGTTGTTCTACGGCCTGGCGCTGATCCTGGCGATGCTCTATCGACCGGCCGGGCTGTGGCCCAAAGGAGTGGCACGATGAACGCACCGCTGTTGCAGATAGACCAGGTCAACAAGCACTTCGGCGGCGTCGCGGCGCTGACCGATGTAAGCCTGAGCATCCAGCCCGGTGAGATCTACGGGTTGATCGGCCCGAACGGCGCGGGCAAGACCACGTTCTTTAATGTGATGACCGGCTTGTATGCCCCGGATTCCGGGCGTTTCCAGTTAGATGGCCGCGACTACCAGCCCACCTGCGTGCATCAGGTGGCCGAAGCCGGTATTGCCCGCACGTTCCAGAACATCCGCCTGTTCAATGCGATGAGCGCCGTGGAAAACGTTATGGTCGGGCGCCATGTGCGCACCCGCAGCGGCGTGTGGGCGGCCTTGAGTCGTCACCGCCGCGCGCAGGAAGAAGAGGCACAGACCCGCGCCCATGCCCACCGTTTGTTGGCGTATGTAGGCCTGGCCGGCTTTGCCAATTACCGCGCCGACAGCCTCAGCTACGGCCATCAACGCCGCCTGGAAATCGCCCGCGCGTTGGCCACCGAGCCACGCCTGTTGGCCCTGGATGAACCGGCGGCGGGCATGAACGCCAGCGAGAAAGTACAATTGCGCGGCCTGCTGGAAAAGATCCGCGACGACGGCCACACGCTGTTGCTGATCGAACACGACGTCAAGTTGGTGATGGGCGTATGCGACCGCATCAGCGTGCTCGACTACGGCCAGGTCATCGCCGTCGGCCCGCCGGCCGAAGTGCGTCAGCATCCGGCGGTGATCCAGGCCTATCTGGGAGCCAGTGCGCATGTCTGAAGCCTTGTTGAATGTCGAAGGTTTGCAGGTGCGCTACGGCGCCATCGAAGCCGTCAAATCCCTGGACCTGCATATCGCTGAAGGCGAGCGCGTCACGCTGATCGGCGCCAATGGCGCAGGCAAGTCCTCCAGCCTCAAGGCCTTGACCGGTTTGTTGCCGGCGGCCAAGGGTTCGATCCGTTTTGCCGGGCAATCGGTTCTCGGCCAGGCCCCGGAACACCTGCTGCGCCAAGGCATCGCCATGGTCCCCGAGGGCCGCGGGATTTTCGCGCGCATGAGCGTGTTGGAAAACCTGCAGGCTGGTGCCTTTCTGCGTCGCGATAACGCGCAAGTGCAGCGCGAAATGCGCCAGTTGTTCGAACACTTCCCGCGCCTGGAAGAACGCCTGCATCAGTCCGCCGGCCTGTTGTCCGGTGGCGAGCAACAGATGCTCGCCCTGGCCCGTGCGCTGTTGTCACGCCCGCGCTTGTTGATCCTGGATGAGCCGTCCATGGGCCTGGCGCCGATCATGGTCGAGAAGATTTTCCAGGTGATCGACGACGTCTGTCGCCAGGGCATGACCCTGTTGCTGGTGGAACAGAACGCACGGCTGGCGCTGCAAGTCACCGATCGTGCCTACGTGATGGACACCGGGCGCATCACCTTGACCGGTCCCTCCCAGGCTTTGCTTGAACACCCCGAGGTGCGCAGTGCCTACCTCGGTGAATAAAACCATGACGCTACCGGACGCCCGGCGTGTTCCGACCCGCCCGACACTTAGCAGGAATAATCCATGAACACGTTGAAGAAAACCGCATTGATCGGCCTGGCCCTGAGTAGCCTGGCCAGCGCCGTGGCCCAGGCCGACCAGACTGTGTTGATCGGTCTCGCCGGTCCGCTTACCGGCCCGTCGGCCAGGATCGGCAAGGACCTGGAAAACGGCGCGCAACTGGCCATCGACCAGGCCAACGCCAAGCACCCGAAAATCAACGGTGAAGCCGTGACCTTCAAGCTAGTGTCCGAAGACGACCAGTCCGACCCACGCACCGCCGTCACCGTGGCCCAGCGCCTGGTGGATGAAGGCGTGGTGGGCGTGGTCGGCCACTGGAACACCGGCACCAGCATCCCGGCGGCACGGGTTTACCACGACGCGGGCATCGCCCAGGTCGCACCGGTGGCTACCGGTCACGCTTACACCCAGCAAGGGTTCGACACCAGTTTCCGAATCATGGGCCATGACGACGATGGCGGTCAGGTAGCAGGCGACTACGCCTTGAAAACCCTGAAAGCCCAGCGTATCGCCGTGATCGACGACCGCACCGCGTTCGGCCAGGGCCTGGCGGACCAGTTCGTCAAGTCCATCGAAGCCGGAGGCGCCAAGGTGGTGTCCCGCGAATACGTGGATGACAAGACTATCGACTTCAGCGCCGTGCTGACCAATATCCGCAGCCAGAACCCGGACCTGATCTTCTTCGGCGGCGTCGACGCCCAGGCCGCGCCGTTGGCCCGTCGCATCAAGCAGTTGGGGATCAAGGCGCCATTGATGGGCGCCGGTGGTTTCGTCAGCCAGACCTTCCTGCAGTTGGCACAGAACGAAGGCGAGGGCGTGATCGCCCTGGAACCGGGCCTGGCGATTGCGCAGATGCCGGGCGGCAAGGCGTTCGAACAGGCTTACAAGGACCGCTATAAAACCAATATCGAGCTGCACGCGCCGTTCGCCTACGACGGTGTAGGCGTGCTGGTGGCGGCTATCGAGAAAGCAGATTCGGTGGACCCACAGAAATACCTGCCGGTGCTGCGCGCCATTAGCTATGAGGGCGTGACCGGCACCATCGCCTTTGACGGTGAAGGCAACTTGAAGAAACCGTCGTTCACCGTTTACCAGGTCAAGGCCAATCAATGGCAGCCGGTGAGCGTGGCAGGCGGTCAATAAAACCCGATCCTTTGTAGGGGCGAGCTTGCTCGCGAAAGTATTTCAGGCGCATGCCAGCGTCGGTTGTACATTTTTCGCGAGCAAGCTCGCTCCTACAAGGGCTAATGGAGAGCAGTCATGAGCAAACTGGAAGGTGAACTGGGCATCCTCGCCCGGCGGCGCATCGAGGCCGAAATCATCAAGCCGATCTACGAGATCCTCAAGCGCGAACAGGGCAAGGACTTTGCTGCTGCCGTGATCGGTGAAGCCGTGGGCAATGCCGCGATCCAGGCCGGCAAGCATTTTGCGTCGCTGGAAGAGCAGGGCGCCGACCTCAAGAGTTTCGTCGAGCTGCAAGTGCTGTGGGAGAAGGACGACGCGCTGAAGGTCGAGATCATCGCCAGTGACGCCGAGCACTACGACTACGACGTCAAGCGCTGCCGCTACGCCGAGATGTACCACGAAATGGGCCTGGGCGAGATCGGCCACCTGCTGTCGTGCAACCGTGACGAGCTGTTTATCGTCGGCTACAACCCGGACATCCAGTTGACCCGCACCCAGACCATCATGGGCGGCGATCACCGTTGTGACTTCCGCTATCGGGCCAAACCCCATGAGTAAGCTGGCGCGTGTGAACGGCGAACGCCTGTGGGCTTCGCTGATGGAAATGGCGCAGATCGGCGCCACCGAAAAAGGCGGCGTCTCGCGCCTGGCGCTGACCGACGAAGACCGCCGTGGCCGCGACCTGTTCGTGCAGTGGTGCGAGGCGGCCGGTTGCAGCATTCGCGTGGATGCCATGGGCAATATCTTCGCCCGTCGCGCGGGGCGCTTCGACGATTTGGCCCCGGTGATGACCGGCTCCCACGGCGACTCCCAGCCCTTTGGCGGCAAGTACGACGGCATCTACGGTGTGCTTGCGGGCGTGGAAGTGCTGCGCACCCTGAATGACCTGGGGATCGAGACCGACAGGCCCATCGAAGTGGTCAACTGGACCAACGAAGAAGGCTCACGCTTTGCGCCGGCGATGATTTCGTCGGGCGTTTACGCGGGCGTGTTTGACCTGGAGTACGGGCTGTCCCGTGAAGACAAAGCCGGCGTGACCATTGGCCAGGCGCTGCAGCAAATCGGCTACGCAGGCACCGAACCGGTGGGTGGCCAAGCGATCCACGCCGCGTTCGAACTGCACATCGAACAAGGCCCGATTCTAGAGGCACAGGGCATTACCATCGGCGTGGTCACTGGCGCTCAGGGCCAGCGCTGGTACGAAGTGGAACTGAGCGGCCGCAGTGCCCACGCCGGCACTACGCCCATGGATCATCGCCTGGATGCCTTGCTCGGTTTTGCCCGTGTGGTCGAGGCCGTCAACGGGCTGGGCCTGGAGCAGGGCGCCGAAGGGCGGGCCACGGTGGGCATGGCGAATATCTTCCCCAACTCACGCAACGTGGTGCCGGGGCGGGTGTTTTTCAGTGTGGAATTCCGTCACCCGGACGAAGCGGTGCTGGCGCGCCAGGACCAACAGTTGCGCGATGCCGTGGCGCAGATTGCCGACGGGATCGGCTTGCAGCACAGCGTGAAGCAGATTTTCCAGTACGCGCCGATTGCCTTTGACGCGGGCTGTGTCGAGGTCGTGCGGGCGTCGGCCGAGGCATTGGGCTACAGCCATCGGCCGATGATTTCCGGCGCCGGGCACGATGCCTGCTACCTGAACCAAGTGGCGCCGACGGCGATGATTTTTGTGCCCTGTGTGGATGGGTTGAGCCATAACGAGGCGGAAGACATTTCCCAGGAATGGTCGACGGCGGGGGCGGATGTGTTGCTCCAGGCGATGCTGGCGAAGGCCTCTGCCTAGCGAAAGAACTCCCCCGGCGTGGCCTCGAACTGCTGGCGAAATGCATTGATAAACGCCGAAGTGGATTCATACCCACACCCCAGCGCCACATCCGTCACCCGCTCGCCCTGCTCCAGGGCGGGCAGGGCGGTGAGCAATCGCAAACGCTGACGCCACGCCCGAAAGGTCAGCCCGGTGTCGCTCAGGAACAGGCGGCTGAGGGTTTTCTCACTCACCCCCAGCTTCTGGCTCCACTGGCCCAAGGTCGTCTGCTGCTCCGGGTGTGAATTCAAGCTGCGGTAGATCTGGCGCAAGCGCGGGTCCATTGGCAGCGGCAGCATCAGGTCGACTTGCGGCGCCGCCGCCAGTTGGTCCAGCACCACTTGGGCCAAACGCCCATCCGGCCCATCCTCGGCATATTCCACCGGCAATTCACTGAAACTGCGGATCAGCTCCCGCAGCAAACTGCTCACCTCCAGCACATGACAGCGCTCATCCGCCCAGGTGGTGACGCTGCAATCCAGGTACAGGCTGCGCATTTCCGTGTAGGGCGAGCTGAACACGCGGTGCGGCATGCCGGCCGGAATCCACACCGCCCGCTGAGGCGGCGCGACGAAGCGGCCGACGCTGGTCTGGATCTCCAGCACCCCGGAAATCGCGTAGGACAATTGCACCCACGGGTGGCTGTGACGACGCGTCAGCGCACGATTGGGCAAGGATTCGGTGCGTCCGTACACCGGCCGTGGCAGGCTGGAAAGCCCGGGCACACTGCGGCGGACGGTCTTGTCATGTCCTTTAGGCGGCATTTACTGGCTCATTGGCGTTAGTCGGTAACAAGCCGTTACGTTAGAGTCGCGACGACGCTCTTGGCAACCCCCGGAAGATCCTGCTTATGACTCGCCCCCGTTTTCTGCCCGACAACTTCACCCTGACGCTGATCGCCACGGTGATCCTCGCTTCCCTGCTGCCCGCCAGCGGTCAAACCGCTGTGGCCTTCGGTTGGGTCACCAACCTGGCGATTGCGCTGCTGTTCTTCCTGCACGGCGCCAAGCTGTCGCGTCAGGCGATTGTTGCCGGTGCCGGGCACTGGCGCCTGCATCTGTTGGTGTTCAGCCTGACTTTCGTGCTGTTCCCGCTGTTGGGCCTGGCGCTCAAGCCGGTGCTATCGCCGTTGATCGGCAAAGACCTGTACATGGGCATGCTCTACCTCTGCGCTTTGCCGGCCACGGTGCAATCGGCGATTGCCTTCACGTCCTTGGCGCGGGGCAATATCCCGGCGGCGATTTGCAGTGCGGCGGCGTCCAGCCTGTTCGGGATCTTTCTTACGCCGTTGTTGGTGACACTGTTGCTCAACGTGCACGGCGAGGGCGGCTCTACCGTCGACGCGATCTTGAAAATCAGCGTGCAATTGCTGCTGCCATTCATTGCCGGGCAGATCGCCCGTCGCTGGATCGGTGAGTGGGTCGGCCGCAATAAATCCTGGCTGAAGTTCGTTGATCAGGGCTCGATTCTGCTGGTGGTCTATGGCGCGTTCAGCGAAGCGGTCAACGAAGGCATCTGGCACCAGATCCCGTTGTGGGAGCTGGGTGGGTTGGTGGTGGCGTGCTGTGTGTTGCTCGCCTTGGTGCTGGTGGCTTCGACCGTGCTGGGCAAAGCTTTCGGCTTCAACCAGGAAGATCGCATCACCATTCTGTTCTGTGGTTCGAAGAAGAGCCTGGCAACTGGCGTGCCGATGGCCCAGGTGTTGTTCGCCGGGGCAACCATGGGCGTGCTGATTTTGCCGCTGATGCTGTTCCACCAGATCCAGCTGATGGTCTGCGCGGCGCTGGCGCAGCGTTATGCCAAGCGGCCGGAAAGCATTCCGGAACTGATGGGGCAGGTGGATCCATGATCCCTGTCACAACCTTCGGCGAATAGGCTCAAGTAAACGCCGGCCCAGACGACTACCTTCTTAACTACCCAAGAAGGAGCGTCGACATGAACGTTAAGCGTTTGTCACTGGTTACCGGCGCTCTTGCGCTATGGGCAGGTGCTGGCATAGCGGGCCCCTCAGGCGTCATTCAGTTTCACGGCAGTATCGTCGAGCCGAGTTGCCATGCGGCTGCGCCAAGTGGGTCGGCGCTGGAACTCAAGGGCTGCCCCCAGGCCTTGCGTGGCAGCCAGTTAGCGGTGCAGCCCGTGCGCACGGTGACGGCGCTGGGCACTGCGCAGGTTAACGTCAAGTTGGTCGCCGATCGCAGTGATGGGCGCTATTACGACCAGCGGTATCTGCTGGTGGACACCCTCGGCAAGCCCATTCAATCGGGGGCCTACGTGGTCACCCTGACCGCGCCGTGACGCCCTGAGGTTGTTTTGAGCCGGATCGGCGTCAACAGCCGCGCCAGAAACCTATAGAATGCTCGGCGGCGGCGCTTGTCCTGGGTGGCCGTCTGATCATCGTCCGAGTACCGCGCCCTTCAATGAGCATTTCAGCCGCAACGCCCCAAGCCAACTGGCAACCGGTCATCGCCCTCGCGTTGGCCGCCTTTGTGTTCAATACCACCGAATTCGTGCCCGTCGGGCTGCTCAGCGCCATCGGCGCCAGCTTCGACATGCCCGTGTCCAGCGTCGGGCTGATGCTCACCATCTACGCCTGGATCGTGTCCCTGACCTCGCTGCCGGTGATGCTGCTGACCCGCAACGTCGAACGGCGCAAGCTGCTGATCGTGCTGTTCTGCATGTTTATCGTCAGCCACATCCTTTCCAGCGTCGCTAACAGTTTCGGCCTGCTGATGCTCAGTCGCATTGGCATTGCCTTGTCCCACGCCTTGTTCTGGTCGATCACTGCATCGCTGGCAGTGCGCCTGGCGCCGGAAGGCAAGCAGGTGCAAGCCCTCGGCCTGCTGGCTACCGGAACTTCTCTGGCGATGGTCCTGGGTATTCCACTGGGCCGCCTGCTGGGCGAAGCCATGGGCTGGCGCACCACGTTCCTGGTGATCGGCGCGTTCGCCGCCGCCCTGGTGTTCTGGCTGGCGCGCACCTTGCCGCTGCTGCCGAGCCAGAATTCCGGCTCTTTGCGCAGCCTGCCGCTGCTGTTCAAGCGCCCGGCGCTGGTGGCGTTGTATGTGCTCACCGCGATGACCGTGACCGCGCAATTCACCGCCTACAGCTACATCGAGCCCTTCGTCGAAGGGGTGGCGGGCATGAGCAGCAGCGCGGTGACCCTGATCCTGCTGGTGTTCGGCGGCGCCGGCATCATCGGCTCGCTGTTGTTTAGCCTGGTGCACCGCTTCAACCCGCACCTGTTCGTGGTCGGCGCGGTCTTCATCCTCGCCGCATGCCTGGCGCTGCTGCTGCCGTTGAGCGGAGCAGAATCCTACCTGGTGGTGCTGAGCATTTTCTGGGGCATGGCGATCATGGGGTTTGGCCTGGCGATGCAATCCAAGGTACTGGTGCTGGCGCCGGATGCCACCGACGTGGCCATGGCGATGTTTTCCGGCATCTACAACATCGGCATCGGCGGCGGCGCCCTGATGGGCAGTTGGGTCGGCAGCCAGTTCGGCTTCGCCTGGATCGGCGCAGCAGGTGGGTTGCTGGCGGCGGTGGCGTTGATTGGGTATTGCCTGGCGATCCGCCGGTTTGGGCAGGGTGTTGTAACCCGATAAAACAGGACAAAGCTTACACAGCATTTTGATACCCATTGCTACCGTCGCCCAGGACCGCCCACAGCCTGTGGTGACGGCACTTGAACAGCAATGGAGTCTATTGTGCAAAAGCGTTTGACCGCCGAGTTTATCGGTACTTTCTGGCTGACGTTCGGCGGCTGTGGCAGCGCCATTCTGGCGGCGGCTTTCCCGGAATTGGGCATTGGGTTTGTCGGCGTTTCGCTGGCGTTCGGGCTCACGGTGCTGACCATGGCCTATGCGGTAGGCGGTATTTCAGGTGGGCATTTCAACCCGGCGGTGACCCTTGGCTTATGGGCGGGGCGTCGTGTGGCGTGTGGTGATGTGCTGCCGTACATCGCGGCGCAGGTGGCCGGCGCGGTTGGCGCTTCGGCGGCGTTGTACCTGATTGCCAATGGGCAGGCGGATTTTGCAGTGGGTGGTTTTGCCGCCAATGGTTATGGCCCACTAAGTCCTGGCCTCTTTGATATGAAGGCCGCGTTGCTCGCGGAATTCATCGCCACGTTCTTCTTCTTGTTCATCATCATGCGCGTGACCGTAGCGGGCGCTGTGCCGGGCTTTGCGCCGATTGCCATTGGCCTGGCGCTGACGTTGATTCACCTTGTGTTGATTCCGGTAACCAATACCTCGGTGAACCCTGCACGCAGCACCGGGCCTGCGTTGTTTGCCGGCGGCGAGTACTTGGCGCAGCTTTGGCTGTTCTGGTTGGCGCCGATGGTGGGCGGGGTGATGGGGGCGTTGGCGGCGCGGGGGCTGACGCAGATATCGCGGGAAGACTGACCCCGTCTAGCTTGCCAAATGAAACTTTTCAAGGCTTCCAGGTCTGCACATCCTTGGCATCCACGGCCTTGGGCAGTAGTCCTGCCTTGAAGAACGCATCGGCGATTTTCTGCTGCTCGCCCAGTTGGTCGAGCGTCACCGGCTGCACCTGGTAACTACGGTGCGCATTGGCGGCTTCAACCGTGGCCGCATCCAGGTTGCCCCACAGCGGTCCGAGAATCTTGGCCGCGTCCTGTGGGTTGGCCTTCACCCACGTGCCGGCCTGTTCCAGTTGCTCATACACCACCTTCAACACCTCAGGATGCGCCTTGGCGTAGGGCGTGCCCGTCAGGTAATAGCGCTTGTAACTGGCCAAACCTGCGCCGTCGGCCAGGGTGCGCGTCGGCAGTTGGCGCTGCACGCTGGTCAGGAAGGGTTCCCAGGTGACCCAGGCATCGACCTTGTTGTTCTCGAACGCCGCGCGACCATCGGCGGGTGTCAGGTAAGCCGGTGTGATATCCGAAAATTCCAGACCTGCCTTGGCCAGCGCGGCAATCAGCAAATAGTGGGTGCCCGCCGCCTTGGTCACGGCGATTTTCTTGCCTTTGAGGTCGGCCAACTGCTGGATCGGCGAGTCCTTGCGCACCACGATGGCCTGGGCTGACGGCGAGGGTGCTTCCTGGGCGAAGTAGGTGAGTTTGGCCTGGGCGGCCTGGGCGAAGATCGGCACTGTGTCGGCCACGTCGGCACTGATGTCGACGTTGCCCACGTTGAGCGCTTCGAGCAGTGGCAGGCCGCTGGGGAACTCATGCCAGCTCACGTCGATGTTGTCGGCCTTGAGGGCTTTTTCCAGGGTGCCCTGGGTTTTCAGCAGGGTGATCAGGGTCGAGGACTTCTGGTAACCGATGCGCACGGTTTCCTGGGCCTCGGCGCTCACGGCGACAGAAAAGGCCAGCAACCCGAGTACCGCGGCGAGGGGACGACGTAAGGACATGGCGAGCTCGATCTTCAACGAAATAGCGTCGAGCTTAAAGTTCTAAAAACCATTCGTTAAATACTCTTTCGATCTTAGCTTAGGGCGCTTTTCCGTGAATCCGACGAATTGGGCATAACCATAGAATTATAAGATTCTTTCATCATTTCTCGTCGTTAATATAATCGAATGAGTTTTTCTGCCAGGCCTTACGCGGTTTTTTGGCATATGCAGCTCCTTCTATTTCTCTCACGCCAAGGCCTTCCATGACGTTCAAGAAACTTATCGTTGCCGCCAGTCTGCTATTCGCCGCGGCGGCGGCCCATGCCGAGAAAACCCTGGACATCAGCTACCAGCGTTCGTCCACCTTGTGGATCCTGCTCAAGCAAAATGGCCAGTTGGAACAGCGCCTCAAACCGCTGGGCTTCACCGTGAACTGGCATGAATTCAGCACCGGTTTGCTCAGTTCCTTGAATGCCGGCAGCGTCGACCTCCATGCCGATGTGGCCGATGCCTTTGCCCTGTTCACCCAGGCCGCCGACGCGCCGTTGACCTACTACGCCCAGGAAAACGCATCGCCGGGCGCCCAGGCGATCATCGTGCAGGACCAATCGCCGATCCACAGCATCGCAGACCTCAAGGGCAAGACCGTCGCCGTGTCCAAGGGCTCGGGCAGCAATTACCTGCTGATCTCCGCGCTGAAGAAAGCCGGCCTGACCCTGGCCGATATCACTCCGCGCTACCTGGAAGCACCCGACGGCGGTGCCGCCTTCGCCAATGGCAGCGTGGACGCGTGGGTAATCTGGGACCCGTTCCTCGCCACCCAGCAACTGGATCACCACGTGCGGGTGATTGCCGATGGCAAGGACGGCCTGGCCGACTACAACCGCTTCTACCTGGCTACGACGAAATTCGCCAAGGCTCATCCGGACGTGTTGCAGGTGACCTTCGACACCCTGCGCGAGACCGGCCAATGGGTGAAGGCCCACCCCAAGGAAGCTGCCGAAATCCTCGGCCCGCTGTGGGGCAACATCGCCCCGGCCACGGTAGAGCGCGCTAATAGCCGCCGCAGCTACGACATCATCCCGGTCAAGCTGGACAACCTCGCCGAGCAACAGCGCATCGCCGACACCTACTACGCCGCCAAGCTGATCCCCAAGCCGTTGAAGGTCAGCGCAATCACTGTGTGGACGCCAAAACCATGAGCCGCCAAATCCATTTATCCGCGTTCCTGTTGAGTGGGCCGGTGGTGCACAGCCACGCGGTGTGGCGCCATCCGGAAACCGTCGGCAATTACCTCGACCCCGAGTACTACGCACGGGTGGCCAAGGTGGTGGAGGAGGGGCTGTTCGACTTCCTGTTCTTCGCTGATCGCCTGGCCGTGGGTGACCAGATGGGTGGCTCCCGCGAGTTCGCCTTGCGCTACGGCGCCCAGGACGCCACGCGGCTGGACCCGCTGCCGATCCTCTCTTACCTGGTCGGCAAGACCTCCAAGCTGGGGCTCGGTGCGACCCGTTCCACCACCTATTACGAACCGGCGCACATCGCCCGTGAATTCGCCACCCTCGACCACCTGTCCAGGGGCCGTGCAGCGTGGAATATCGTCACCTCGATGAACGACAGCGAAGGGCGCCTGTTCGGCAAGGACAAGCACCTGGAACACGATCTGCGCTATGACCGCGCCGATGAGTTTGTCGAAGTCGCGCTCAAACTCTGGAACAGCTGGGGCAAGGACGCGCTGAAGCTGGACCGCCAAAGCGGCGTGCTGGCGGACCCCGAGTTGATCCGTTCGGTGCAGCATCAGGGCGAGTGGTTCCGGGTTGAAGGCCCGTTGAATATTCCGCGCACGCCTCAGGGCCGACCGGTGCTGATCCAGGCCGGTTCGTCCGGGCGGGGCCGGCGCTTTGGCGCGCGGTGGGCCGAGGCGATTTTCACCATTCACCCGCATTTGGCGGCGATGCGTGCGTTTCGCGATGACGTGCGTGCGCAGGTGGTGCAGCAAGGCCGTGAGGCTGACAGCTGCAAGGTGCTGACGGCGGTGATGCCGTTTATTGGGGGCAGCGAGGCCGAAGCCCGGGCCAAGCGCGACAAACACAACGCTTTGGCGCGACCTGAATTGGGGCTGGTGACATTGGCTTCACAGTTGAATGTGGACCTGTCGCCATTCCCGCTGTCCGCGACCCTGGCCGAGATCGCCCAGTCGCCGCTGATCCACCCGGCGGCAGCCGAAAAGCTGTTGATGCAAGGCCCGGACACCACCCTGGAACAACTCGGGCGCATCTTTGCCAGCAGCGTGCGCGTACCGCAGTTGGTGGGTACGGGGGCGCAGGTGGCCGATCAATTGGCCGAGCTGTTTGAGCAGGGCGGTTGCGATGGGTTCGTGATTTCACCGGGGTATCTGCCGGGGTCGTTCACCGAGTTTGTCGAGAGTGTGATTCCGCATTTGCAGCGCAAGGGGTTGTTCCGCACAGCGTATGAAGGGGCGACGTTGCGTGAGCATTTGGGATTGGCTGATCTCAACAACTGAATTGATAAAAGGGATATTTCGCATGGCTGATTTCGATCGTTTAACCCGCCGTCGCCTGCTCGGCCTGGCCGGTATCACCCTGGCCAGCTTGTCGCTGCCACGCCTGGGGTTCGCCGCTGACGAACACGCTGGCCATAACACTTCACAGGAACCCGCCGGCACCGGCGAGTTCATTCGCCTCGACGCGCCACGCAAGTTGAAACTGGCAGTCAACCTCAATGCCGTATGCCTGGCGCCAGTGGTGATCGCCCACGGCCAGGGTTTTTTCACCAAGCACAACCTGGACGTGGAACTGGTCAACTTCGGCAACTCAACCGAAGTACTGCTGGAGGCCATCGCCACCGGTAAAGCCGACGCGGGCGTGGGTATGGCGCTGCGTTGGCTCAAGGCGCTGGAGCAGGGGTTCGACGTGAAACTCACGGCGGGCACCCACGGCGGTTGCCTGCGTCTGCTCAGTGCGGTGAATGGCGGCGTGACCAAACTCGAAGACCTCAAGGGCAAGGCTATCGGCGTGACCGACATGGCCAGTCCGGATCGCAATTTCTTCTCGATCCTGCTGAAGAAACACGGCGTGGACCCGGTGCGCGACGTCGAGTGGCGCCTGTACCCGGCCGACCTGCTCGGCACGGCCCTGGAGCGCGGCGAAGTGCAGGCGGTGAGTGGCAGTGACCCGTTCATGTACCGCCTGATCAAATCCGGCGTGGCGCGTGAACTGTCCACCAACCTGGTGGAGGAGTACGCCAACCTCAGTTGCTGCGTGGTCGGCGTCACCGGCAAACTGGTGCGCGAAGACAAACGCGTGGTCGCGGCCTTGACCCAGGCGATTCTGGAGGCCCACGACTATTCCGTGCAGCACCCCGAAGAAGTTGCCAAAGGCTTCCAGGCCCATGCGTTGAATACGTCGGTAGAGGAAGTGCAGGCGATCCTCCACGACCACACCCACGGGCACCATGCGGTAGGCGCGGCGCTGACCCAGGAAATCCTCACCTACGTGACCGACCTGAAAACCGTCGAAGTGATCAGCAAGAGCACCGACCCGGTGGAGTTTGCCAAGGAGATCACCGCCGATGTCTTCAGTTGATGCGGCAACCCTCAACCCGTCCCTGGCGTTTAAGGTCTGGTGGCAGGGCGTGGCGGTGGTGGGGGCCTGGTTGGCCGTCGCGCTGCTGATCTGCTACTGGCCCAACGCGACGCGCAACTGGCCGATGACCCAAGGCCTGGCCAATCTGTGCGTGGGCATCGCGGCGCTGTTCACCGTATTGAGCCTGCTGGGGCGCAAGGTAGCGAAGCTGGGCCAGCGCCTGCGCAACGCAGGTCCCTGGCTGATCGCCTTGCCAGTGCTGCTGGGTATCTGGGAACTACTCACCGCCAAGCTGGCGCTGTTGCCAGTGCCGTTTTTTGCACCGCCACAGGCGTTGTTGGCCGTGTATGTCGAAGACTACCCACGGCTGGCCGACAGCCTGTTGCACTCGGCGTTGCTACTGGGCTCGGGCGTGGCGCTGGGCGCGATCACCGGGTTTATCGCGGGGGTGGCGATCGGATGGTCCACGCGCATCGGCTACTGGTTGCACCCGGTGTTGCGCATTCTCGGTCCGGTGCCGTCGACGGCGTTGTTGCCGTTGTGCTTTTTCCTGTTTCCCAGCAGTTGGAGCGCCAGTGTATTTTTGATCGCCCTGGCTACCTGGTTCCCGGTCACGGTGCTCACGTGGTCCGGCGTGGCGAGTGTGGACAAAGCCTATTACGACGTAGCCCGCACCCTCGGCGCCAAGCAAGGCTTTCTGATTTTCAAGGTAGCGATTCCCGCCGCGTTGCCTCATGTATTCGTCGGCCTGTTCATGGGCCTGGGCGCCTCGTTTTCGACCTTGGTGGTGGCGGAGATGATGGGCGTCAAATCCGGTATCGGATGGTACCTGCAATGGGCCCAGGGCTGGGCCGCCTACGCGAATATGTACGCTGCCTTGCTGATCATGGCGCTCGCGTGTTCGGGGTTGATCACCGGGTTGTTCCTGGTGCGTGACCGGTTGTTGGCCTGGCAGAAAGGATCGATGAAATGGTAGCGCTGGCACACGCAGTATCGGCGTCGGAAGGTTTGGCGCTGCGCATAGAAAACCTCAGCCATGGCTTTGCCCTGGACGGCCAGCATCTGCCGGTGTTGGAGCGGGTTTCGTTGGACGTAGCGCCCGGCGAGTTCGTGGCCTTGCTCGGGCCTTCAGGATGCGGCAAGTCGACCTTGCTGCGCTTGGTGGCCGGCCTGGAACCGGCGGACGCTGGCCGCTTGCTGGCGGACGGTGACGCGATCATCGGCCCGGACCCTAGCCGCGTGGTGGTGTTCCAGGACCCGACGCTCTACCCGTGGCGCCGCGTGTGGGACAACGTCGCCGTTGGCCTGGAAGCGCAGGGGCTGCTCAAGACGCATTCGGCCAAGGTCGACGAAGCCCTGGAAAAAGTCGGTCTCAGCCAGTTCGCTCGCGCTTTTCCACGGCAGTTGTCCGGTGGCATGGCGCAACGAGTTGCGCTGGCCCGCGCACTGGTCAATCAACCCCGCCTGCTGATCCTCGACGAGCCGTTGGGCAAGCTCGACTCCCTGACCCGTATCACTATGCAAAAGGAACTGATCGACTTGTGGCAGCGCCAGGGCTATACGGCCTTGCTGGTGACCCACGATGTGGAAGAAGCCTTGTTGCTGACCAACCGGGTGGTGGTGTTCAGCGACCGCCCGGCGAACATCCTCGCGCAGTTGACGATTGACCGGCCGTACCCCCGACACCGGGATGATCCTTATCTGGTGGACTTGCGACGGCAGATTCTGGGCCTGCTGGGGCTGGGGGAGAACTGGTGAGAAGGCGTAAGTCTTGACACGCTGAAGCGAGCGCGTAACGATCAACTCAATTTTCAAAAATTGAGTTTCAGAGATGGCTAAGATCCAAAAACCCAAAGATTTTGGCGTGTTGCTAAAACAACATGGTTTAGAGATTTTTGAGCTTGCAAAAACCTATAAAGCGGTTGACGACAAGGGTAGGTACCTGCACTGGGACGAATTTAGAAGGCATCCTGCACCCGGAGTCAATAAAGAGGCTGCTTGGGCGGCCATCAAAATGTCTCGGTCTTATGGAAGTAAAACACTCGAACTTCGGAGCGAGTGCGGCAACCCATTTTTGTTTTATGTGACCGATTATTGTAGTGCGGTTATTCATGGGATTGAATTGGTGGCTTCCAGGCTGGGTGGTGAGGCGGTATCATCTAATAAGCACCGTGATGATAATAAATACCTGGTCGACTCTTTGATGATGGAAGAGGCGATTTCCAGTGCTCAGTTGGAAGGAGCTGCTACGACGCGGAAGGTTGCAAAAGACATGTTGGCCAAGGAGCGCGCGCCCCAAAATGATGATGAGAGGATGATCCTCAATAACTATCGCCTCATGAAGAGTGCTAAATACAATAAGGATGAAAATCTCTCAATCGAACTTATTTGTGAGTTTCATAGCATTGCGACGACAGGCGTAAATGAAGAGGATGTCCAGCCGGGACATGTCAGAGACACTGATGATATTTTTGTCGGTGGGGCAGGTGATGAGGTAGTTCACCAGCCGCCCAAGGCTGCCTTGATGCCCGCTAGGCTGAATGCCTTATGTCTTTTTGCTAACGATAGGCATGACGGTCTTGATGGCCGAGCTTTCATCCACCCAGTGGTGAAAGCTATTATATTGCACTTTATGATCGGTTATGAGCATCCTTTTCGAGACGGTAATGGGCGTACGGCGCGCTGCTTGTTTTATTGGTTTATGCTAAAAAGTGATTACTGGCCTTTTGAGTATATTTCTATAAGTACTCTGTTAAAGGAGGCGCCTGTGCAATACGGACGCTCATATATCTATACAGAGACAGATTCTTTCGATTTGACGTATTTTGTGATTTATCAGTTGAAAATAATTGAGCGTGCCATCAATGAGTTTATGGATTATTTTGAATGCAGGAGGGAGGAGGCTGTTGAGTTGATGAAGTGGTTGGAGGATCTGAATATAAGAGACAAATTGAACTATCGGCAGGGGCACTTTTTGAAAAAGGTTTTAGGTAATCCAGGGCGAGCTTTTACTCCTAAGGAGCTGACGCATGATTATGATGTGACAGAAAATACTGCACGTAAGGACCTAGAGAAGTTGGTTGCCATGAAAGTCTTGTTTAAGGTTCAAGAGGGTAAGGGTTTCTTGTACCTAGCCAGAGAGGACGCTGAAGCTAACTTGAAAAAACTGGCAGGCGCACGTTAGTGCTTCCGCACTCAAGCCTCTCTTCCTGCCGCAGTTGTACGTTTATCTCATCTAATCACAGCTATGCGCTCAGTCGCTGAGCCATTGTGGTGTTGGCGGCGACGTCTCATCTAGCCCTAGTTTCCTTACAAAATCCTCCAGGGTCAGGGTGCTCTCAGTTTTAGTTCCCTGCATGATTCAGCGGCGTAGCTGCACTTCGCCCTCGATGCAGGCCACCAGAAACTCCATCACCACTTTTACCAAGGGCGACCGGCGCATATCCGGGTATACCGTGAGCCAGATGTCCCGTAACGGGCCGTCGGTTGCGGTGGGTAGACGGGCCAGCAGCGGGTCGTGATCGCCCACCAGGGTCGGCAATACCACGGCGCCTACCTGGGCGCGTGCCGCCATCTGTTGGGTGATCAGGTCGCTGGCGGCAAAGGCGATTTCGCGGTGGCCGCGCAACTGATGCATCCAGACCTGCTGAGGCAGGTGGTCGCGGCTGCTGTCGTAGGCGATAAATGTCCATCGTTCGGCGGGCTTTTGCAGGAAATCTGGCGGCCCATACAGCCCGAATCGCACCACACCGACCTTCCTGCGCACCAATGCCTCTTCATCGGGACGCACGGTACGCAGGGCAATATCCGCCTCGCCTTTGTCCAGTGCGGCCAATTGCGTGGAGGGCATCAACACCAGGTTCAATTGTGGGTAGTCGGCGCGCAAGCGTGCCACATGCGGCGCGATGCAGTGGTTGGCAATGGACGGTGGGCAACTGACCCGCACGGTGCCGGCCATTTCGATGGACGCCACCCGCGACAAACGCATGACCTGTGTGGCCAGGTCATCCATGCCAGTCGCCAGTTCAGCCAGGGCGATGCCCTGTGCGGTGAGAGGGCGGCTGCGCGGCAGACGGTCCACCAGTTTTACGCCCAGGGATTTTTCCAGGGCATCTACGCGGCGGCCGACCGTGGCGTGCTCCACCTGCAATTCACGGGCGGCGGCCGACAGCGACTGAGTGCGTGCCAGTACGGTGAAGTAGTACAGATCCTGCCAGTCGAACATCGGGTTATTTCCGCACAGAGGCTGGGACGGTTTGGGGAATTTTCACGCTGATGGCGTCGTTTTACCATGGCCGCCTTCCAGTGCAAACGGAGTTGTTCCCAATGAAAGCCATCACCTTGCAAACCTACGGCGGCCCGCAAGTCGCGCAATTACAGCTGGATGTGCCCAAACCGCAGTTGTTGGCGGGCCACGTGCTGATCAAAGTGGCGTGCGCCGGGATCAATTTCATGGACATTCATACGCGTCAGGGCAAATACGCCCAGTCGACGACCTACCCGGTGCGCCTGCCTTGCACCTTGGGCATGGAGGGCGCGGGCGTGGTGGTGGAAGTGGGCGAAGGTGTCGATCATCTGGCTATGGGTGACCGGGTCGCCTGGTGCATCGCCTGGGGTGCCTACGCCGAATATGCACTGGTACCCGCCGCCAAGGTCGCGCAGATTCCTAATGCCATCGCCTTCGATCAGGCGGCTGCGGCGATGTTCCAGGGCTGCACCGCGCATTATCTGATAGATGATGTGGCGCGCCTGGGCGCTGGCAGCACCTGCCTGGTGCACGCCGCCTCCGGCAGCATCGGCCAACTGTTGGTGCAGATGGCCCGGCACTTGGGCGCTACGGTGTTCGCCACCGCAAGCACCGCCGAAAAGTGTGCGATTGCCCGTGAACGTGGCGCCCATCAAGCCTGGCTGTACGACGACGGTCGCTTCGCCGACCGGGCATTGCAGGTCACGAATGGGCGGGGCGTGGATGTGGTCTTTGATTCCCTGGGCAAAAGTACGTTACGCGGCAGTTTTCGCGCTTGCCGCACACGTGGCTTGATCGTCAATTACGGCAATGTATCGGGTTCACTGACGGATCTGGACCCGATTGAACTGGGCGAAGCCGGTTCATTGTTTCTGACGCGCCCCCGGTTGGCGGACCACATGGCCGATGGCGCTACGGTGCAGCGACGGGCCAATGCCGTGTTTGCGGCGATGCTCGAAGGCGCGTTGACGGTGGAGATCGAGGGGCACTACACGTTGGAAACCGTTCAGCAGGTGCACGCACGCATCGAAGCGCGGCAACAGATTGGCAAGGCGGTGCTGTGGGTCGATCGCGGCCTGCATTAATCGAGGGCGAAAAAAAACCGGCTGATCAGGCCGGTTTGGGGTTCCCGCCAGCAGCGCGGGGTTAAACGTTGTTGCCTTGCAGGCGATCAGCGCCACCTTCGGCCAGACCACGTTCTTGCAGGCGATCAGCACCGCCTTCGGCCAGACCACGTTCTTGCAAGCGATCAGCGCCACCTTCGGCCAGACCACGCTCTTGCAGGCGATCAGCGCCGCCTTCGGCCAGACCACGTTCTTGCAGACGATCAGCGCCACCTTCGGCGACACGACGTTCCAGCAGGCGGTCCGAACCGTTTTCGGCAACGCGGTTACCTTGCAGGCGGTCTGAGCCACCTTCTGCAACACGGCTTTCGATCAGGCGATCCGAGCCGCCTTCAGCGACAACTGGGTGAGCAAATGCGTTTGCAGCAAGTACCGAGAAAGCGAGGCTAAGCAAGATTTGGCGTTTCATGTTGGTGTGCTCCAAGTATTTTAGTTGGGGTGTTGCCGGTATGGGGTTGATGTTACGCGTTGCATTTTTTAAGAGAACTTCATTGGGCTGATGGTGACTATCGACGCCAGCGATGGCTCGTTGCGACGAGCCATCGCACGCCTGGTCATGGCATCTGCGGCAGTTCTTGCGGGCGCAGATCGAACACCAGCACTTCGGCGTCCTCGCCTTGGCCCAGGCGGATCTGCCGTTCATCCCGCACGCGGGCGCCGTCGCCTTCCTGCAAGCGCTGGCCGTTGACTTCAACGCTGCCTCGGGCCACATGGATGTACACATGACGATCCGGCGCCAGGTCCAGGGTGGCGGCTTCGTCGCCGTTGAACAGCCCGGCATACACCCGTGCGTCCTGGCGCACGCTGAGGGAACCGTCGTTGCCGTCCGGCGAGATGATCAACTGCAAGCGCCCACGTTTCTGCGCCTCGCTGAAGTGCTCCTGCTGATAACGCGGTTCGGCGCCGGCTTCATTCGGCACGATCCAGATCTGCAGGAAGTGCACGCCACGGGTCTGGCTGTGGTTGAACTCGCTGTGGGCCACGCCGCTGCCGGCGCTCATCAGTTGCACATCGCCGGGGCGGATCACCGAACCGGTGCCCAAGGTATCTTTGTGTTCCAGCGCGCCTTCCAGCACATAGGAGAAAATCTCCATGTCGCGGTGCGGGTGTTGGCCAAAGCCTTTACCGGCTGCAACACGGTCATCGTTGATCACCAGCAGGTCGGAAAAGCCTTGTTCTTTCGGGTTCCAGTAGTTGGCGAACGAGAAGGTGTGAAACGACTTCAACCAACCGTGATTGGCGGCGCCGCGTTCGGAAGCTTTGCGAAGGGTCAGCATGGTCTTGTCCTCAAGTGGGAGCGGGCTGCGGCATGCAGTGCTCCGGCGTTGAGAAGAAGGTTAATGGTTAATGAATGATTCATTAATAAGCTGGAATCTGAATAACTGTCTCCTTTAGGTTGACAGTTGTGAACGTGTAATAATGGCGGCCGCATTCCTTCTCGATGGACTTTTCTCGCTATGAAAACCGTGGCCATGCCGCTGTTTCCGGACTTCCTCCTGCTCGACATGGCCGGGCCGCTCGAAGTGTTTTCCATTGCCAACCGCTACCTGCCAGCGGCGGATCACTATCAGATCCTTACCCTTGGCACCGAGCCTGGCGCGTTGCGCGCCTCCAATGGTGTCGCGGTACACACCGACTTGCTGCTGGACCAGGCCCAGGATGCCTACGACCTGCTGCTGGTGCCCGGCGGCCCTGGTGCCTACAACGAATGCCACCCCGCGCTGTTACCCTGGCTCAGGGCCGCAGCGCCACGGGCACGGCGCGTTGGTTCCATCTGCACCGGCGCCTTTGTACTCGGGTATGCAGGGCTTTTGGATGGTCACCGCGTGACCACCCACTGGCACTACACCGAGCGGCTGATCAAGGCGTTCCCCAAGGCTGTTGTGGAAACCGACCGTATCTATTTGCAGGACGGGCGGCTGATCACTTCGGGTGGCGTCACCGCCGGTATCGACCTGGCGCTGTCGGTGGTGGCCCAGGACCACGGCAAGCAGGTCGCCGTCGAAGTGGCCAAGGTGTTGCTGGTGGTGATGAAACGCCAGGGCGGCCAGGCCCAATTCAGTCCGATGACGGCGGCGGTGGCGCCTCAGGAAACGGCGATCACCCGCGTGCAGAAGCATGTGCTGGAGCATCTCGATCAGCCGTTCACCATCGAGTCCATGGCCGAACTGGCCGGCATGAGCGCGCGCCACTTCGCGCGGTTGTTTGCCAAGGATGTGCAGATGACACCCATGGCATTCCTGCAGGGCGCGCGCATCGACCGCGCCCGGCAATTGCTGGAAACCACCGACTTGCCGCTCAAGACCGTGGCGTTCCACGCGGGCTTTGGCAGCGTGCGGCACATGCGCTTTCTGTTCAGCGAAAAACTGGGCCTCAACCCGACCCAATACCGACAGCAGTTCAGTTAACGACAGAATGTCCGTCTGACGCACCCGAATGTCCGTATCGCTCCCCGTGCCAGCATTGTCCTGTCATCGCCAACTGGCAAGATAGCGGCAAGCCCATGGAAAAGGATGCGCGAACGCCCAAGGTCGGGTGTTTCAGCGCTTTTACACAGATGAACAACCCTCAGGCGATTGACGCTGATGGCACGGTGCGCTTCGGCGCCTATGTCTTTCACCGACAACAGCGTCTGGTCAGCAAGGCAGGCTGGCCGGTGCCTCTGGGCGGGCGGGCGCTGGATATCCTTACTGTGCTGCTTGAAGCGGCTGGGCAGTACATCAGCAAGGCCACCTTGATCGAGCGCGTCTGGCCGAACAGCGTGGTGGAAGAAAACAACCTGCGGGTGCACATCGCTGCACTGCGTCGCGCCCTTGACGGGCAGCGCTTCATTCTCAACGATCCGCAGCGTGGCTACTGTTTCGCCGCCCCTGTGCACGGCGTTGTGCCAGCCACGTTACCCCGGCATAACCTCGCCGTACGCCTTAGCCCGGTGATGGGCTGTGATGAACTGTTGGGTGTGCTGGTGCGACGCCTGTCCGGTCAACGCCTGATGACGCTCACTGGGTGTGCCGGCGTGGGCAAGAGCAGCCTGGCCCTGGCGTTGGCTGAGCGAGTGTTGCCGCGTTATCGGGACGGCGTGTGGTGGGTCGACCTGGCCACGGTGGAAGCGCCGATGAGCATGCTGCGCCACCTGGCTTCGGTGCTGCACCTTGAACCCTGCGCCAATGCCGCTGAACTGGGGCGGCAATTGGCGGGCCGCCAGTTGTTGCTGGTGCTCGACGGTGCCGACCTGCTGCTCGGTGCCTGCCGTCACCTGGTGCGCGTGCTACGCGAAGCGGCGCCCCAAGTGAGTGTGCTGATCAGCAGCCGTGAAGCCCTGCAAGTCCCCGGCGAATGGGTACAACGCGTGCCTCGGCTGGCGGTGCCTGCGCCATCGGCGTTGAGTCGTGTCGAAGAAGCGATGGTTTACCCCGCGGTGCAAGTGTTCGTCGCCCGAGTACGTGCTGCTCAGCAAGGCTTTGTGCTGCGACCGCAAGACTTGGCCCCTCTGCGTGACATCTGTCGACGCCTGGATGGCATTCCCCTGGCCCTGGAGCTGGCGGCCGCTCAAGTGGATGCCCTTGGCGTGCGTGGATTGCAGCAGCAACTGTGCAAAGGCGTGCAAGTGCTGAGCCGGGGCCGGCGTACGGCGGTGGAACGTCATCAATCCCTGAGCGCCGCCCTGGACTGGAGCTACCAGCGCCTGAGCCTGCCGGAGCGCTGGCTGTTCCTGCAATTGGGCTTGTTCAAGATGGCGGTCACCTTGCCCACCTTGAGCGAACTGGTCGCTGGCACCGAGCTGGAATATGCCGACTTGGCCTACCTGCTGGGGCGTCTGGTGAGCACTTCGCTGCTGACCCTCGAACCCGGGCCCGGCAATGCCCGCTACCGCTTGCTCAATTGCGTGCGCAGCTATGCGTTGGCGCAGTTGCGCGACCCGATGCAGGTCGCGCGTTTGCAGCAAGGCTATGGGCATTACCTGGGACCGTTTTCAGGCCGGCCGTTTGTCCTGCAACTCGTCGAGCAGGCCGCGTACGCGGACTAGGTCCTGGGTGGCAAAGCCCTCCGTGAACCGCGTGTAGACCGAACTCAGCAGATCGCGGGCCGGCCGCACACGGCCTTGCGCCTGCCACAGCCGTGCCAACGACGTCGCACAGCGCAACTCCCAGGCCAGCGCACCTTGCTGGTGAGCCAGGCCCAGGGCCTCCAGCAACAGTGCTTCGGCCGCACGGGCATCGGTCATGCTTTCGGCGCGTATCCGCAGGATCTCCGGGGTGCACCAACCCGCGTCGCCCGCGCGGGCGCGTTCGAACCCAGGCTCGTCCAGTGCATGGGAACCCAGCGTGACCAGGATATCCTCAATCAACCCCAGGCCTTGCAGGTCCTTGTGCCCAAGGATTCCCGCGTAGTGACCTGCCCACGTCTTGAACAACTGCACCGAATGCTTGTGGGCATGTTCCAACAGCAGTGCCTGCAGGGTCTGGGCGGTGTCTTCGTCACCGTTGTAACGGGCGATGACCACGCCTGCCAACGCCAGGGTGTAGCAGATGGAGGTGCCATGATTGATCTGCTGCGCCAGTTCCAACGCTTGGTTGGCGGTGCGCCAGGCTTGCTCGGGAAAGCCTTGCAACCACAGGATTCGCGCCAGCACCGTGAGAGAGGCAACGCTCTGGTCGTATTGCACACCGATGCCGTGGGCAAATCGGTTGAGGTGGCCGCTGTGCGCCATGCGTTGGATCACTTGCTCGGCATTGTGCCGGGCGAGTGCCTGGTTGCCGTTGTAATGCTGGGCCAGCACCCGCAGACGCTGGGCGCTGATATCCAGTTGCGGGTCGGTGCGTGGGTCGAGGCGATCAAACTGCACGCTTTGCACCAGCGCCTGACGATACTGGCCTGCACACAGGTTCACCGCCATATGCCCGGAGACCGCGCGCAGTTGCCCCGCGACATCCTCGCGTGCTTCGGCCAGGTGCCGTGCACGGACGAACGCGGCAATGGTCTGCGGGGCCCCGCCCATGGCGTGATAGGACAGGCTGCCCAGCGCCAATTGCAGTTGCATCGACAAACGGGGGCAGGGCGATGCGGCCTGGTCCATCAACGCCAGCGCCTTGTTCACGTACAAGCGGTGTTCCCTGAGCAACGACAACTCTTGCCACAGCGGCATTGCGCTGACGGTCAAGCGGATCGCCAGCAGGTGTTCGCCTGCCTGCGCGAGCCCCCAGTCGAGGGCTGCGCGGATATCTTCACGCAGCGGCGCGTAACGGTCGATCCAGGGTTGGGTGGCGACCGAATCCCAATCGTCGCGTGCCTGTTCCATTAGCGCCAGGCAACGCTCGGCATGGCGTTCGCGGGTGGCGTCAAGCTCTTGGGCGACGCTGAGCTTTTCCAGGGCGTAGGTACGGGTGATGTCCAGCAGGCGATACACCATCTCGTCATCACCGGCCTCGACATTGAGCAAGGATTTGGCGACCAATTGAGTGATTGAGCCCAGCACTTCGGCGGGTGCTACCTGTTCCCCGGCAATCACCGCCGCCGCACTGGCCAGGCTGAAACCGCCGCGAAACACCGCCAGGCGACGCAGGCAGATCTGTTCGCAGCCGGTCAGCAGCTCAAAGCTCCAGTCCAGCGTGGCGCGCAAGGTTTGATGGCGGGGCAGGGCGTTGCGCCGGCCACGGGTCAGCAGGCGGAAGTTATCCTCCATCTGCACCAATAGCCCTGGCAAGCCAAAGCGCTCGATCTGCGCCGCCACCAACTCGATCGCCAACGGAATGCCGTCCAGGCGCTGGCAGATATCAATCGCTAGCGGCAGTTCGGCTTCGCTCAGCTCAAAGCTGTCCTGATGGGACATGGCCCGCTCGATCAACAATTGCAGGGCCGGGTAGCCCAGCGCCTGGGCGCGATTGCCGGTGACGGGCGGGCAGGCCAGGGGCTCCAGGCGCTGCACGGATTCGCCTTCGGCGCGCAATGCCTCGCGACTGGTGGCCAGGATGTGCAGCCTGGGCGCATGGCGCAGCAGGGTTTCGCTGATCAGGGCGATGTCGTCGAGCAGGTGCTCACAGTTGTCGATCACCAGCAGCAACTGGCGTTCCTGCAGGCTGCGCGCAAAGGTCGCCAAGGGTTCGTGCTCGGCATAAGTGACGTCGAGCAGGCCAGCCAGGTTGGGCAGGATCATCGATGGCGCGCTCAACGGCGCCAGGTCGAACAGCCGGATGCCGTCGCGGTAATGGCCGATCAACAATTCCGCCACCCGCAGCGCGACAGTGGTCTTGCCGATGCCGCCGGCGCCGGTCAGGGTGATGAAGCGTTGTTCCGGCAGTTGCTGCACCAGGCTGTCGATCAAGGCCTGGCGGCCGATCATCCGCGTACGCCGCAACGGCAGGTTGTGGCAGGGACGTTGTGGGGCACCTTCGGTGGGCGGCGTCATCGGTTCGATGCTCAGTGGCGCAACAAAACTGTAGCCGCGCTGGGCCACGGTCACGATATAGCGCTGCCCGGCCTGGCCATCGCCCAGAGCCTTGCGCAACGCGGCCATATGCACCCGCAGGTTGCCGTCTTCCACCACGCTTTTGGGCCAGACGCGGGCGATCAATTCCTGCTTGCTCACCACATTGCCGGCCTGCTCCAGCAGGATCAGCAGGATCTCCACCGCGCGCCGTCCCAGGCGCAAAGGGCGACCCGCCTCCAGCACCAGGCGTTGGCGCGGGTGGATGCGATAGGGGCCGAAGTGCACGGCCTGGTCGCCGGGGTCGCTCATGGGTGGCCGTGCTCGGAAAGAGGGGAGCGCCCAGCATATTCCAGGTACGCACCGACCACTAGGCTGCGATCACTTGAGGCTTGTGGCGCGAGTGGTGATTTCGCCAGGTCATCGGGTTGACGCCTTCGCTGCGGGTGAACATGTGGCAAAAGTGCGCCTGGTCGCAAAAACCGCATTCCAGGCTGATTTGCGTCAGACTCAGGGACGAGCCGGTGATCAGTTCCTTGGCGCGCTGGATACGTTGTTGACGGATCCACTCCTGTGGCGACAACCCGGTGGTGCACTTGAAGGCCCGGGAAAAATGGCTGCGCGACAACGCGCAGGCCTGCGCCAGGTCGGCAATGGCCAGGCTTTCGCCGAGATTGGCCAGGATCAGTTGCTTGGCGATACGCTCGCGCCGAGGGCACAGGCCTCCGGTGGCGGACAAACGAGGGGCATATTGCTCGAGTCGGGCCATGACAAATATCCGCAGTCGATGGGAGCGTTCCCGGTGGATGGATGCAGTGTAGACGGGGCCAATCTTGTTGCCGGACCGTCCGGCTGACGAGTTAATCGTTGTTAATTTCGCCAGGTGCCGAGGTGGAAAAGACAGCACAGGCATGCAATGACGGTCGGGTTTTGCATGCTTATCTGTGCGCTTGCCAACCGTTTGGATGTTTCCCATGAACCGCAACGACCTGCGCCGCGTCGACATGAACCTGCTGGTGATTTTCGAAGCACTGATGTTCGAGAAGAACCTGACCCGGGTCGCCGAAAAACTCTTCATGGGCCAACCGGCGGTGAGCGCGGCGTTGGGGCGTCTGCGCGACCTGTTCGACGACCCGTTGCTGTTGCGCAATGGGCGGGGCATGGAGCCCACGCCACGTGCCGTGGCGATACTCAAGGAGTTGCAACCGGCCATGGACATCATTTCCGGTGCGGTCAGTCGTGCCAAGGATTTCGACCCTTCCAGCAGCTGTGCGGTGTTTCGCATTGGCCTCTCGGACGATGCCGAGTTTGGTCTGTTTCCGCCGTTGCTCAGTCAATTGCGTGAGGAGGCGCCGGGGATCGTCGTGGTCGTACGCCGAGCTAATTACCTGTTGATGTCGTCATTGCTGGCCAGTGGCGAGATTTCGGTGGGGGTGAGTTACACCACTGAGTTGCCGGCGAATGCCAAGCGCAAGAAGCTGCGGGACATTCCGTGCAAGGTCTTGCGTGGGGATGGTGGTGTCGAGCCGCTCACGCTGGATGATTACTGTGAACGCCCTCATGCAATGGTGTCGTTCTCGGGGGACTTGAGTGGCAATATCGATCTGGATTTGGCGCGGATCGGCCGGGCGCGGCGGGTGGTGTTGGCGGTACCGCAGTTCAGTGGGTTGCGGGCGTTGCTCGCCGGCACACAGATTATCGCGACGGTGCCGGATTATGCGGCGTGTGCGTTGACCGAAGGCACCTCTTTGCGGGCAGAGGATCCGCCGTTTGCGATCGAGGAGGCGCAGTTGTCGATGGTGTGGAGTGGTGTGCACGACAATGATCCGGCGGAGCGGTGGTTACGGGCACGGATTGGGGAGCATATGGCGCGGGTGGTTTGACTCGGTACATAGCGTTGGATGCGGCGCATCCAGGCTTGGGTTACCAGGTGCTCAATCTGGCACAAGGCGTTGCACCTCAGCGATAACTGCGCCAGTCTTGGGGCCTTATCTTTTGGTCTCAAGCACGCTGCAATGCACACCACTCGTTTGACACTCATTTGCCACGCCGTCACGCCTCTGCAAAAACAGGGGCGTTTTCCCGATGACGAGGCGGTGGCGATGGATTGGCGAGGCTCGGCGTTGTCGCTGGCTGAGCGCTACAAGAAAACCCGGCGACTATTGTGTGGGCCCGAGGCCAGGACGCGGCAGACGGCAGGCTTGTTCGGCGATGACGCGGTGATCGACGCTGCGTTGCGCGATGCTGATTTCGGGCAGTGGAAGGGCCAGGACATCGGTCAGTTGGAGCGTGACGCGTTGAATACGTGGCTCACCGACGCCACGTACGCGCCCCACGGTGGCGAATCGGTGGAGCAGATCTGCCTGCGGGTAGGTGAGTGGATGAAAACCCTTGAAACCCAGCCCGGTCATGTCGTGGCCATCACCCATCCCTTTGTGATCCGTGCCGCGATGTGGCACGTCATGCAGTTTCCGCTGTCGATGTTCTACCGGATCGATGTCGAACCGCTGTCCGCCACTGAGCTGCGTTTCAACAACGTCTGGCGCCTGCGCCTGGAAACTCACGCCTAGCCGCCTGAACATGGCAAAATCCACGCCCCGCAATGAGAGCAACCCATGAAACGCATCCTGATCATCGGCATTGGCGCCGGCAACCCTGACTACATCACGATGCAGGCCGTGAAGGCGCTCAACCGCACCGACGTGTTTTTCCTGATGGACAAGGGCCAGAGCAAAGACAAGTTGATCGACCTGCGTCGTGAGATCTGCGAGACCTACATCACCGAGCCCGGCTACCGCTTCGTCGAGGCCGATTGCCCCGAGCGTGTGCGTGGCGAGGTTGACTACACCACCGCCGTGCAGGACCTCAACCGCGACAAGCAGCAGACCTTCGAACGCATGATCAACGAAGAAATGGCTGACGGTGAAGTGGGCGCTTTCCTCGCCTGGGGTGATCCTGCGCTGTACGACAGCACCATTCGCATCCTGCAGGCGATCCTCGCCAGCGGCCGCAGTGAGTTCGAGTTCGAAGTGATCCCTGGCATCACCAGCGTGCAGGCCCTGGCGGCCCAACACAAAGTGCCACTGAATCGCATCGGCAAGTCTGTTGAGATCACCACCGGGCGCCGTTTGGCGGCGGGGCAGGCGAGTGATGCCGACACGTTGGTCGTAATGCTCGACGCCGAAGACTCCTACCGCAGCGTGGCGGACCAAGACTTGGAGATCTATTGGGGCGCCTACCTGGGCACACCGGATGAGATCCTGATCAGCGGCAACGTCAGCGAAGTCGCGGACGAAATCGAACGGGTGCGCAAGGCGGCACGCCTGGAAAATGGCTGGATCATGGACACTTATCTGTTACGCAAGCCCTGAGGTGATGCCCCATGCTCAAACTGTTTGTCCTGGCGCTGACGTTGGTCGTCGGCACTGCCCATGCCGACGATAGGTTACACACTGACTTGCCGCTGTCGTACCTGGAACAGACCCAAGGTGATGCGCGTAACCAGCCGCTGGTGATTTTCCTGCACGGGTTTGGCAGCAACGAGGAAAATCTGTTCGGCATCAAGGATGCGCTGCCTTCCACGTGGACTTACGTGTCGGCTCGTGCACCGATGCCAGTGGACCCCCACGGCTATCGCTGGTTTACCAAGACACCCGGCAACGGCGATTACGACGGCGAAACCGCCGACCTGCAACGCAGTGCGAAGCTGATCGAAGATTTTGTCGGCAAAGCCACCGCCAAATATCACACCCAGCCGGATCGGGTGTTCCTGGTGGGTTTCAGTCAGGGCGCAATCATGTCCTACGAGGTGGGCCTGCGCCGACCGGAACTGCTGCGCGGCATTGCGGCGTTGAGCGGCAGTGTGCTGCCGGTGCTCAAGGCTGAACTGAAGCCGGATGCGTCATTGGGCAAATTGGCGATTTTTATCGGCCATGGCACCTTGGACCAGGCACTGCCCTATGTGTCGGCGACGCGGGCGAATGAGGTGTTGACGGGGCTGGGGTTGAAGCCGGAGTTTCATGGGTACCCCGGCATGCCGCATACCATCAGCGAGGCGGAAGTGCAGGACCTGAAAGCCTGGTTGGAAAAGAGCCTGAAATAAACACCGTTAAGAAATGTGGGAGCGGGCTTGCTCGCGAATGCGGTAGGTCAGTCGAAACATTGGTGACTGACACACTGCATTCGCGAGCAAGCCCGCTCCCACTTTGGTTATGTGTTGCTTGGTAGATCGGGTTACTTGCCGCCGGTAATCTGCTTCACCAACGCCGCATGCCCCTTGGCATCATCCGCCCGCGAAATCGCCTGGATCACCAGCAGGTGATTACCCGAACCACCGAGGAACGTGGAGTTCAGCGTTTTGCCGCCGCCTTGGGTGGCGGTGCTGTCCACCTGGCGCAGGCCGAGGCCTTTGAACGTCAGTTTCTTCTCGCTCTGTTTCTTGAAGTCAGGCAGTGCGGCGCTCTGGTCCTTGACGAACCCGGCCACGGCGCCGTCCAGGAATTGCGCGTCGTTGTCGCCGATGGTTACCCCGTCGTTACGTACGGTTTCGGCGACGATCACCACACTTTTTGTGGTCTGGTTGGCGTACATCGTGCCCTGGGTATCGGCGGTGCCATCTTCAGCCTTGCCAGCCGGCAGGGTGTCGGCGGCGTAGGCCTTGGGCAGGTTGAAGGTGAACTTGCCACCCAAGGTGGAGATGGTTTGCGTGGTCGGCTTGGACGCGGCGAATGCGCTACCAGCAGTCAATGCGAGGGCCAGCAGGACGGCAGTCTTGGTGAAAGTGGCCATGAAGCGCTCCAGGGGTGAACGAAATTGCGCCGTATTCTGTCAGAATTTTCGCAAAATCGTTCATCCATAGCCTCACACCTTGTCGGACTCTTCCTCAAGTCGGTCCATCTCAAACAGCCGCGCCAGTTCTGCCCGGGCCTCCTGGGCGGTTTGCATCACTTTGGCGGCGTCGTCGTACACCGCGTGTTGTGCGGCCAGCACTTGCAGGTCGTGGTTCTTGAAGCGGGTGATGCGCGCATCGGCCTGGGCCTGGCTCAAACCCAGGCCGACCAACGTGCGGCGGCTCATTTCCAGGCTGGAGTAGAAGGTCTCGCGAATCGGTGACGCGTCCAGGTCCACCAGGCGGTGCACGTGTTGGCGGTTACGGGCGCGGGCGATGATCTTCATGTGCGGGTAGAGGTTGCGCACCAGTTCGGCGGTCTTGATGTTGATTTCCGGGTCGTCCATGGCGATCACGAAGAACTCCGCCTGGTCGACTTTGGCTGCGTGCAGAATCTCGGGGCGTTGCGGGTCGCCGTAGAACACCGGCATGCCGCCGAAGCTGCGGGTCAGCTCGATGGTTTCCACCGAAGTGTCCAAGGCGATGAACGAGATGTTCTGCGCACGCAGGATCCGCGCGACGATCTGGCCCATACGGCCCATGCCGGCGATGACCACGCGGGGTGCGTCGCTTTCGATGGTGCGGTATTCCTCGGGGATTTCCACCGGCTTGGCCTTGGGCTTGAACAGCTTCGGGCACACCAACAGCAACAGCGGCGTCACCGCCATGGAGAGGGTAATGGTCAGGACCAGGATGTCGTACAGGTGCGGTTCGAACAGGCCTTGGTCGCGGCCGATCTTGAATACCACGAAGGCGAATTCACCACCCGCCGCCAGCACCACGCCCAGGCGCAGGGCGCTTTCGCGATTGAGGTCGCCCACCAGCCGGCCTACGGCGTAGAGCAAGGGCAGCTTCAGGCCGATCAGCAGCAACGTCAGGCCGATCACCACCAGCGGCGAGCTGAGCAGCAGGCTGAGGTTGGCGCCCATGCCCACGCTGATAAAGAACAGGCCCAGCAGCAGGCCCTTGAACGGTTCGATCTGGGATTCCAGTTCGTGGCGGTATTCCGAGTCCGCCAGCAACAGGCCGGCGAGGAAGGCGCCGAGGGCCATGGACACGCCCACCAACTCCATCAACCAGGCCGTGCCAATCACCACCAACAGCGCGGTGGCGGTGGACACTTCGCGCAGGCCAGTCTTGGCGACGATGCGGAACACCGGCCGCAACAGGTAGCGTCCGCCAATGATCACCACCGCAATGCTGCCGAGAATTTGCAACACATGCTGCAGGCCCTGGGCTTCGGTGGTCGGGTGATCGCTACCGGCCAGCAGCGGCACCATGGCGATCAGCGGGATCGCTGCGATGTCCTGGAACAGCAGAATCGCAAAGGCCAGGCGGCCGTGGGGCTGGTTCAGTTCCTTGCGCTCGGCCAGGCTTTGCAGGCCAAACGCGGTGGACGACAGCGCCAGGCCCAGACCGAGCACGATTGCGCTGTTCCACGACTGGCCAAACAGCCACAACGCCACCACGCCCATCACTAGGCCCGTGAGCAGCACCTGCGCCAGACCGACGCCGAACACCGCCTTGCGCATCACCCACAACCGCTTGGGCGACAGTTCCAGACCGATGATGAACAGCAGCAACACCACGCCCAGTTCGGAAAATTGCGCGACGCTTTGCGGATTGCCGACCAAACCCAACACCGACGGGCCAATGATCACACCGGCGAACAGATAGCCCAGCACCGCGCCCAGTTGCAGGCGTTTGGCCAGGGGCACGGTCAGCACGGCGGCGAGCAGGAACACCACGGCTGCTTGTAACAGGTTGCCTTCATGGGGCATTGCGAACTCCAGGATCTTTAAAGCCAATCAACAGGGGTGTATTAGAGCGCTTTTTACATTTCGAAAATTGTGTTTTTGAGCGGGGTGGGTAGAGACTCAGGTAAAGCGCTTTTTGACAGGTTGAATTTATTATTCCTTTGGTGGAATATTTGGTTAGGTTGAATTCTGGTTGGGAGGGCCGTCACCATGGCTAAGAAATTCGCTGAACTGCAAGCGCGCATGACGTCGCAATCCCGCGCCGAAGCCAAGCTGTTGTTCCAGCAGCATCTGCAGGAAATGCCGCTGCATGAGTTGCGCAAAGCTCAGCAACTAAGCCAGGCGAGCCTGGCCAAAGCACTGAACATCAACCAGGCGGCCGTCTCCAAGATGGAGCGGCGCACCGACATGTACATCAGCACGTTGCGCGACTATATCCGCGCGATGGGCGGCGAGTTGGAGATTATTGCCACGTTTCCCGATGGTCAGGTCAAGATCGACAATTTCGCCTGCTGAAAGCGGTTGCAGCTATCCAGAAGGTCATCCTTGTGAACCAACTTCTCGCCATGCGTGCCTTTGTTCGCGTTGTTGAAACCAGCTCATTCAGTCGTGCCTCCGACCAGTTGGCACTGCCGCGCTCCACCGTGAGCAAGCTGATCACCGACCTTGAGAAGCACCTCGGCATCAAGCTGATGCACCGCACCACACGGGCTCTGGCGCCAACGTCCGAGGGGTTGGAGTATTACCAGCATGCCCGGCGGTTGGTGGCAGAGCTGGATGAAGTAGACAGTGCCATTCGCGGGCAAGTCCTCAAGCCTGGCGGGCATCTGCGGGTGGATGCGCCGGCGTCGTTTGCCAATTGCCTGCTGATTCCGGCGCTGGTGGATTTTCATCGCGAATATCCCGACATCACGGTCGCCTTGGGCATCAGTGATCGCGCGGTGAATATCGTGGGGGAGGGTGTGGATTGTGTGATCCGGGCCGGTCAGCTCGATGACATGGCGATGATCGGGCGCAAGGTGGCCGACCTGGAGTATCTGACCTGCGCCGCGCCCGACTACCTGGCGCGCCGAGGCATGCCGGTTTCCCCGGAGGATTTGGCGCACAACCACCTCAAGGCCGGTTATTTTTTTGCCGGATCCGGTAAGGCGGAGCCACTGATTTTCGAGCAGGGCGACAGGCGCATTGAAGTGGGCGATTGCGCCTATTCCACCAATGAAGGCAATGGCCTCAAGGAAATGCTGCTCGCCGGCTTGGGCGTCGGGCAGCATTTCAAAGCCATCGTTCAGTACTACGTGGACAACGGCCAACTGGTCAATGTGCTGCCGCAGTGGTCGCGTCCGGCCACGCCGCTGCACATCCTCTATCCACCCAATCGTCACCAGAGCGCGCGACTCAAGGTGTTTGTCGAATGGGTGATTCGCAGGTTCGGGGTCAGGGAATAATCGCGGTCACGCGGATTTCCACGCGCATGGTTGGCAGGCCCAGGGCCTCGACACCGACTTGCGTCCAGATCGGCGCATGGTGGGGCATGTAATGGCGGTAGTGTTTGACCATCGCTTCGTTGACTTCGGGTGGGAAACCGCCGACGTGGTAGGAGTTGACGTGAATCACGTGCTCCCAACTGGCGCCGGCAGTAGCAAGGGTGCGTTCCAGGTTGTGGAACGCCTGGGCGATCTCGTCGGCCAGGTCGGCGGGGATCTGGAATTCATCATCCCAGCCGCCCTGGCCTGAGGTTTCCACGCGATTGCCGACTTTTACCGCCTGCGAGTAATGCAGGTGCTCGCGCATGTAATCGCCGTAGCCGGGGGTGACAAAAAATTCAGGCATGCTCATGGTATTTCCTTGGGTTCAGTACAGGACTGGACCCAGGCTAAAGCACTCAATACGCGAACAAAATCCAGAATTTATGCCATGACTATCTATCCATATGGACAATCGCCTGCGGTTCCACGGGCGCGAGGTTGACTGGCCTGCGGTACAGGCCCACCGCCAGCCCGATGATGATGATCCCAATCGAGATCAGGTTCGGCGTGGAAATACGCTCATCGAGGATCAGCATCGAGCTGGTGATGCCGAACACCGGAATCAGCAACGACAGCGGCGCCACGGTGGACACCGGGTACAGCTTGAGCAACGAGTTCCAGCCCCAGTAGGCAAAGTGCGTGGCCAGGTACACCTGGAACAGGATCGACAACACCGCCGTCAGGTCGAGGCTGGCCTGCAAACCTTCGAACGCGGCGCTGCCGTGCATCAACCAGGCCGTAAGGAACAGCGGGATCGGCGGGATCAGGCTGGCCCACACCATGAACGAGAAGATCTCCTTGACCCCGGATTTCTTGATGATCACGTTGCCGACGCTCCAGGCTACCGCGCTGAGCACGATCAGCATGACGCCCAGCACCGCATGGTTGCCTTCCTGGGTCGAGATGATTCCTGCCAAGCCGATCAAGGCCAGCACGGCGCCGAGCATTTGCGCACCACGGATTTTCTCCTTGAACAGCACAAAGCCCCAGCCCATGGTGAAGAACACGCTGAGCTGAATGATCAATGAGGCAATACCGGGGCTCACGCCCACCTGGATGCCATAGTTGATCACGCCCCACATGCCCAGCCCGAAGATAAAGCCATAGGCCGCCACGTAGCTGAACTTGACGGCAGGGCGCTTGATAAAGAACACCAGCGGCAGCGCGGCGAGGGCAAAGCGGATACCCGTGAGTACAAACGGGTCGATGGCACGCAGGCCGAGCTTGGTGATGGGGAAGTTGACCCCCCATACCAGGGTGACGAGCACGGCAAGAGACAGATGTTTTTTCAGCATGGACCCTCCTTGGGTCAGGCGGCACACCGCGATCGCGAGGTGCCGCCGGGAAGTCAGTTCAAGGCGAAGCGTTTTTGCATCAGGCACAGCCCGGCGATTTCCATCAGCAGGTTGTCTGCCGAAGCGCGTTGGGCGGTGGACAAGCTTGGCAGGGTTGCCAGCAAGGCGCGTACTTTACGCGGGTCGAAGAACGGTACGTTATTCAAGGCCGGGCCGCTCAACACGTCGTTGATCATTTCATACAGCTTCGATTGCGGGCTCTCGGAGGCCGGCGGGGCGCGGAAGTATTGCTTTTTGCGGTCCAGCACAGCCTGGGGCACGTAAGGGCGCATGGCTTCGCGCAACGCGTATTTCTCGGTGGCGCCGCGCACTTTCATGTTCACTGGCAAGCGGCACGCGGCCTCAATCACTTGGTGATCGAGCAGCGGTGGTCGACCTTCCAGGCTGCCGGCCATTTCCATGCGGTCGCCCAGGGAGGTGAGCACCACGTTGGGCAGGCTGGACTTGGCCACCATATACAGCGAACGGTTGACCGGCTCCCAGCCGTTGAGCGCCCGTGGGCTCAGGCGATCGTAGAACTCGCGATAGGCATCGGTATTGCTGAAACGCTCACGAAAGTCATCGCTGTACAACTGCGTCAGGGGGCCGAACAACGCCGACTGGGTTTGCAGCCAGGACACGCCGTGGCCCAGTTCGTCCTGCACCCATTTCACATCATTTTTGCCGCCGGGCAGGTAGCGATCTTCGCTGGCATGCAGGCGTCGGGTGAGTTCGGCGATTGCCGTCGGGTCCTGGTTTTCGTGGTTGTACAACACCATGTCGCGACGATAGTGCGGGTAGCCGCCGAAGACTTCGTCGGCACCTTCACCCGTGAGTACGGCGCGCATGCCCTGTTTTTGCACGTATTTGCACAGCAGGTACTTGGCCACGCTGTGAGCGTTGGCGAAGGGCATTTCGGCATGCCACAGGGCATTTTCGAAGTTGTCCGCCATGTCGGAGGAGTTCACCGACAGCACGTTGAGGTGGGCGCGGTTATGTCGGGCGGCCACTTCGGCATATTGACGTTCGTCGTAGGCCTGCTCGCCCTCGAAAGATAAGTGAAACGCCTGCAAGGGCTGGCCGGTCAGCTCGGTGGCGATGCCCAGCATGGCCGACGAGTCGAGACCGCCACTCAGGCACACACCGACCGGTACATCGGCATGCAGGCGCAGGCGCACGGACTCTTCGATGGTGTTGCGCAGGGACTCGATCATCTCGGCTTCGCTGCGCTGCTCGGTCGCCTGGGCATCCGGGAAATCCCAGTCCCAGTACTGCTCGGTCTGCAGGCCGCTTTCGTCGGCGATGATCCAGCAACCCGGTTTCACGCTGCGAATGTTGTTGAAGACGGTACGGTCGCGCAGGATAAAACCACGATTGGCGTAGGCTTCGTGGTCCCACTGTGCGGGTACACCGGCGGCGAGCAAGGCTTTGATTTCGGACGCGAAGTACCAGGCACCTTCATGCTCGGTGTAGTACAGCGGCTTGACGCCCACCCGGTCACGCACGGCAAACAGCTTTTTGCGCAGGCGATCGAAGATCAGGATGGTGAATTCGCCGCGCAGTTGCTTGAGGCCGCGTACGCCATGGCGGCGGTACAGGTGCATGGCGATTTCGCTGTCGGACGAGGTCTTGAAGCGGCAACCATCGCTCTCCAGTTCGGCGCGGATGCGTTGATAGTCATAGAACTCGCCGTTGACCATCATCACCAGGTCGCCTTCGTCGGCCACGATAGGCTGGGTGCCGTTACCCAGGCCGACCAGTCCCAGGCGCACATAGCCAAAGGCGGCCTGGCCTTGGGGGTCGAACCATTGGCTGGAACTGTCCGGGCCGCGATGGTGGATGGCACGCAGGGCGGCATCGAACATGTTCGGGTTGAACGCACGAGGTTGTTTGGCAAAGACGCCAATGTATCCACACATGACAATTACTCTATTGAATTTGTAGTGATCAGCAGCACGCTGGTTTCAAACGGTGATGGCCGGTTCGCTCATCATCTGCGGCTCGGGGAGCACCGCTTCGGGGTGTATGCCAATGGAGCTGAGGATCTCGGGCATGGCCGAGTAGTCTGCTTCGCCGGTCTCGGTAAATTGAGTCGGCAGCAGCAGCGACTGATCGCCGAACACTTCGAGCAGTTGCGGCAGGATGATTCGCCACGCCGAAATCTCGCGCATCGGGAAGATCCGGATGGAGTTGGCGATGCCGCGAGTAAACAAAGCGGTTTGCTGCGCGTTGAAGTCACCGACCACCTGCTGCACGAACAGCGGGAAGATGTGCTTGTGCACCAGCTCGTCTTTTTTGTGCAGGGCCACCACGTGGCGGAACACCGGCTGGATGTCTGGCGCGTCGCTGAGGTCGGCCAGGTAGTCGCTGATAAACGTCTCCGAGACCAGCGAGAAGGCCAGGCGGTAGATCTTGAAATCCGCCTCGGACAGGGTGGCCTGGGCCTGGCTCAGGTGGCGGGTCAATTCCAGCTCCGGCCATTTGATGCGCATGCCGCGCTGGGTAATCGCCAGTTCACACATGTTGATCGAAAACAGCGTGTGATAAGCCTCATCCGCCAGGGTTTCGGAAATCGTCGCGGCGCTGGCAGAGCTCAGCCGCGAGCCCAACTGCAGCAGGTCGATGCAGGACGGGCAGATGATTTCGGTTTCGATGGCGATGGTTTTCTGGTTGTAGATCACCCAGCCGGCCGACAGGATCAGCAGCTTCAGGGCATGGGGGTAGTGCTGGTAGTGCGGATCATGGGCAAAAGGTAACAGGGCCTCGAGAAAGTCCGGCGCTTGCAGGTCAAGCTGGATATCCGGACGTTGGGAATCGAGCTTGATCTGTGCGCGTTTGTGCCAGCTGCGTTCGATTTTGATCAATCGTTCATCGGTCGCATCATTGCTGCGATAAAGATCGTCTTGAGTGCTGTGCTGAAACATGGTTTCACCAGGTTGATAGTGATTGTGAAGGCCATCCATGGTTTGCCGAGGTGCGCTCGGCAACGTTCACGACCGGGAGTTACACCGCTGGCGCGGTCTGGATCTTGTCCTTCTTGCGATCCAGGAAGTCCGCCAGGCGGTCCTGTGTGCGGATGTCCGAAGACACCACGGCGGCAATCAAGGCTTCCGTCATCAGGCCGTCCTGCTGGCTTTGATCGACAATGCGCGGCAGCACGTGGGTTACCGCGTAGTTGGTCATGGGCAGGTTGCCGGCGATCTTGTGCGCCAGCTCGGTGGCCTTGAGTACCGCCTGGCCGACCGGCACCAGGTACTGGGCCACGCCGCGCTCATAGCTTTCCTTGGCGTAGAGCGTGCGGCCGGTGAGCATCATGTCGGTCATCAGGGCGATGCCGGCGATGCGTGGAAAACGCACCGAGGCGCCGACGCCGACATACAAGCCGCGCATGGCCTCAGGCAGTGAGAAGAAGGCGCTGTCATCCACCACGCGCAGGCTGCAGGCGGTGGCGATTTCCAGGCCACCACCGATGGCAGCGCCGGTAATGGCAGCGACGACGGGCACCTTGCCGAACTGGATCAGTTCAAAGGTCTTGTGCCATTCGCGGAAGGCCTGGACGTTATCGATCACCGATTGGTCGCGGATTTCCGACAGGTCCAGCCCCGTGCAGAAATGTTGGCTGGTGCTGTACAGCACGGCGGCACCAATGCCTTCGGGCATGTTGGTGAAGGTATCGCGCAGTTCGTGCATGACTTCCAGAGACATGGCGTTTCGCTTCTGCGGGCGGTTGAGACCCACCATCAGAACGGCGCCGTCTACTCGTACGTCCAAGTAGTTTTTGACACTCATTTTCCGAATATCCCTTCGAGATGAACCCAACTTGGGGAGCGACGATTCTAGGTGGCAGAGTAGTGGCCCGCTTGCTATGTCAGGTCATACTTTGACAAAATCGGGCCATGCCGCCGACCTTCATCTATTCCCCTTACGAACCCGACAGCCCCGAAGCGGTGGTGACGCTGCGCGAGTACCCGTCCGGCACGGTATTTCCACGGCATACCCACCGGCGCGGGCAGTTCGCTTATGCGTCCACTGGTGCGTTGAAAATGTTCACCGACCTCGGTAATTGGGTCGTGCCGCCTCAGCGGGCGATCTGGGTGCCAGGCGGGGTGTCCCACGAGATGCACATGCGCGGCGATGTGGTGATGCTCAATACTTACTTGGACGACGACGCGGCCCGGCGTGCTGGGTTGCAGGACTACTGCCAGGTGTTTGGCGTCTCGCCGCTGTTGCGCCATCTTCTGCAAGCGGCACTGGCGATCGGGCCATCGGCGTCGCCGAGCGTGCGCGACTGCTGCGTGCTGACTCTGTTGATCGATGAAATCGGCGCCATGCCCGAGTTACCCCTCAGTGCGCCGTTGCCCTCCGAAGCACGCTTGGCCCGTTCTTGTCAGCGATTTCTAGAGGCGCCGACGCAGAAGATTTCCATCTGTGAGATGGCCGACTGGTCGAGCATGAGCCGGCGTACCTTTACCCGTAACTTTCGTGAATGCACAGGCATGACCTTTGTGTCCTGGCGCCAGCAGGTGTGCCTGTTGGAGGCGACGGCGCGGCTCAGTCATGGCTCGTCCATCACCGATGTGGCGTTCGAGTTGGGGTTCAGCAGCTCCAGCGCGTTCACCTCGGTATTCCGCCGCAACCTGGGCGATTCACCGGCGCGCTATTTGGCCAAGTCCAAGGCCGCCTCTCTGTTTTGAAAGGACGAAGAGGCCAATGCGGTGCCTTTTCCCCCAGCGGTCCGACGTTGAACCCCGCGCTTTGTTACTATCGCCGTCCCTTGTCACCAGGAGTCATTGCCCCATGCAGCACCAGTGGGATGAAATGCACCGCACCCGCAAGCCCACGTTCCTGATGTGTGGTGAGCCCCAGGGCGATGTGCTTAATCTCTATGTCCACGGTTATTCGGCGTTTTTCAACCGGCAACAACTGGGCAGCTTCAAGGCGCAGTTGGCGGGCATCGAAGGCTCGACCAACCTGATGTTGTTCTGGCCGGCGGGGCATTTCCTGGAAAACCTGTTCGCGCCGTTCAAGGATGTGATCGGCGCGATGCTCGGCGGCGGTAGCCTGGGCGCAGCCACCGTGGGCGTGGGCAAGGCGATTGCCTACTTTCTCGACCACTATAAAAGCGTCGAGGCACGGGTGGACGAGGTCGCCAGGAGCTTGCTGCCGGAGCTCGCCAGTTTCCTGCACGGTGAATCCCTGGAAGTTCGGCGCATCAACCTGATCGGCCATTCCCTCGGCGCGCGTATCCTGGTCAAAAGCCTGCTGGCCCGCCCCGATATCGCCCGCGAGCTGCCTTTGGACAACCTGTTGCTGATGGGCGGGGCGATATGCACATCGAGCCCGTGGGATGACGTGTCCGCACCGCTCAAGGGGCGCGTGATCAACTGCCACTCCAGCAAAGACTGGGCCTTGGCCCTGAAACCTGACACCGAACGATGTATTGGCCGTTACGCGATCCCCGTCACTCCGGCGCTCAAGGCCAAGGTCAGCAACGTGCACCTTGCGACCTTCGATCACGCCGCCTACTGGCCGCAGTTGCAAAAAGTGGTGCAGTACACCGACCTGCTGCACGAGCGGCGCGGCATGATCCGCTCCGACCAGCGTAGCGCCGACGTGCGTTTCGCCGAAGAGGATGCGGATCTGTTCCCGGCGCTGGTGCAGGCGCGGCCCGAGGAGTTGAAGTTCCTCGCCGAATTGATGGCACAAAAACGCAGTGCATCCATAGACGCCTGCGTGCGCGAGCCGCTCAAGCTGGCCATTGAGTTGCAGCGCATGGGCGGCGATACCTTTATGAACCTGGCCCGAGGTCATGGCGTGAGTTACCGCCAGATTGCTGAGGATGTGGTGCAGCGGTTGGGGATCAAGTTCGATGAGCCGCTCGATACCGTCGAATTGGCTGACCTTGAAACCCAGGTCGCCGAAAAGCTCATCGAGCAGTACAAGGACAAACTCAGCAACGCCGACCGCCAGGTGTTCGACGCCGAACTCAAGGCCGCCGCGCAAAAGGAGCAGGGCTTGTTCAACCGTTTCGATGTCGGCCGATCGGCGACCACCGCGTTGAGCGGCACGGCGCTCGCCGGGTTGACCGGGTTTATCCTGCGTCGTGGCGCGGCCACGGCCATCCCGGTAGTGGGCCAGGCACTGGCCGCAGCGATGCTGCTGGTGAGCGGGGTCCGGGCGTTTTCCGGCCCGGCGTATTCAATCACCACCCTGGCGGTGCTTGTGATAGGTGTGATCCGCCAGCGCATGGAGCGTGAAGCACTGAACCAGGAGATGGACCTGGTGGTGCAAGTGGTCGAAGCGTTCGACCTGCCGCGGGACACGGTGATGCGCACGGTTGCGTCCGACTGATAAGCTGCGCCTCTATCGAGTGTGTTTGCCTGGGATGCCGCGTGAAATTCAGCCTGCCAAAAATCGCCACCGCCCCGTTCTGCCCGCCGGAAGTGGCCGGTTCTGTTGCCGTTGATCCCAAGGCTTCGTTCTTCAAGCGCGCGCTGATGTTCGCCGGCCCAGGCTTGCTGATCTCCATTGGCTACATGGACCCAGGCAACTGGGCCACGGCCATCGAGGCGGGCTCACGTTACGGTTACAACCTGCTGTTCGTGGTGTTGCTGGCCAGCCTGGCGGGGATGGCCGTGCAGTGCCTGTGTTCACGGCTGGGCATCGCTACCGGCAAGGACCTGGCGCAACTATGCCGTGAGCGCTATAGCCAGCGGTCTGCACGCACCCAATGGGTGCTGGCGGAAATCTCCATCATTGCCACCGACCTCGCCGAAGTACTCGGCTGTGCCCTGGCCTTCCACCTGCTGCTCGGGGTGTCGCTGACCACCGGTATTGTCATCACCGCCTTCGACACGCTGCTGATCCTGGCCCTGCAGAACCGGGGTTTCCGCCGCCTGGAGGCGATCATGCTCGCGCTGGTGGCAACTATCGGCGTGTGTTTCTTCATCGAACTGGTCCTGATCAAACCCTACTGGCCAGACGTGTTCAGCGGTTTCACCCCGTCACTGTCGGCCATCAGCGACGCTGCGCCGCTGTACCTGGCCATCGGTATCCTCGGTGCCACGGTGATGCCCCATAACCTCTATCTGCACAGCTCCATCGTGCAAACCCGCCTGATCGGCAAGGACCTGGCCAGCAAACAGGACGCGGTCAAGCTGGCGCGTATCGACACCATCGGCTCACTGGCCCTGGCCCTGTTGGTCAACGCTGCGATTCTGGTGCTCGCCGCCGCCGCCTTCCACAAGACCGGCCACACCGAGGTGGTCGAGATTCAGGATGCCTATCACCTGCTTGATCCGCTGGTCGGCGGTGCCTTCGCCAGCATCCTGTTCGGCATTGCCTTGCTCGCCTCCGGGCAAAGCTCCACCTTTACCGGCACCATCGCCGGGCAGGTGATCATGGAGGGCTACCTCAACCTGCGCATTCCCTGCTGGCAACGGCGTTTGATCACCCGTGGCCTGGCGCTGATCCCGGCGTTTTTGGGGGTATGGCTGATGGGCGACGATGCCATCGGCAAATTGCTGATCCTCAGCCAGGTGGTGCTCAGCCTGCAGTTGCCGTTCGCGCTGTATCCGCTGATCCGCATGACCGGTGACAAGCAACTGATGGGGCCGTTCGTGAATCGGCTGCCGACACGCTTGCTGGCGTGGTTTCTGTTTGCGGTGATCAGTGGGGCGAATGCCTGGTTGATAGGGCAGTGGGTGTTTGGGTAGGCGCACCGAAGCAATTGGGGCGACTCACACCAGAATTGCCAGGGACGTGTATTGGGCGACCTGCGGATCGGCGGTCAATAGCTTCATGGGCTCGCTGATGGCGGTCGCAACGATGAGCCGATCAAACGGATCCTTGTGATGGTGCTCAAGGTCCTTAACCGCGATCGCATGTTCTGAGGTGATGGGCAGTTCGACGAATCCGCTTTCCAGGCAGTACTCACGGATTTCATCCAGATCGACGGTGAGTTTCCCCAGGCCGACCTTGATCGAGATCTCCCAGAATGTTGCAGCGCTGATGTAAACCTCTGCTGCGTTCTCAATCAGCTTCTTGGCTTTGCTGGATAGCTTAGGATCTTCGCTCAGCGTCCAAAGCAGAATATGGGTATCCAGCAATACTCTCATAAGCGGTTGCCTTCGAAGGCATCGAGTAGGTCGTCAGGCAAAGGTGCATCGAAGTCTTCAGGAATGATGAGCTTGCCTTTCATTGCACCGATTCTCCGCCCCTTGGATTTGCCGACGGGCACAAGTTGAGCCATCGCACGTCCATGCTTGGCAATAGTAATGACCTTGCCTGCGGCAGCCTCATCAACCAGCTTCGACAGATTATTTTTCGCTTCACCCAGAGGTACGGTAGTCATGTGGTTATCTCCGTATTTTGGCCAAATATAGCCAAAACTACGTGCACTATCAAAGACGGCCAGACCGCTGGCTGAAGCCGCTCGCGCAGCGCGCGATATTTTGGGGTAAGTGAATTCCATGGCAGCGCTCTCAAAAAGATATCGTCAGAGTCTGCCGCAGCCTGCAGAGACCAGAAATACTGGCCCGGAAAATCAGAACGGACCTACCTTTTGCTGTAAGGAAATTTCCTTCATGGCGACGCTCTTCTCGACTTGGAAAGGTTACCGATCCCAATACGGCACCGCTCCAAAACACTCCACAAAATAATCAATCACTGTCCGCACCTTCAGCGACAACCGCCGGCTCCCCGGCCACAGTGCCGCAATCTGCTGCGGCTCCAATGTTGTCGCCACGTCGTACTCCGTCAGCACTGCCCGCAAAGCGCCCGCACGCAAACTGTCGCCGATCAACCACGACGGAAACACCACCAGCCCCAACCCTTGTTCGGCGGCATAGCTGAGCGTGTCGGCATGGTTGCCGGTGATCGGGCCCTTGACGCTGTGAGGTGTCCAGTCGCCCTGGCCCTTGCGGAAGAACCAGCGTTGCTGGCCGGTAATGCCTTTGTAGGCCAGGCACTGGTGGTTGATCAGTTCGTCAGGATGTTGCGGAGTGCCGTGTCGGGCCAGGTAGGCCGGGCTGGCGGCGATGCGAAAGCGTTGGGGCGCGAAGATCCGCGCCTGCATGCTGGAGTCGTTGAGTACGCCGATCCGAAAAAGCAGGTCGGTACCGTCTTGCAGCGGGTCGACATAGGTGTCGGTTTGCTGGATATCCAGTTGCAGCTTCGGATAACGGCGGCACAACTCGCCCAGCCAGGGGGCGAGATGGCGCTGGCCGAACACCATCGGCGCATTGATGCGCACCAGGCCGCTAGGCTCGCTTTCCTGTTCCTGCAGCGCCTGGCCGGCGGCTTCCAGTTGTTCCAGCATCAAGCGCGCATGTCGTCCGAGCAGGCGCCCGGCCTCGGTGGGGCTGACGGCGCGGGTGTGACGGTAGAGCAATTGCTGGCCTAGAGCCTGTTCCATCAGCTGGATCTGCCGGGAGATGGAAGAGGGCGCCAGGCCCTCTCGGCGCGCCACTTCGGAAAAGCTGCCCAAGTCCAGCACGGCGACGAACAGGCGCAGCGCCTTGAAGCTCAGTTCATTCAAGCCTTGCATCACGTCTCCAGGCTGTGCATTTTGCGCAAAGGTGTTGTCGGCATGCTCCCATTTATTGCACAGGACGGCCACCGGATAATGCGCGCCATCCAATCCTTTGTTGATGTGCAGGTGGTGTATGCAAGCAAGTTCCATCGAGGGCGTGGCGTTAGCCAAGCCGAAAAAAAATGGCCTGCGGCTAATGCTTTTGCCGCTGGTGATCCTGGCTGGCATGGGTTTGTCGGTTGAAGCCGGCCTGCTCGGGCCATTGGGTGTGCAGGTCGGGCATTTGTGGGCCACCTTGAGCATCTTTGGCGTGGGCTCGGCGATCCTGTTTCTACTGCTATTGTTCAGTGGCCCGCGAAAAGGCCCGGCGTTGTCCGAGCTGCCGCGCTGGCAGTTGATCGGTGGTTTCCTGGGGCCGATCTACGTGGTTGTACTGACCCTGGCCACGCCGCATATCGGCATCGCGATGACCATGATCGCGATTCTTTCGGGGCAAGTCGGCAAGAGCGTGCTGATCGATCATTTCGGCTGGTTCGGCGCGGCGCGCAAGCGGGTCAATGGCGAACGCTGGATCGCCCTGGCGTTGATTGTGGTGGCACTTGTTTTGATTGCGCGAGGTTAAGGCGATGAATCTGATTCTGTTACTGGTAGTGGTGGTCGCCGCAGGTGCGGTGTTGAGTGTGCAAGCCGCCATCAATGGTCGCCTGGGCCAGGCGGTGGGTGTATTGCGCGGCAGCCTGGTGACCTTTGGCGTGGGCGCGATTGTCACTGCGTTGTTGATCCTGTTCTTTGAACCCGCCCAGGCAGTGAGCTTGCTGGATGTGCCGAAATGGCAACTCACGGGGGCCTTGTTCGGAGTGGTGTACATGATGGTGATGGTCGGCGCGGTGCCTGTCGTCGGCACGGCGGTAGCGACGGTGGCGGTGATCGTCGGGCAATTGGGCATGGGCATGCTGATCGACAACTTCGGTTGGCTGGGCAATCCGGCGATTGAATTGTCGGGTGCGCGGATTGTAGCGATGGTCTGCCTGGCCCTGGCGCTGCTATTCATGTACCGCAGCAATACCCGCGCCGACTGACGGTTTGAACCATCGCCGACGGGCCGCAGTCACTCATTAAGGTGTCGGCGCCCGCCGCACCGGGACGACCAAGAAAAAGGAGTCTGACCATGCCAGATAAGACCTGTGCCTGCCCACACTGCAAGTGTGTGCTGGGAGCTGACGCGGTAATGAAGGACGGCAAGGGCTATTGCTGTCAGGGCTGTGCGGAGCACCATGCGCATGGTGAACCGTGTGCGGCGGCAACTGGGTGCGAGTGCGCTAAATCCGCCAAGGGTTGACGTGTTTGTGGGAGCCGGTCAGCCGGCTCCTATTGATGCTCAAGTTCGAGCCGCAGGCTATGGTCGGCCAGGTGTAGACGATGCTTGACCACGCCACGGGTGCGTCGTCCCTCCAGCGCAAACACCACCGTCTGCGCATCACGTAGATCTTCCGGCAACGGTTGAAATACCTTCAGTACCGTCCCATTAGCTTGGTGTTGCGAGCTCACTTGGCATTCGACATGCCGCGTTATCGGCCCGAACAGGGTGTCCTGGGTGTAATCGATCCGTGCCTTGCCGTTGACCGACAGTATTGCATCCATAGCCTCTCTCCTTGATCAAGCCAGTAGCGCACGCTTCCGATTGCGCCGGTATAAGCCAATGATCCACGTGGCCCGTAAAAATTCACTCGGATTGTCGAACGGTGGTCATTACCATGGCGGCTCACCCTTGACTGATGTGCACTCCATGGCCCTGGCTGCGCCTCCCGACCTCAGTGATCACGCCGTCCCCGTACAACCCCTGGCGCGCACCTATCTGCGTGGGCTGTACGTTGAACCGCATAGCCATGACTGGGGCCAATTGCTCTACGCCATGAGCGGCGTGATGTGGGTCGAGACCCCGCGCGAAGCCTTGGTGGTGCCGCCGCAGCGCGCCGTCTGGCTGCCGCCTGGGGTGGAACACGGGATTCGCGTGGTGTCGGATTTGCAGATGCGCAACATCTACCTGCGTCCGGCACTGGCAGCCACGTTGGACAGCCGGGTGCAGGTGATAGAAGTCGGTGGGTTGCTGCGTGAGCTGATCGTCACGCTGGTGGACCAGGGCGATAACGGCGATGCGGCGTATTACGACGCCGTGGTCAGCCTGGCCTTGCTGGAATTGCAGCGGGCGCGCCGCTCGCAGATCCGCATTGCCATGCCGGTGGACGCCGATCGACGGCTGATCAGCGCGTGCCAGGCGGTCATGGCTGCGCCATCGCTGGAGATTGCTTTCGAGCAGCATGCTGAAGCCGCCGGCGCCAGTGTGCGTACTTTGTCGCGGCTGTTCCAGAACAACCTGGGCATGGGCTTTGCCGAATGGCGCCGCCAGGTGCAACTAGCCACGGCGGTGGCGGAGTTGATCCAAGGCCAGCCGGTCAGTGCCATCGCACGTTCCCTCGGCTATTCCCCCAGCAGCTTCAGCGACATGTTCCGCCGCGAACTCGGTATCGCGCCTTCGCAGTACGTCGGCTAAGGAGTTGGCCGAAATTCTGAAGCACTTGGCCGATGCTTCAGGATTCAGCGCTATAGACTGAGCGCATCCACCCACAAGGCGCTGCCCCATGAACTACCTCGTTTCCCTCGCCATCGGCCTGTTTGTCGGCGTGATCTACGGCGCCTTGGATTTCCGTTCGCCCGCACCGCCGGCCATCGCCCTGGTGGGCCTGATGGGCATGCTGCTGGGCGAAAAGCTCTGGCCCATGGGCCGGCATCTGGTGGGCACTTGGTTCTCCTGATCATTTTTTTTCACTTCGATGGATATTGGCCATGAAAGCACTGCAATTTTCCGCCACCGGCGACCTCGCCGCCCTACGCTTCGTTGATGTCGCCACTCCGGTGCCGGCCGCCGGTGAAGTACTGGTGCAGGTCAAGGCCGCCGGCCTTAATCCCAGTGACGTCAAAAACGTGCTTGGTCGCTTTCCCTACACCACGTTGCCGCGTATTCCCGGTCGCGATTTTGCCGGAGTGGTAGTGGAAGGCCCGCAGGAACTGCTGGGCCAGGAAGTCTGGGGCACCGGCCGTGACCTGGGTTTTTTTGCCGACGGTTCCCACGCCCAGTACCTCACTGTGCCGGCCAAGGGCGTGGCGCATAAGCCCAGCCATTTGAGTTTTGCCCAGGCCGCCAGCCTCGGTGTGCCCTATACCACCGCCTGGGATGCCCTCGAGCGCAGTGGTGTGACCCAAGGCACGCGCCTGTTGGTGATCGGTGCCAATGGTGCGGTGGGCAGCGCCACCCTGGCCCTGGCAAAAATCCGTGGCGCCCAGGTGCTGGCCGCTGTACGTCGGCCAGAGCAGGTCGAGGTATTGCAGGCGCAAGGTTGTGAAGCGATTACCTTAGGCAAACCGGAAGAACTCGGCGCGCAGGTCAATGCGGTGTTCAAGGGCGGTGCCGATGTGGTCTTCGACACCACCGGTTTCTGGCTGCCGGCAGCCGTAGCAGGGTTGGCGCCGTTCGGCCGCATCGCGATCATCGCCGCGCCGGTGGACGGCCATGTACAACTGCCGGCCCTGGCGCTGTATCGCAAAGGCGGCTCGGTGGTGGGGATCAACTCGTTGCTCTACAACTGCGAGCAATGCGCGGTGATGCTGGAGCAGTTCGGACGATTCTTTGATGAGGGCCTGTTGCCGTTGCCCACCGGCTTGCGTGAAGTGGCGCTGGCCGATGGGGTGCAGTGCTATGAGGAAGTGAATCAAGGCAGCGCGGACAAAATCATCTTCCTGCCTTGACACCTATCAAGTGTGGGAGCGGGCTTGCTCGCGAAAGCGGTGTATCAGCAGACATACGCGTGACAGGTAAAACGCATTCGCGAGCAAGCCCGCTTCCACATTTTGATCTCCACTAGGCATCGGGAACACCGTTCTCCCACGCCGACCAGTTCTTGAGGATCGCCTGTACCAGCGGGTTGCCCGTGCGGTACAGGTTCTCCAGCGCCGGCACAAAACCGCCCTGATCCGCGTACTTCAGCAGGTTGTCCACTTCGCTGTAGCCAGGGTACGGGCGGTCGAAGTCGGAACCAGCACGTACTACCGCCAGGCGCTGGATATCCACCAGGCCTTCGCGACTGGCGCGCAGCAGGGCTTCGTAGGTGGAGTTGTCTTCCTGTTGGGTGGTGCAGTATTCGCCTTTGTTGTCGGTCAGCAACTTGGTCCAGACTTCGGCGCGTTCGCTCAGGCGTGTACCGGAAAACCAGGTGTTGCCCGCCAGGGTGTCGCAGCGCGTGACTTGCGGCGGCTGGTTGGCCGGGGCGGCGGGGTAGTGTTTGCGCCAGGCAGCGGACTCCTTGCTTTCGGTCAGCTCCACTTTTTGTGACAAGGCAAACGCCTTGGCCTGCAACTTGGGGTTCAGCTCAAATACTTCGGTCTTGTAGTCCAACGGTGGTTTCTCGTTGGGACCTTTGGTGTTGATCCCGATGTAGCCTGTCGGCCAATCCTTGGGCGCGTCCCGCGAATCCAGCTCCCACTGGGTGCCGAATTCCACCAGGTAGTGCGCCCAGGCGGCAGTGCCGATGGTGCCGTGCTTGGGGCTGATGCCCGCGATCCCGGCGATCAGGAAATAGCTCTGGCGCAGGTCGAATCTAGGCGACAAGGCCAAGGCCAGGGTGGACGCGGCGGCGTTGGTCTGGCCCATGCCGGTGACCAGCAGGCACACGTCCTGGGTGTTGCAGCGGATCACCGGGTATTCAGCGGACAGCCCTGGCACGCGGACTTCCTGCTTGAGTTCCAGGCGATCGATCCAGGTTTGCGCCTCAGGGGCAAACATGGTGATCAGCATGACCTTGGGTTTGATCGGCGCAGGCGTATCGGCCAGCACCACGTGGGGCAGCAGCGCCAGGCCGACAGCCATGGAGAGACGGGTAAACGCGTTCATCTAAAGCTCCTCTATCAGAATTGGTAGCCCACGCCGGCGTAGTAACCCCAGCCATCGGAACGGGCGCGGAAGTTGCCTTCGCCGAAATTCAACTCACTGCCGTCTTCCCAGTTGCCGCCGTTATGGAAGTAACGGCCGACCAACGTGAAGCGCAGGTGGGTGAACGAGTACAGCAGCACATTGGTCGCGACCAGCGAGTTGGCGGTGCGCGCCGGGTTGTCCTTGTGCAGGTCGGAGCCGAAATCGTAGTTGGTGAAGCCGATGTAGGTCAGCGAAGCACCGTTATCGAATTTGCCGATGGGCACGATGTACTTCATCTGCGCACGGTAGCCATCCCATGAATATTCATTGCTGGCGCCGTAGTTTTCCCACTGGTAGCGCCCGTAGAAGTTGGCCGACAGGTTCACCCGCGAATGGGTGTCGATGTCGGTGCCGAGGCCGCTGTACAGGGTGTTGGCGCGGTTTTCCTTGCGGCTGCCATGGTCGTAGATCCAGTCGAACGCCACGTACCATTCCTTGAACGGTCCGATGGCCAGGCTACGACCCGCCAGGTAGTCGATGGAGATGCGCGGCTCATGTTCCATGAACACCGGCGAGCCATGGTCCCACACCCCTTTGTCATTACTGTTACCGATGGTGAGGATCTTCGGCACGTCGATGTAGCCGTACAGCTCAAAAGGCCCTTTGCGACCGAAGTACTCGTACTCCAGGTAGACATCATCCTGGGGCTTGGGGCCGAAGCTGATGTCTTTACTGCCGATCAATGTCAGGTCCTGGTTGAACCAGTCCGACAGGTACACGCCTTTTTTCGCCGGGCTGGCTTCAGGGCTGAGGGTTTCGCCCTGTGCTGAGTCATCCACGGGTTTTTCCTGCGCCAAAATGGGGGCGCTGAGTACTCCCGTAACGGCGGCCAGTAGCAAGGAAACACCAAAGGAGGCAGGACGCCTTGAGGTGAAGTGCATTGAAAATCCCTATTCGTACGCGGTTTGAACCCGATTCTTCGGGTAAGGGTGAACTTGGCTGGCAAGTTCGTACCGCAAACGTTTGCACAGGCTGTACCAAGTTTGCTCAATCGGTTGATCAAATTGAAAAAAACGGGATTTAGTCGACCTTTTGGTCAGAATTGACTGGGTGTCATTTTCTCAATGCGTTGGAACAGGTGCATTGCTGTTTCCCGCCGATAGTCACTCGGCGTCTGCTGCATCTCGATACGGAAATGTCGATTGAAATTTGACAGGTTGGCGTAGCCCACTTCAAAGCAGATGTCTGCCACCGACATGTCGCTTTGCAACAGCAGCCGGCAGGCGCGCTGTACACGAAACTTGCGCATCAGGTCGATAAAGCCGTGGCCGGTGTTGCGCTTGAAGAAGCGTGAAAAGCCCGGCTCGCTCATCTCCAACTGTTGCGCGATCACCGACAGGCGCACATCGCCGGTCAGCTCGCGCATCAGATAGTCGAAGGCCTTGTTGATGCGTTCGGCGCTGCGTGCATCCAACGTCGGCGCATAACATGGGCTGGCCAGGGCCTTGACCTGTTGCGTCGGGGCGCTCTTCAAGGTGTCGAGCAGTTGCAGGAACAGGATCAGGCGCTGCAGGCCGTGGGCATTGCCGATGGCTTCCATCAAACGGGCGGCCTGCGCGGCGGTGTCACCGGTGAATTCCAGGCCACGCCGGGCGTGCTCGAACAGGGGCTGAAGGTCACCGAGTTCCGGCAGGGTCTTGCGCAGGGCGAGCAGGGCGGCGCCGTCGAATTGCAGCACCACGTCGCGGCCGCTCAGGTATTCGCCGGGGGCCAGCTCGCCGATCCAGTCGTGGGGCAGGTCGGGGCCGATGAGGGCCACGTGCCCGGCACTGAACGCACCGATATAGTCGCCCGCTACCAGTTTGCCGTTGCCCTGGCGGATGAGGTGGATTTCAAATTCTGGATGATGGTTCCAGCGCGCCAGGTCGTAGGGGTAGTCGTGTTCGAACCAGCGGAAGCAATGCTCCGGCTCGGGCAGGATCACTTCCAGCTCGGCAGGGCGATGCTCGAACAGCGTGGCGCGGCTGATGGGCATGATGATGCCTCTTACGGGTGGAATCTCCTCAAAATACGCGGGATGGCAACCCGCACGCTACCCCCGGTTTCGCCGAGGGCTGATACTTTTTTGATCCTGGCGTCGCAGTTAAAAAAGTATCAGTCGGGCATCCCCCATTCGTTTGTGGGGCCCTGGTCAAGCTGCTGTAATCGACGCTCAACAACAAAAACAACAGGTAGAAACCGCTATGTCCAAGCTCCTGCAAGCGTTGTTCCTGCTTTCCGGCCTGGCGCTGGCCATGCCCAGCCACGCCGCCGACACCGTGACCATCGCCACGGTCAACAACAGCGATATGATCCGCATGCAGCGTCTGTCCAAAGTGTTCGAAGCGCAGCACCCGGACATCAAGCTCAACTGGGTGGTGCTGGAAGAAAACGTGCTGCGCCAGCGCCTCACCACCGATATCGCTACCCAAGGCGGGCAGTTTGACGTGCTGACCATCGGCACCTACGAAACCCCACTCTGGGGCGCCAAGCACTGGCTGGAACCCTTGACCCAGCTGCCGGCTGATTATGACGCCGACGATATCTTCCCTTCGGTGCGCCAGGGCCTGTCGGTCAACAACACGCTGTACGCCTTGCCGTTCTACGGCGAAAGCACCGTCACCTACTACCGCACGGACCTGTTCAAACAGGCCGGGTTGAGCATGCCCGCGCATCCTACCTGGACCCAACTCGGCGAGTTCGCCGCCAAACTCACCGCCAAGGACAAGGGCCAATATGGCCTGTGCCTGCGCGGCAAGGCCGGCTGGGGCGAGAACATCGCCTTGCTGAGCACCATGGCCAATGCCTTTGGCGCGCGCTGGTTCGACGAGCAGTGGAAGCCCGAACTGACCAGCCCCGAGTGGACGGCGGCCGCCAACTTCTACGTCAACACCCTCAAGCAATACGGCCCGCCGGGCGTGTCCAGCAATGGTTTCAACGAAACCCTGGCGCTGTTCAACAGCGGCAAGTGCGCGATCTGGGTGGATGCCAGCGTCGCCGGATCCTTCACCACCGACAAGAGCCAGAGCAAGGTCGCGGACAGTGTCGGTTTCGCTGCCGCGCCTACCGAAGTCACCGATAAAGGTTCTTCGTGGCTGTATGCCTGGTCCCTGGCAATTCCGGCCACGTCCAAGCACAAGGACGCCGCCAAGGCCTTCATCAGTTGGGCGACTTCCAAGGAGTACATCCAGTTGGTCGCTGATAAAGAAGGCATCACCAACGTACCGCCGGGCACTCGACAATCTACCTACAGCGAGGCGTACTTGAAGGCTGCCCCGTTCGCCCAGGTGACCCTGGAAATGATGAAGCACGCCGATCCTGCGCACCCTTCGGCCAAGCCGGTGCCGTACGTGGGCATCCAGTACGTGACCATTCCCGAGTTCCAGGCCATTGGTACCTCGGTCGGCAAGCTGTTCTCTGCGGCGCTGACCGGTGGCATGTCGGTTGACCAGGCCCTGCTGGAAGCCCAGTCCACCACCGAGCGCGAAATGAAACGCGCCGGCTACCCGAAATAACTTCTACAGGACCTTTTCATGAAACGACTTGAAGGCAAGAGCGCGCTGATCACCGGTTCGGCGCGTGGCATCGGCCGCGCCTTTGCCCAGGCCTACATCGCCGAAGGCGCCACCGTGGCTATCGCCGACATCAACCTGCAACAGGCCCAGGCCACCGCTGCTGAGCTGGGCCCACAGGCCTATGCCGTCGCCATGGATGTTACCGACCAGGCGTCCATCGACGGCGCAATTGCCGCTGTGGTCGGCCACGCCGGCAAGCTGGATATTCTCATCAACAACGCCGCATTGTTTGACTTGGCGCCCATTGTCGACATCACCCGCGACAGCTACAACCGCCTGTTCTCGATCAACGTCGCCGGCACGTTGTTCACCTTGCAGGCCGCCGCGCGGCAGATGATCAGCCAGGGCCACGGCGGCAAGATCATCAACATGGCCAGCCAGGCCGGACGCCGCGGCGAGCCGTTGGTGGCGATCTACTGCGCGACCAAGGCGGCGGTGATCAGTTTGACGCAATCGGCGGGGTTGAACCTGATCAAGCAGGGCATCAACGTCAACGCCATCGCACCGGGTGTGGTGGATGGCGAGCATTGGGATGGGGTGGATGCATTGTTTGCCAAACATGAGGGGTTGGCGCCGGGCGAGAAGAAAAAGCGGGTAGGGGGCGAAGTACCGTTTGGGCGGATGGGCACGGCGGAGGATTTGACCGGGATGGCGGTTTTCCTGGCCTCGAAGGACGCCGACTATGTGGTGGCCCAGACTTACAATGTCGATGGCGGCAATTGGATGAACTAGAGCCGTACATCAATCCAAAATGTGGGAGCGAGCAAGCCCGCTCCCACAGGTGATCTTCGGTGTTCTTTAAAACGCGTTACTCGGCAAAACTGCGGTCGAAGAAGTAGATTTCTCCAGGTTTGAGAACCGTCACCGTCGCCTGGGGCCTGCCGCCTTCACCATTCTTCTTGCGCCCGGTCTCGCGCAGAAACCCCGCCTCAGTCAGCTTCAGCAAGCGCTGGCGAATACTGGTCTTCAATACCGGCCGCGCCAGCACCAGGGAAAAGATCGTGGTCGCTTCCGGCGCGCTGAACTCATCGCCCAGGAACATCAGCGGCAAGCTGCTGTACAGCGATTTGGAAAACAAGCGCTCCTGCACGGCGGCCACGATGCTGTTGTGATCGAACGGCAGCTTGATGCGGCCATCCGCGACCCCCGCCAGTGAAAACCAGGCCTGATGCTCACCCAGCGCTACCTCATCCGCCACGATCGCCAGGTAGTAAGTGGACGACGACCAACAGCGCGGATCACGAAACGCATCCCCCACCGTGCCCACTTGCTCGCTCCACGCCAGCGCCAGGCCCACTTTGTCACTCGCCCGCAAGCGCTCCACCGCATCCTTGAGGCTCAGATCTTGCACGCCGCCATTCACCACCACGCCCGGCAGCGCCCAATGCCCGGTGAAGGGTTCGGCGTCGCGTTTGTTCAGCAGCAATTTCAGCTCCCCTGAGGCGCGGCAATAAAACACTACGCACAGGTCGACGGTGTGGAGGTAGGGGCTCAAGGGCATGTTGACGTCCTTCTAGACAGCGATGACGCACAGTCTAACCAATCGAGCAAATATGTCATGTACTTGAGCCCGCATAGATAACTAAATGTTTCTTGCAATGAAAGTACATGACGTGTACTTTTGTTTCCAGGCCACAGGAGAATCGTCATGACCCTCGCGAAAACTGCCATTGCTTCATTCGATGTCGACGCCCAGAAGAGCTTCACGCCGCTGTGCCCCAACGAATTGCCTGTGGCTGGCGGCGACCAGATCGGGGCCGAGCTCAACTACATGGCGAGTCTGGCCGGCTATCGCGTTGGCAGCAAAGACGCTCACACACCGCATGCGCCCTGGGTGGTGTCGCAGCACAGCGAGATGCTGCAAGCCACCGGCCTGGCCCACGCCGATGTGACTTGGGTGAGCCATTGCGTGCCGGGCACTGAGGGCTTCACCTTGCTCGACGAATTGCCCACGCCTTATGACTACGACTACTTCATCTGGAAAGGCGTCGAGCCCGATCTGCACCCCTACGGCGCCTGCTACCACGACCTGCACGACAAACTGTCTACCGGCGTGATCGAGTACTTGAAGGCCCAAGGCGTGACACGCGTGATCGTCGGCGGCCTGGCGCTGGACTACTGCGTCAAGACCACCGCATTGCAATTGCTCAAGGCTGGCCTGGAAGTGGTTTTGCACTTGCCGGCGTGCCGGGGCATTACGCAGGAGGGCGGCGTACAGGCGGTCAACGAGTTGCTCAAGGCCGGTGCCGTCATCAGCAGCACCCGCGAAGAACTGGCCGCGATGGCCGCGCGTTAAGGAGACACACCATGGAAAGTGCCTACGACTACGAAACGCCCGTTATCCAGGGGTTGCTCGACACCGACTACTACACCTTCACCATGATGCAGGCCGTGTTGCACCAGCACCCCAATGTCGATGTGGAGTACAACTTCATCGTGCGGTCCAAGGAAACGCTCGGCCATCTGATTCCCGAAATCCGTGCCGAGTTGGAGCAACTCGCCAGCCTGCGTATGCGCGAAGGTGAGCTGCGCTTTCTGTTCAATCCACGCTTTCGCGAATACCTCACACCGGACTACGAGCGTTTCCTCGGCCTGTTCCGCTTCAATCTGCGCTACATCCATGTCAGTGAAGTCGACGGCCAACTGAACATCCGCGTGGTCGGCCCGATGCTGCATTGCATCATGTTCGAACAGCCGGTCCTGGCCCTGGTCAGTGAGCTGCGCAACCGCAACAAATACCCCGACGTGATCCTGGAAGACGTCACCCGCAAGCTCTACCAGAAGTTCGACTGGCTGGAGAAAAACCTCAGCCGCGAAGAACTCGCCGACCTGCGTGTGTCTGACTTTTCCACCCGGCGCCGTCTGTCGTTCAAGGCCCAGCGCGAAGTGGTCGACATCATGCGCCGCGACTTTCCCGGCCAGTTTGTTGGCACCAGCAATGCGCACCTGGCTTACGAATTCGACCTGCCGCTGATTGGCACCATGGCCCACCAATGGCTGATGGTGCACCAGCAACTGGGGCGCCTGCGCGAAAGCCAGAACGCCGCCCTGGAAAACTGGGTGCGCGAATACCGTGGCCGTCTCGGCATCGCCTTGACTGACTGCATCAGCACCGACTTTTTCCTCAAGGACTTCGACCTTTACTTCGCCAAGCTGTATGACGGCCTGCGCCAGGACTCCGGCGACCCGATCATCTGGGCCGACAAAGTGCTGGCCCGCTACCAGCAACTGGGCATCGACCCGATGACCAAGGACCTGATGTTCTCTGACGGCCTGAACTTCGAAAAATGCCTGCCGATCCTGCGGCACGTGCGCGGCAAGGCCAAGTTCGGCTTCGGCATGGGCACCAGCCTGGCCTGCGACGTGGAGGGCGTCGAACCGCTGAGCATCGTGATGAAACTGGTGCGGGTGCACGGCGAACCGGTGGTGAAATTTTCGGATGACCCGATCAAGAACGTCTGCGAAGACGCCTCGTTTTTGCAGTACGCAGCACACGTATTCAATGTCGGCAGCGTGGAGGTGTGACATGCAAGCACGTATCGCACAGGAACTGAACATCAATCGGCAACTGGTCAAAGGCGGTGAGTCGAAGGAAATCCAACGGCGCATCGACTTCATCAAGACCACCTTGCGCGGTTCCGGATGCAAGGCGTTGGTACTAGGCATCAGCGGGGGTGTTGATTCCCTTACCGCCGGCCGTCTGTGCCAGTTGGCCGTGGAGCAACTGCGTGGCGAAGGCTACGCTGCACGCTTCATCGCCATGCGCCTGCCTTACAAAACCCAGGCCGACGAACGCGACGCCCAGGCTTCCCTGGACTTCATCACCCCGGACCAGATCCACACCCTCAACATCGCCGCCAGCGTCGACGGCCTCATGGCCAGCCTGACCGCCACCGAAGCCAGCGCGGCCCATGTCGATTTCATCAAGGGCAACGTCAAGGCACGCACACGGATGGTCGCCCAATACGCTGTGGCCAACCTGCACAACGGCCTGGTGGTTGGCACTGACCACGGCGCTGAAGCGCTGATGGGCTTTTTCACCAAGTTCGGCGACGGCGCCTGCGACCTGGCGCCACTGTCGGGCCTGACCAAAACCCAGGTGCGCATGCTCGCCACGGTCCTCGGCGCCCCCGACAAGTTGGTGCATAAACACCCGACTGCCGACCTGGAAGAGCTTGTGCCGGGCAAGCTGGATGAACACGCTTACGGCTGCACTTACGCAGAGATCGACGCCTACCTGATGGGCGAACCGGTGAGCGAGCGGGTGACGGCGATTATCGAGGGCGCATACAGCAAGACAGCGCACAAACGTGCGCTGCCGATTGTTCCCCTTTGATCAGCGTTCGATCGACCGACTCCACCGCGCATTCCACTCCGGCCGCGCCTGGTTGACCTGGTCCCAATCAATCGAAATCGCCGTCTGCAAGTAACTTTGCATCGCTTCTACTCGGGCGCGGGTCTTGTCGGTGGTCGGCGTGGTCGGGTTAGACGGGATCTGATCGCCTTCTTCCAGCGCCGGGGCCTGGGCTTCGGCGGTCAGCAAAAATGCGGCGAGCTTCTGCGCCAGTTCCGGCTGGTCGTTGCGCGCGATCACACACTCAGCCACGTTCAGCACCACCGCGCCTTCCTTGGGTTGCGCATATTCCATGGGCACGCCGAGCAGTTTCTGGGTGGCGACCTGGGTGGGCGTCAGCGGGAAGAGCGCGGCTTCGTCGGTCTGCACCATTTCGGAGATCTTCGCGGAGCTGGCAATGTATTCCAGCACGTTGGGGCCGACGGTTTTTGGCCAGGCCTTGAAGCCCGGGTCGACGTTGGTTTCGTCACCGCCCTGGAGGCGGTTGAACATCAGGAAGCCATGCAGGCCGAAGGTGGAGGAGGCCAGTGACTGGAACACCACTTTGTCCTTGAAGCGCGGGTCGGCCAGGTCCATCCACGAGGTGGGTGCGGCCCAGCCTTTTTCCTTGAACATCTTGGCGTTGTAGCCCAGGCCGGTGACGCCGAGGGTCACGGCCACGGCCTCTTCCTTGATCTTTGCCTTGGCTGGGATCTGCTCCAGGGTCGGGCTGGGCGCCAGCTTGTCGCACAATCCCATGGAAATCGCGCGGTACATGATGCCGTCGTCGAGGAACATCACGTGCATCTGCGGGTTGTCTTTGTTGGCCTGGACCTTGGCGAGGATGTCCGACGAGGTGCCGGGCACGATCACCACCTTGACGTTATTGGCCTTTTCGAACGCGGGCAGCACCTTGTCGGCGTAGACCCGTTCCATGGTGCCGCCGTTCATGCCCAGGTACAGCGTGGGCGCGGCGTGGGCCGTTGAGACGAGCAGGGCGAGGGACAAGCAGGACAGCGCAATACGTGGGTTCATGGATGTTTTTCCTCTCAGGCTTGGAAACGACGGATGGAAAACGCTTCGATGGGTTGGCGGCTGGCACCGGTGCAGACGATCTCTGCCAGGGCTTCACCGACGGCGGGACCGAGCTGGAACCCGGCGCCGGCAAAGCCGAAGCCGTGGAGCAAGCCGGGTTGGGTACTGCTGGGGCCGATCACCGGTTCATGATCGGGGAGGTAACCTTCGGTGCCACTCCAGGTGCGGATGGCCTGGGCACCCTTGAGAAACGGATACAGCTCGCCGGCATTGCGCAGGATCTCCAGCACCGCGGCTTGCCCTGGTCGCGCTTGCTGCGGGCCGAGGGCAAAGCCGCGACCGCCGCCGAGGATGCAATTGCCCCGGGCAACCTGTCGCGCATAAATCCCGCCGCCTTCGACGCCCGTGCTCACGTCCATCACCACCGGTAAGGGCTCAGTGACCAGCATCGCCGGGTGTGCCGAGGTCATGGGCACCGCTTCGCCAAACTGTTCGGCCACCGCACCGGCCCACGCCCCGGCGCAATTGAGCAGCCACGGTGCTTGCAGATGCAGACCGTTGGCGCAGTGCACCTGGAAGTGCTGGCCGTCATGCTCGATACGCGTGACCTGCGACTGTTCATAAATCAGCGCGCCGCGTTGTTTTGCTGCGCGAGCGAAAGCGGGCGACACCAGGCGGGGGTTGGCGTGGCCGTCTTCCGGGCACAGCGAGGCACCGACGGCGATGTCACCGACCCAGGGGAATCGCGCGCGCAGCTCGGCGTAATCCAGCAGTTGCAAACCCAGGCCAAATCCTTGTGTCTGCTCGGCATACGCTTGCAACGCGGCGAAATCGGCATGACTGCGCGCCAGTTTCAAATGCCCGGAACGCACGTATTCGCCGTCGATGCCGATTAATCCCGGCAAGTCTGCCCACAGTTGGTGGGCACGCTGCGACAGTGGCAACTGGTGCAAGGGCCGACCCTGGCGCCGCACGCCGCCGTAGTTGACGCCGCTGGAGTGTGAGCCGCAGAAGTCCCGCTCCACCAGCGCCGCCCGCTGACCTTTCTGCGCCAGCATCAGCGCCGCTGAGGCGCCGACAATCCCGCCGCCCAGTACGATGACGTCAATCACGGCTGCACCTCCACGCCAAACGGCAGCGGCTTGATCGGTGCCTGACCGCGCAGCCGGCCGACGTTTTCGATGGCCCGGCCGCTGCGCTCGGCGACAATTTCCGCCGCCGCCAACCCGCACATCCGGCCTTGGCAGCGGCCCATGCCGACGCGACAGTGGGCCTTGACGCGATTGATCTCCCAATGGCCCTCATCCACCACCGCGCGCACGTCGCCGACGCTGACTTCTTCGCAGCGACAGAGGATCAATTCATCGGGAGCTTCGGCCGCCCATTGTTCCGGGAACGGGAACGCAGTTTCCAAACCATGACGAAAGCGTTGGATGGCGGCCAATTGTTGCTCCAGCACAGCAGGGCGGCGCTGATCGATGGACACGCCCAAATCCCCTAGCACGGCCAGCGCTGCACGCTCACCGGCCATTTGTGCGGCGTCCGCGCCCATGATCCCAGCCCCATCGCCCGCCAGGTACACGCCGTTGACGCTGCTGCGTCCGGCGCTGTCCCGTTGTGGCAGCCACGCGCGATTCAACACGTTCCAGGCGAATTCGCAACCGAGCAAATCCGCCAGTTGCGTCTCGCTGCGCAGGGCATGGGCGAAGGCCACGGCGTCGCATTCCAGGGTCTGATCAGCCCATTGAATGCCGCTGACCCGTTGCGCGCCGTCGATCTGTTCAAGCGTCGCGCCCTGGTGCACGGGAATCCCGTGGGCCGTCAACCAGGCGCGGTAATACACGCCTTTGGCCAAGGTCGCCGGTTGCCCGAGCAGCGCCGGCAATGCACGGCATTGGGCACTGAACGGCGCGCTGTCGAGCACTGCCACCACCTTGGCGCCGGCCTTGGCATACTGGTAAGCCACCAGATACAGCAACGGCCCGCTGCCACAAAACGCCACACGCTCGCCGATGGCGCAGCCTTGGTACTTCAGCGCGATTTGTGCCGCGCCCAGGCTGTACACACCCGGCAAGGTCCAGCCCGGCACGGGCAGGATGCGGTCGGTGGCGCCGGTGGCGACGATGAGTTGTGCGTACTCGATGCTTTCGGCACGGCCATTGTTCAGCATATCCAGGCGCCCGTCCTCGGCATTCCACACCAGGGTTTGCGGGCGGTAGTCGATCAGCGGTGCCAGCTCATCCATTGTGCGGTGCACGGCCTCGGCCTTGCGCGCTTCAAAACCGTAGAGTTGCTGGGCGGTGCGCTGGAAGCCTACCGGTTGGCGTCGATAAATCTGCCCGCCACCGCGCAGGCTTTCATCCACCAGGCAAGGTCTGATGCCATGGTCGAGCAACGTGCGCGCCGCGCTGATCCCGGCCGGGCCTGCGCCCACAATCACCACAGGCTTCATGACTGGCGCCCCGGTTCGCGGCGGATGGCCTGGCCTTCTTCCAATAGCGTCGAACAGGCGCGCACGCGGCGGCCATCCTCCAGCCGCACCCAGCAATCCTGGCACGCGCCCATCAGGCAGAAACCGGCCCGAGGTTCGGCGCTGAAATCACTGCCGCGCAGGTGTTCGGCGCAGGTCAGCACGGCGGTCAGCAGGGTGTCACCGAGCAAACCGCTGGCGGGTTGCCCGTCAAGGGTAAAGGCCAGGGCAGGGCGTTGGGTTTCGGCCAGGCGTTTGAACAGAGCCATCAATGTTTCCCCACCAGCACGCGGTCCAGGCCATAGACCCGGTCCAGCAAAATCATGGTGGCCGCCGTGAGTGCAATCACCAGCGCCGACACCGCCGCCATCATCGGGTCGATGGATTCGGTGGCATACACATACATGCGCACTGGCAGAGTCTGGGTCGCCGGCGAGCTGACGAAGATCGACAACGTCACCTCATCGAAACTGTTGATGAACGCCAACAACCAGCCGCCCGCCACCCCCGGCAGGATCATCGGCAGGGTGATCTGGCGGAACAACGTAAAGCGGCTGGCGCCCAGGGACTCGGCGGCCTGCTCGGCGCTGCGATCAATCCCAATCGCGGCGGCCAACACCAGGCGCAGCACATACGGCGTGATGATCACCACGTGCGCGAGCATCAGCCAGGTGAAGCTGCCGTTCACGCCCATCAGTGCGAACAGGCGCAGCATCGCCACGCCCAGCACCAGGTGCGGAATGATGATCGGTGACAGGAACAGCGCACTGAAAAAATTGCGCCCCGCAAACTGATAGCGACTGATCGCCAAGGCGGCCGGCACCGCAATCAAGGTCGCCAGGCTCGCGGCGGTAAACGCCAAAATCAGGCTGTTGTAGAACGCCTGGATAAAATCCGCGCGCTCGAACACCGCACGGAACCAGCGCAGGGAGAAGCCCGAGGTGGGCAGGCTCAAGGTGTTTTCCGGGGTGAAGGCCACCAGGCACACCACCACCAGCGGCGCCATCATGAACAGCACCACCAGCGTATGAAAGCCGAGGGCCAAAGGACCGTTTCTGGACATGCGTTTAAACCCCCAGGGACTTTTTGTAGCGGCCTTCGACCATGCGGTTCCAGCTCAGCATGATCAGCAGATTGACCAACAGCAGCACCACCGCGATGGTTGCGCCCATGGGCCAGTTGAGTTCCGATAGGTACTGGTCGTACACCACGGTGGCGACCATTTTCAGGCGGCGTCCACCGAGCAGGCCGGGGATCGCAAAGGAACTGGCGGCCAGGCCGAACACGATCAGCGTGCCGGACAGTACGCCGGGCATCACCTGGGGCAATACGATCTTGCGCATCACCGTGGTCTGGCTGGCGCCGAGGGACAACGCCGCTTGTTCAGCCGATGGGTCGAGCTTTTGCAGGGAAGTCCACACCGGGATGATCATGAACGGCAGCATCACGTGCACCAGGGCGATGATCACCGCGAACGGCGTGTACAACAGCTTTACCGGGCGCCCGCCGAGGAATTGAATGACTTGGTTGACCAGCCCGTCCGCGCCGAGCAGCAGGCTCCAGCCAAAGGCGCGCACCACTACCGAGATCAGCAGCGGCGTGAGGATCAGGATCAGGAAGATCGAGCGCCACGGGGTGCCCATGCGGCTGAGGATGTAAGCCTCTGGTACGCCGATCACCACGCAGAGCAGGGTGACCAAGGCGCTGATCCAGAAGGTGCGCCAGAAGATTTCGTAGAAGTACGCATCGCTGAACAGCGACAAATAATGCGCCAGGGTCCACTCATCGCCCTTTACGCCCACTTGGTAATCGAACACGTTGAACGACAGCACCAGCGTCAGGCCCAACGGCAGAATCAGCAGCCCGACAAACAGCACCAGGGCGGGCAACGACAACAGATAGCCCCGGCTCATGCGCGCACCTCATCCGCCGCCAATACGCGCAGCAGGCTGGCTTGCCAGTCCAGGCCCACCGCGGCTCCGCAACCGAGCGGCGCGCTGCCGTCGTTGCTGCGCACCACGGTGATTTCGCCAAGGTTGGTGTGGATGCGATACAGCCACTGGCTGCCGAAAAAGTAGCTATCGAGGACCTTGCCTTGCAGTCGGCCGGTGCCGGCGTCCACCAGTTGGATCTTTTCCGGGCGCAGGCTTAGGGTCAGTTCGCCGTCACCGCTTTCGTGGCGGACTTGTGGGCTCCCGAGCTGGTCATAGTCGCCCGGCAACAGGTTAGCCTTGCCGACAAAATCCGAGATGAAGCGTGTACGCGGGTGTTCATAGAGCTTGTACGGCGCGTCGATCTGGGTGACGCGCCCGGCCTGCATCACCACTACGCGGTCGCTGATGGACAGCGCTTCGGCTTGGTCGTGGGTGACCATCAAGGTGGTGATGCCCACGGCGCACTGGATGCGGCGGATTTCGAACTGCATTTCTTCGCGCAGGTTGGCGTCGAGGTTGGACAGCGGTTCATCCAGCAGCAGCACCGGCGGCTCGATCACCAGGGCACGGGCCAGGGCCACACGTTGGCGTTGGCCGCCGGACAATTCACGTGGATAACGGTCAGCGTGGGGGGCCAGGCGCACCAGTTCCAATACCATCTTGACCTTGCTGGCGATCTGCGCCGCCGGCACTTTGCGCATCTTCAGGCCGAAGGCAACGTTGTCGCGCACGCTCATGTGCGGGAACAGCGCGTAGCTCTGGAACACCACGCCCAGGCCACGGCTGGCGGGCTTGGCGTGAGTGATGTCGCGGCCATCGAGCAGGATCTGCCCGCCGCTCACATCAACGAAGCCGGCGATCATTTGCAGCGTGGTGGTCTTGCCGCAGCCCGAGGGGCCGAGCAGGGAAACGAACTCGCCTTTTTCCACCGCAAGGTCGGTGGCGACCACCGCATCGACGGCGCCGTAGCGTTTGCTCAAGGCGTTGAGTTGGAGAAATGCCATGTCTGCGTTCCACCTTTTTTTGAGTCGCGTCGAAACGCGCTTTTTTGTTTTGGGCAGATGCGAATGAAGTGTTGCCGGTGCGTTGGCGCTCGATCTTGAGTCGGCTGCCGTTAGTTGTTCATGTCGCCCCTGTGGACGCAGATTAGGACGAAGACTAGGATGGGCGGAAGATGGAATTTCACTCAACGGACTACTATTTTCATATTTATTCATCCACCGGAATTTACTAAGAGATTGTTTGTTATGAATTCCACTGATCGAAATGAAAGTGCCAAAGAAGTCGGCTCCGGTGGGGTGTCCCGACTGTTCGCGCTGCTGCGCACCCTGGGTGACGTGCCGGAGGGCGGTGAACGCGTGACGCAGCTCGCGCAACAGGTGGGCTTGTCCCAACCGACCACTCACCGCCTGCTGCGCAGCCTGATGGACGAAGGCATGGTCGAGCAGGACGCGCGCAGCAAGCGCTATCGCCTGAGCCTGGAGTTCTTCGCTCTCGCAGCGAATGCGGGCAAGACCGGCAACCTGCGTGACCTGGTGCGGCCGAGCATGCTGCGCTTGAGTGCGTCATTGGGTGATTCGCTGTTCTTGCTCGCGCGCTCAGGCTTCGACGCGATCTGCCTGGACCGCAGCGAAGGCCCATACCCCATCCGCACCTTCACCGGCGATATCGGCGGGCGTGTGGCGTTGGGCGTGGGGCAGGGTAGCCTGGCGATCCTGGCGTTTTTGCCGGAGGAAGAGCGCGAGACGGTGATCCGCTACAACCTGCCACGGCTTAAGGACTTCCATCTGTATGACGAAGTGCTGCTGCGCTCGGAAGTGGAGAATGTGCGCAATCTTGGGTACGCGGCGCGCAATACCGGCGTGTTGGAAGGTATGGCGGGGTTGGCGGTGCCGATCCTCAATCGGGATGGGCATGCGGTGGCGGCGTTGAGTGTGGCGACCATCAGCGACCGGCTGGGGCCGAGTCGGTTGCCGATGGTGGTGGAGTTGCTCAAACGCGAAGCGGCGGCGATTGGGCCAAGGATCAATCCGTTTGATCCGACGTTGCGCCGGCCCTCGCAGACCTTTGTCGGGTTGAACTTCCAGGAACGCAGCGTGCAGTGATCAACCGGGGCTGATCATCCGTTCCGGTCGCACCCGTTGGTCATATTCTGCGGCGGTGATCAGCCCCTGCTGCACCGCCGCCTCCTTGGGTGACAAGCCTCCATCCGCCGCCTTGCGAGTGATCTGCGCCACGCGGTCATAACCCAGCAGCGGGTTCAGCACCGTCGCCATCAACAACGAGTGCTCCACGTTACGCGCCAACTGCGGGCGGTTCACCTCCAGGCCGCTCAGCAACTTGTGGGTGAACAGGCTGACGCAGTCGGTGAGTACCTCGATCGAGTGCAGCAGGTTGTGGATCAGTACCGGCTTGGCCACGTTCAATTCGAAGGTGCTGGAAGCGCCCGCCAAGGTGATGGTGGTGTGATTGCCCATCACCTGCATCGCCGCCTGCACCAGCACTTCGGCGATGGTGGGATTGCGTTTGCCGGGCATGATCGAGGAGGTCAGGCCATCGTCCGGCACGATCAATTCCCCCAGGCCGCAACGCGGACCCGAACCGAGCAGGCGGATGTCATTGGCGATCTTGGTCAAGGAAACAGCCAGTACATTCAGCGCCCCGGAGGCTTCGACCAGGGCATCGTGGGTGCCCATGCCTTCGAACTTGCAGGGGTTGGTCTCGAAGGGTTCGCCGGTGAGCCGGCTGATTTCCTCGCAGAACGCCAAGTCAAAACCGACCGGTGTGTTCAACCCGGTGCCTACCGCCGTGCCACCTTGGGGCAGCAGGCGCAGGCGCGGCAGGCAGGCTTCGATTCGCGCGATGCCATGCTGGATCTGCTGGGCAAACGCACCAAAGGCCTGGCCCTGGCTCATCGGCACCGCATCCATCAGGTGGGTGCGACCGATTTTCAGCACGTCCTGCCAGGCGTCTGCCTTGGCGTTGAGTCCATCACGCAGATGGCCCAATGCAGGCAGCAGGCGACCGCGCAGTTCCAGCACGGCGGTCAGGTGCATCACCGTGGGGAAGCTGTCGTTGGACGACTGCGAGCGGTTCACATGGTCATTGGGATGTACCGGCGACTTGCTGCCCAGTTCAGCACCAAGCGCGAGGTTGGCGTGATTGGCGATCACCTCATTGGCGTTCATGTTGGTCTGGGTGCCTGAGCCGGTCTGCCAGATCGACAGCGGGAAATGCGCGTCCAGCTCGCCATTGGCCAAGGCTTGCGCCGCCTGTTCGATGGCGTCTGCCAGGTTCGGCGCCAGCGCGCCGAGCCGTGCGTTGGCGCGGGCACACGCGCGTTTCTGTTGGCCAAAAGCGCGGATCAAACTGGCGGGGAACGGCTGTTTGCTGCCGAACACCTCCAGTGCTCGTTGGGTCTGTGCGCCCCAGTAACGGTCGGCCGGGATCGACACCGGGCCGAACGCGTCATGTTCGATTCGCAGAGCAGTCATCACCAGGCTCCGTTAAAGCGCCGCGCCGGCAGCACGGCCGAGCACGCGTTGATATTCATCCTGGGCGGTCTGCTGGGAAAACTCGCCAGACCACTTCGACACCACCACCGTCGCCACGCTGTTGCCGATGGTGTTGCAGGTGGCAATCGCCATGGACATGAAGCGGTACACACCGAACAGCAGCGCCAAACCTTCCGCCGGCAGCACGCCGATAGCAGTGACGGTCGCGGCAAATACCACAAAGCTGCCCCCCGACACCGCCGCCGCGCCCTTGGAGGTCACCAGCATGATCGCGATGATGCCCAGCTGTTGCTCCCAGCTCAGCGGCACGCCGTAGGCGTTGGCAATAAACAGCACGCACAGCGACATGTAGATCGACGTACCGTCAAGGTTGAACGCGTAGCCGGTGGGCAAGACCAGGCCGACGCTCTGCTTGGAGCAGCCGAATTTTTCGAGCTTTTGCAGCAGGCGCGGCAGGGCACTTTCCGACGATGCGGTGCCGAGTACGATGAAGATTTCATCCTTGATGTACGTGAGGAAGCGCCACAGGCTGAAGCCGCTCAACCGGCACACCGCGCCCAGCACCACGAAGATAAAGAACGCAATGCCGACGTAGAACATCAACACCAGGTTGGCCAGGGACATCAGCACCGCGGTGCCATTGCTGCCCACCGCATACGCCACCGAACCGAAGGCCCCCAGAGGCGCGAACTTCATGATCAGGTTGATGAATTCGAAGAAGCATTCGGAGATGCGGTTCAGGCCGTCTTCGATCACTTCACGACGCTCAGGCTTCAAGGCCAGCAGGGCGAAACCGAACAACACCGAGATCACCAGCACTTGCAACAACTGGCCACCGGCGAAGGCACCGACGAAGTTGTCCGGGAAGATGCCGTAGATGAAGTCCATGGTCGACGCGGGCGCATGGCCCTTGGCAACCGCGGCACTGGCGGCAGCAGCGGCGGCACTGCTCGGGTGCGCGTCATGCATGCCGGAGCCGATTTGCAGCAGATTGCCCCACAGCAAGCCGATGGCCAGGGCGAGGGTGGACACCACTTCAAAGTAGATCAATGCACGCAGGCCGACTTTGCCGACACGCTTGATATCACCGGCTGAGGCGATGCCGTGGACCACGGTGAAAAACACCAGCGGCGCAACGGCGGTCTTGATCAGCTTGAGGAAAATATCGCCGAGGATCTTGAAACTGGCGGCCAGCTCCGGGGCGAGAAAGCCAAAGGCAATCCCGAGGAACATGGCGGCGACAACTTGGAAGGTCAGGTCCTTGTAGAGCGGTTTTTTTGCGGGGGTGGATGACATGTCTGTGATCTCATTGTTGTTATGGTTCGGTGTGACGCTGGAGATCCCAGTGTGGGAGCGGGCTTGCTCGCGAATGCGGTGCATCAGTCAACCCATTCACAACTGACAGACCGCTTTCGCGAGCAAGCCCGCTCCCACAGTTAGATCTCCATTGGATTTGGGATCAGCGTTTGACTGAGCCCTGGCGCGCCAGCGCGATATCCACCATTTGCGGCGCCAGCCCCAGGTAGTTGGCCGGGTCGGTCAGGCGTTGCAGTTCGGCCAGGTCCAGTTGCGCAGTGGCTTCGCCCTGGGCGAGCAGGGCGTCGAGCAGGCTGGTGCCCTGGTCATTGGCCATGCGGCATGCGGCGTAGACCACATCGTGGGCGACCTGGCGGCCGAGGGCCGGGGCGAGGCCCATCATCACGGCTTCGGCGACGATCAGACCCTGGGTCATGTCGAGGTTCTTGCGCATGCGTTCGGGGCGCACTTCCAGGCCGGCGAGCATGAAGGTCGCCTGGCCGAGGGACGCGGCGCTGAGGGCGAAGGCCTCCGGGATGGCGATCCACTCCGCCTGCCACGGGCCGGTGGAGCGTTCGAAGTCCTGGATCATCGCATCGAGCATCAGCCCGGCGTGTTGGCGCACGCCCTTGGCGGCGGCGTACATCAGCTCGCAGGAAATTGGGTTGCGCTTCTGCGGCATGGTGCTGCTGGCGCCACGGCCTTTTACGAAAGGCTCGTACACTTCGCCCAGTTCGCTGGTCATCATCATCATGATGTCGAGGGCGATCTTGCCCAGGGAGCCAGTCACCAGGCCGAGGAAGTTCAAGGTTTCGGCCAGGCCATCGCGGGCCACGTGCCAGGTGGCTTGCGGCACGCCCAGGCCCAGTTCGGCCATCAAGGCTTCCTGTACTTCCAGGCCCTTGTCGCCAAGAGAGGCGAGGGTGCCGGCGGCCCCGGCGAACTGGCCGATTTCGACGCGTGGGCGCAGTTCAACCAGGCGTTCGGCGTGGCGATCAAACATGCTCAACCACACCGCGCACTTGTAGCCGAAGGTGATCGGCAGCGCGTGTTGCAAGTGGGTGCGGCCCGCCATCGGTGTGTCGCGATAGCGCTCGGCAAGGCCGGCGAGCAAGCCGCGTACGGCCTGGATATCCCGCTCGACGATGGCCAGCGCAGCGCGGACCTGCAGGACCACGGCGGTGTCCATGATGTCTTGGGTAGTGGCGCCCCAGTGCACATAGCGGCCGGCTTCACCGCAGATCTTCGACAGTTGCTCCACCAACGGCAGGATCGGGTAACCGACGATCTCGGTCTCGTGTTGCATCCGCGCCAGGTCCAGGGCCTCGTATTTCGACAGCGCGGCGATCTGCTCGGCGGCCTCGCTTGGGATCACGCCGCAACGGGCTTCGGCGCGGGCCAGGGCGACTTCCACTTCGATGTAGCGTTCGATCAGGGCTTTATCGGAGAACACGCCGCGCATTTCGGCGGTGCCGAACATGTCGCGGAACAGGGCGGAATCAAAAACGGTGCTCGACATGGGAAAATCCTAATTGTTATTTTTAAACCATACATATTTAATATGTCCGTACAATATGATTACGCCTGTGCTGATACACTGTCAACTCGACAACGAGGGTAAAAATGGAAAGCGTGAGCCAGAGGCGTTATGCGGCGGTTGCCAAGGACTTGATCGATCAGATTGGCAGCGGCCATTACCCGGTGGGGTCGTTGTTGCCGACCGAATTCGAACTCTGCTCGCTGTACGCGGTGAGCCGGCACACCGTGCGCGCGGCCATCGATCAGTTGCAGGGGCAGGGCATGGTCTCGCGGCGCAAGCGCGTGGGGACGAGGGTCGAAGCGGCCTCACCCCAGGGCGGGTATTCCCAGGCGATGGCGTCGGTGGCCGACCTGGTGCAGGTGGCCGAAACCCATATCCGCGATATCCAGGATGTTCGCGAGTTCGTCGCTGATATCGCGCTGGCGCGGCGCGTGGGGCTGGAACCGGGCGGGCATTACTTCTGCGTGTCGAGCATCAAGGTCGATGCCAGCGCCGGCAACGCGCCGCTGTGCTGGACCGACGTGTACGCCGAGCAGACCTATGCCGAGGTAATTCCCGAAGCGCGCAAGCACCCGGATGAACTGATCGCCGCGTTGATCGGCAAGGCGTTCTCGCGGCATATCGATGTGGTGGACCAACAGGTGCGGCCGGTGCAGCTATCAGCTGAGTTGGCCGCCAGCCTCAAGGCGCAGGGCGGCGCGTTGGGGCTCAATATCATCCGCCAGTATCGTGATGAGGCTGGCGGGGTGATCGCGGTGTCGGAAACGGTCTACCCCGCAGATCGTTTTACCCTGACCATGCAGATGAAGCGCGACAAACGTTAGGCCACGTTGAAAAACGCCACCTTGGTACTCAAGCGATCTGCCAGCTCCGCCAGTTCGTGATTGGAATGCTCCACCTGCTCCGAGCCCGCCGCCGATTGCACGGTGGAGCTATGGATGCGTGTGACATTCTGCGCAACTTCTTCCGCCGCCGCGCTTTGCTGCACTGAAGCACTGGCGATCTGCGCGTTCATCGCATTGATCGCTCCCACTTCCTGGCTGATCTTGCCCAGGGCCACCTGTGAGTCGCGGGTCTGCGCCACGGTGACCTGGGCCAGGCTGCGGCTGCGTTGCATGATATCGGCGGCGTCCTGGGTGCCGTTTTGCAGCTTGCCGATCATGTCGCGGATCTCCTGGGTCGATTCCTGGGTGCGCGTCGCCAGCGAGCGCACTTCATCGGCCACCACCGCAAAACCACGGCCATGTTCACCGGCCCGCGCGGCTTCGATGGCCGCGTTGAGTGCCAGCAGGTTGGTTTGGGCAGCGATGGCGTTGATCACTTCGATCACGGTTTCGATGCTTTCACTGTCGCTGGACACTTGGTTGACCCGGCTGGTGGCCTGGTCGAGGATGGTTGCGAGCTCCTCGATAGCCACGGTCACTTCGCCGACCAGGCGGTGGCCACTGTCGACTTCTGCGTCCGCCAAAATGGTCGCCTTGGACGCAGCGGATGCGTAGCCCGAGACCTCACTGACCGAGGCCGCCATTTGCGTGATCGCAGCCGCCACATGCTGGGCTTCGCTGGTTTGCAGGGTGATCTGCTGACGGTTGTCGCTGGCTACGGACAACAGAGTGACCGAAGCGTGACGCAGGGCTTGGGCTGCCGAGCGTACTTCGGTGATGGTGTCGCCCAGGCGCGCCAGGGCGTTTTTCAAAATACCCATCACGCTGTCGGGGTAGCGGGTTTCGATGGGCTGGTTCAAGTCGCCATTGGCCAGGCGACGGATCGCCTCGGCGACTTCCTCCGGCTCGGCGCCAAGAGTGGCCTTGACCTTGCGGATGATCAACAGGGACACCAGCACGCTCAAGAGGATCGCGACGGCGCTGGCCAGCAGCATCAGCACGGCAAAGTTACTGGCGGCGGCTTGCACCGTGTCCAGGCGTTGCTTGATCTGGGCTTCTTCGAAGTCGATCAGGGCATTCACGCGTTTGAGCCATTCGGTGTAGTGAGCCGACGACTGGGCCAGCAGCAAGTCCTGGGCGCCGGCGATGTCATTGCCGCGACGCAGGCTGATCACCCGTTCGGTGGAGGCCAGGGCCTGGGTCTCGATGGCCTTGATATCAGCCAAAAGACGGGATTCCTCGGCGCTGGCGGCGGCGTTGGCGAACAGGCGATCCATCATCACCGCAGAGTCCTGGTAATCGCGCTTGAGCTGGTCGATCTCGGCCAGGTGGCGGTTGAGCGACGGTTCATCCTTGACCAATACGGCATCGCGGATGGCGATGGCGCGGTTGTGCACGCTGCCACGGAAATTGATCGCATAGCGCTGCACCACAGCAGCTTTTTCGGACACTTCCTTGAGGGTGCTGTCGATAAAACCCACGCGCTGGATACCGACGGCGGTGATCAGCACCAGCAACGACAGGGTGGACGCAAAGCCCAGTCCGATACGCATCGCCAACGAGACAGGTTTTTTCATGGAAAGCTCGATATTCAGGGAGTTGAGAGGTGATGGCTAATAGCTATCTTCGCGGGGGAATCTATCGACCCGCCTGTCACGCGTCCAATCAGAAATTGCTGACCCTGCCATCGAGCGAATTGATGGAATAAAACCTGGATTGACACGTCATCCGATGTATTTTTGCCGCTCAGCGGCAGGCAGTTGGAAGTTTCACCACAATATCGCCTTGCATGTCATAAAACTTTGGCTAATATGATCCGGGTAAAATGATTAATATCCGGGTAATAACTATGCCTACGCAAAACCTTCCTATGTGTACGGCCTTTGTTGGCCACCAGCGTGTGGCAGCGGGTTCCTACGCTGATGTCGCCGATGCGCTCGCCAGTCTTGATCATCCAGCGGGCAGCTTTCTGGTATTCGATGACGCCACCGGGCTCCAAGTCGACTTCCCCTGGCCCGCAGGCTATGCGCCTGAACAACCGGTCCAGGCCGAAGTCACGGACGAGCCTCCCGCTACGCCCTCGGTCGGGCGTCCGAAACTGGGGGTGGTCGCACGGGAGGTCACGTTATTACCGCGCCACTGGGAATGGCTGGGCCAGCAACGCGGCGGTGCCTCGGCGGCGTTGCGCCGGCTGGTGGATGAGGCTCGCGCGGCTCATGCTTCCCGTGATCAGATACGCCAGGCCAAGGAAGCCGGGTATCGCTTCATGAGCGCTATCGGCGGTGACCTGCCCGGTTTCGAAGAGGCTTCACGGGCGTTGTTTGCCTTTGATGCGGTGGACTTCTCCCGCAAGATCGCGCACTGGCCGCTGGACGTGCAAACGTACCTGGCCTGGTTGTCGCGCAACGCGTTCCCTGTCTGATCACCCTTCCTGGATCCCTACCTTCATGGACGTCACTCAACAACGGCCGTTGTGGCAGATCTACCTGATCTTTCTGGCACCGATGGTGCTGTCTAACTTCCTGCAAAGTTTTTCCGGCACCCTCAACGGCATCTATGTCGGGCAAATGCTCGGCACCCAAGCGTTGGCGGCGGTGTCGGGCATGTTCCCCATCGTGTTTTTCTTCATTGCCTTGGTGATCGGCCTGGGGGCGGGTGCCTCAGTGTTGATCGGCCAAGCCTGGGGGGCGCAGGAAACGGGGATGGTCAAGGTGATTACCGGAGCAACCTTGACGCTGGGCGCGCTGGTGGGTGTGATCGCAGCGGTGCTGGGCAGTCTGTTTGCACGTCCGGCGTTGCAGGCATTAGGCACGCCGGTTGATGTGCTGGACGATGCCGTCGGCTATGCGCAGAAGATGATGCTGATCATGCCGTTGTTGCTGGTGTTCATCCTTTACACCCAGTTGCTGCGCGGCGTCAGCGACACGATCTCGCCGTTGCTGGCGTTGATGGTGTCGACCCTGGTCGGCCTGTTGCTGACCCCTGCACTGATTGGCGGCTGGATCGGCCTGCCGCCCATGGGCATCCAGAGCGCGGTGTATGCCGGGCTGGTAGGTAATGCCTTGGCCATGCTGTTTTTGATCTTGCGCCTGCGCCACAAGCACCATGTGATGGCGCCGGATCGTGAGTTGCTTACGGCCTTGCGCCTGGACCGCGTGATTCTCGGCAAGGTCTTGCGCATCGGCTTGCCGACCGGCCTACAGATGGTGGTGCTGTCGCTGTCGGAATTGGTCATCCTTGCCCTGGTCAACGGCCACGGCTCCCAGGCCACGGCGGCGTATGGCGCGGTGACACAAATCGTTAACTACGTGCAGTTCCCGGCCTTGTCGATTGCCATCACCGCCTCGATCCTGGGTGCCCAGGCGATTGGTGCCGGGCGGTTGGAGCGTATCGGGCCGATTCTGCGCACGGGGTTGTTGATCAACCTGTGTCTCACCGGAGGCCTGATTGTATTGGGTTATGTGTTGTCCCACTGGTTGCTCGGGCTGTTCATTACCGACGATGCGGCACGGGTCAACGCGGAGCATCTGCTGCACATCATGCTGTGGAGCATCCTGGTGTTTGGCTTCCAGGCGGTGGTGGGCGGGATCATGCGGGCCAGCGGCGTAGTGCTGATGCCAGTGGTGATCTCGATTTTCTGCGTGCTCTGCGTCGAACTGCCGATGGCGTACCTGTTCAACGCGCATTTTGGCCTGGAAGGCGTGTGGATGGCGTTCCCCGTGACCTACCTGGCAATGCTGGCCCTGCAGGCCGCGTATTACCGATTGGTGTGGCGACACAAGCAGATCAAGCGGTTGGTGTGAGGCTCAGGCCGCGCAGCAGCAGTTCAAGACCTTGCAGGCCCTGTTCGAGCCGTGCGTCCGGGTGTTCGTCCCGGGCGATCCACAGGGCAGTGTTGACCAGGCTGCCGTTGATCAGTTGTGCCAGCGCAAGGCTCGGGACGTGGGGGATAGCCTTGGCCTGCATCAGCGCCTCCAACAATTGGCGCAATGACTCGACGCAGTGTTGCTGGGCGCCGGTGTCGCCCAAGACGGCCGGCGCATCCTGCAGCACAATGCGCTGGATTTCGTCATCCTGTGCCATGCGCAAGTAGGCACGACAACGTTCGCAAAAGCCGCTCCAGGGGTCTGCAGCTTCGTCTGAAATGCGCTGCAAACGCGCGTCCATCTCGCTGTCGAGTTGGGCAACCACGGCGGCCAGCAGGCCTTTCTTGTCGCCAAAGTGATGGTAAAGCGCCCCACGGGTCAGGCCGGCACGGGCGGTGAAGTCGTCCATCGATGTATTCGCGTAACCTTGCGTAGCAAAAGCCTGACGCGCGCTGGCGATCAGCCGGGCGCGGGTGTCTTCGATCATTTCGGCACGGGCTCGGCTCATGGTTGGGCTCACAATCGGCTAAGGAAAGATTGACATACGCTGCGTATGTTAAGCATGATTTGTCACATACGCACCGTATGTATTTTGCCTCGATTCTTGCGGATAGCAAGTTCCAGGGCATTCATGAAGAGGTCGAGCAGGATGGCAAACCCTTACGCCGAGTTGTTCCAGGTCCCTGGCGCCCGGGCTTTTGTGTTGGCGGGGATGCTTGCGCGCATGCCGGTATCGATGACGGGGATCGGCTTGATCACCATGCTCTCGCAGGTGCATGGCGGCTATGGCCTGGCAGGCTCGGTCGCGGCGGTGTTCGCCTTGGCGACGGCGTTTTGTGCGCCGCAGGTGTCGCGGCTGGTGGACCAGTACAGTCAAGGCCGAGTGCTGCCGATTGCTGCATTGATCGGCGGCGGCGCTTTATTGATGTTGTTGCTCTGTACCCGTCTGCAAGCACCGAGCTGGCTGCTGTTCCTGTTCGCCGCGTTGGCGGGTTGCATGCCTAACATGTCGGCCATGGTGCGGGCGCGCTGGACCGAGCTGTATCGGGGCCAGCCCAAGCTGCAAACCGCGTTTGCCCTGGAGTCGGTACTGGACGAGGTGTGCTTTATCATCGGCCCGCCAATTTCGGTCGGGTTGAGCGTCGTGCTGTTTCCGGAAGCGGGGCCTCTGGTCGCAGCGTTGTTGCTGGCGGTGGGGGTCACCACCTTTGTATTGCAGCGTGAGACCGAACCGCCTGTGCATGCGCACCAGGACCACCACGGCCGCTGGCTGATTGCTTCACCCTCGGTGCTGGTCCTGATGATCCTGTTGCTGGCCATGGGCGTCATTGTCGGCGTGGTGGACGTGGTCAGTGTTGCCTTTGCCCAGCATCAGGGGCAGCCGGCGGCGGCGAGCATCGTGTTGTCGGTGTACGCCATTGGCTCGTGCCTGGCAGGGCTGGCGTTCGGCACCCTGAAACTCAAGGCATCATTGCCCCGGCAGTTCCTGTTCTGTGGCATGGCTACGGCGCTGACCACCTTACCGTTGCTGCTGGTGACCAACATTCCCGGGCTCGCCGTGGCGATCTTTATCTCTGGGTTGTTCTTCGCCCCCACGTTGATCGTGTCCATGGCCTTGGTGGAGCAGGTCGTACCCGCCAGCCGCTTGACCGAAGGCATGACCTGGCTGATCACCGGCCTCAGCATCGGCGTGGCCATTGGCGCTGCCAGTTCCGGCTGGATGATCGACCACTTTGGCGCCACCAGCGGGTTCTACGTGGCGTTGGCGGCGGGGGCGGTGGTGCTGGGGGCGGCAGTATTGGGTTATCGGCGGTTGGGCTAATCAGCCAGCCGCAGGGCATGCATCATTGCCATGATGCTGTAAAAACTCATTCAAGGCCTGGCGTGTCAGGTCATTGAGGGTCACTTTTTTGCGGGTCGCCGCCAGGGCTGCCGCCAAGTGCAAGTCATGGCCGACCCGGACATTGAAGGAGCCCTTGCAGGGCTTCTCCGGGACCTGCCCGAGGGTCTGGCAAGTGGCGAGGTAGTCATCCACCGCCTCCCGAAATGCAGCGTCCAGTTCAGCGACGGTTTTCCCTTCATAGCTCACCAACGCCTTGATGAACAGGATCTTGCCGAACAGGCAGTTGTCTTCGACGCTGGCTTCGATGGAGCCGATGTAGCCTTTGTGTTTCAGTTGGTTGTTCACTGAATCAGTTCTCCTGATTTCAACTGTTCGATGATCTGGCGCCGAATGTAGTGTTTCAGTTCGTTGCCAGGGTGAGGCTTGTGCAAGGTGATCATTGCACTGGGGTCGCCGATGTCGAATTTGACCCGGCTTCCAGCCCCTTCAATCTGTGTGTAGCCCAGTCGACGCAGCAGCGTTACGAGCTCAGGCCAGGTAAATGCCATGTGCTCATTGAGCAGTTTGGCGAGCAGCTTTTCATTTTTGGACACGGCGTTCCCTGCGTGTAACTAAATGTAGTTGCAAAAAGAGGTGTTCGTCAATGCTAGCTCGGGTTTGGGTGTCTCTGCTGAGATTGATGTAACCCTTGATGACACTTCGCTCCACGCCTTCCACTCCCCGCTAATTTTTCCCTGTCCGGTTCGTTTTATAGGGACGACGTGCCTTTGTGCTTCCCGCCTATTGCTCCGGACTCCAAGAAATGAATGCTGAAGACTCCTTGAAACTTGCTCGCCGGTTTATCGGGTTGCCCCTGGAAAAGCGCCAATTGTTCCTGCAGGCCTTGCAGAAAGAAGGGGTGGATTTTTCCCGGTTTCCGATTCCGGCAGGGGTGGAGACGGAGGATCGCCAGGCGCTGTCCTACGCGCAGCAGCGAATGTGGTTTCTCTGGCAATTGGACCCGGCCAGTGGCGCCTACAACTTGCCCGGCGCTGTACGCCTAAAAGGCGCGTTGGACCTGGAAGCGATGGAGCAAGCATTTGCGAGCCTGGTCGCGCGGCATGAAACCCTGCGCACGGTGTTCCAGCGCCAGGCTGACGAGCGCCTGTTGCAAGTGCCGGCGGCGACGTCATTGGCCGTGGAGCAAGTCGATTTCAGCCACCTCGCCATCGCCGAACGCGAACAGGCCGTCAACGACGCCGCGATCCGTCAATCGCTGCTTCCGTTCGACCTGGAAAACGGCCCGTTGCTGCGCGTGCAATTGCTTAAGCTCGACACACGGGAGCATGTGTTGCTGCTGACCCTGCACCACATCGTCTCCGATGGCTGGTCGATGAACGTGCTGATCGACGAGTTCATCCGCTGCTACGACGCCCATGAGCGCCATGAAACACCGCAACTGCCTGCGTTGCCGATCCAGTACAGCGACTACGCCCTGTGGCAGCGTCGCTGGTTGGAAGCGGGTGAGCAGGCTCGACAATTGGAGTATTGGCAGGCGCGCCTGGGCGATGAGCACCCGGGACTGGAACTACCCACGGATCGCCCACGCCCGGCCATGCCGAGCTACCAGGGCACGCGCCATAACTTCGCGATCGAACCCGCGCTGGCTGCACAACTGCGCAGCGTTGCGCAAAAGCACAACGTGACCCTGTTCATGCTGTTGCTCGGCGCGTTCAATGTGCTGCTGTATCGCTATACCGGGCAAGGCGACATCCGCGTCGGCGTACCAATCGCCAACCGTAACCGTACTGAAGTCGAAGGGCTGATCGGCTTTTTCGTCAATACCCAAGTGCTGCGCACCGAGCTGACCGGGCAAACCCTCATCACCGAGTTACTGCAAAGCATCAAGGAGCACGCACTGGGCGCCCAGGCCCATCAGGAATTGCCGTTCGAGCGCCTGGTGGAAGCCCTCAAGGTCGAGCGCAGCCTCAGCCATACGCCGTTGTTCCAGGTCATGTACAACCACCAGCCGGTGGTGGCCGACATTGCGAGCGTCAGCACCGCCTCCGGCCTGGAGCTGGCGTTGGTGGAGTGGCAAGGCCGCACCACTCAGTTTGACCTGACCCTCGATACCTATGAAAAATCCGGCACCCTGCACGCCGCGCTGACCTACGCCAATGACCTGTTCGACGCGGCGTCCATCGAGCGCATGGCCGGGCATTGGATGCGCCTGTTGCAGGCCATGGTGGCCGACGCTACGCAGCGCATCGGTGAGTTGCCGATGCTGGATGCGGATGAGCAGCAAGTGCTGGTCCACACCTGGAACCAGACCGCCGAGGTTTACCCGACCGAGCGCGGCATCCATCACTTGATTGAAGACCAGGTGCAGGCCACGCCCGACGCGCTCGCGCTGGTGTTCGGTGCCACAACGCTGACCTATGCACAGTTGGATGCGCGTGCCAACCAGTTGGCCCATGTGTTGCGCGAGAAGGGCGTAGGTCCGGACGTGCTGGTAGGCATCTGCGTTGAGCGCTCGATTGAAATGGTGGTCGGCCTGCTGGCTATTCTCAAGGCGGGTGGCGCCTACGTCCCGTTGGATCCTGAATATCCTCAGGAACGCCTGGCCTACATGATCGAGGACAGCGGCATTCAGTTGTTGCTCAGCCAGCGCAGCCTGTTGCCAAACCTGCCTGTCGAGGGCATTCCGGTGATTGCCCTGGACCAGCCCGCCAACTGGCTCGATGGCTACAGCACCGACTCGGCAAACGTCACCCTTCACGCGCTGAACCTGGCCTACGTGATCTACACCTCGGGCTCCACCGGCAAGCCCAAGGGCGCCGGCAACAGCCATCGCGCGCTGGTCAACCGCCTGTGTTGGATGCAGCAGGCTTATGGTCTGGACGCAAGCGATGCGGTCCTGCAGAAAACCCCGTTCAGCTTCGACGTCTCGGTGTGGGAGTTCTTCTGGCCGTTGATGACCGGCGCACGTCTGGTGGTCGCGGCGCCTGGCGAGCATCGCGAGCCGGCACGCCTGATCGAGACGATTGGGCAGCATGGCATCACCACGCTGCACTTCGTGCCCTCGATGCTCCAGGCGTTTATCCATGAGCCGGGAGTGCAAGCGTGCACCCGCCTCAAGCGCATCGTGTGCAGTGGCGAAGCCTTGCCGGTGGATGCGCAATTGCAGGTATTTGCCAAGTTGCCTCAGGCGGGCTTGTTCAATTTGTACGGGCCGACCGAAGCAGCCATCGACGTGACCCACTGGACCTGTGTCGATGAAGGCGCCGACAACGTGCCCATTGGCCGGCCTATCGCCAACCTCGGCACCTACGTGCTCGATGCCCAGCTCAATCCGGTTCCCGCTGGCGTCAGCGGCGAGCTGTACCTGGGCGGCACTGGCCTGGCTCGTAGTTATCATCGACGTCCGGCACTTACTGCCGAACGTTTTGTGCCCAGTCCTTTCGGTGACGGCACGCGTCTGTACCGCACGGGCGACCGCGTGCGCCAGCGGACCGACGGGGTGATTGAATACCTCGGCCGCCTCGATCATCAGGTCAAGCTGCGCGGCCTGCGCATCGAGCTGGGCGAAATCGAGACGCGCCTGATGCAACACCTCTCGGTGCGCGAAGCCGTGGTGTTGGTGCAAGGCGGCAAGCAACTGGTGGCCTACCTGGTGCTGGAAGACCAGGCACCGGTCGATCTCAAGGCCTGGCTGCTCAGCAGCCTGCCGGAATACATGGTGCCGACCCATCTGGTGTACCTGGCCAAGCTGCCGGTAACCGCCAACGGCAAGCTCGACCGCAAGGCCTTGCCAGTGCCGGACGCCGCGCCACAGCAGGCCTATGTCGCACCGGAAAACGACCTGCAGAAAGCCTTGGCAGCGATCTGGAGCGATGTACTGGGTGTGGCGCAGATCGGCCTGGAAGACAACTTTTTCGAGCTGGGCGGTGATTCGATCATCTCCATCCAGGTGGTCAGCCGTGCGCGGCAGGCGGGTATTCGCCTGAGTCCACGAGACCTGTTCCAGTACCAGAGCATGCGCAGCCTGGCGCGGGTGGCAACCTTTGAGCAGGCGACGATCATCGACCAGGGGCCGGTCACCGGCGAGGTGATCCTCACGCCCGTGCAACGCAGCTTTTTCGAGCAGGCGATTCCGGTACGCCAGCATTGGAACCAGTCGTTGCTGCTGACGCCACGGGAACCCCTGGAATCTGCGCGCCTTGAAGCCGCTTTGACTCAACTGATCAACCACCACGACGCCCTGCGTCTGCGCTTTGTGCAACAAGCTGGCGGTTGGCAGCAAGCCCATGCCGAACCGGTGACAACGCCCGGGTTGTGGCAAACCCAGGTCGCTGACGACGCTGAGTTGGCCGCACTCTGCGACGAAGCCCAGCGTAGCCTCAATCTTGAACAAGGTCCGTTGTTGCGTGCGGCCCTGATCGCAATGGCCGACGGCTCCCAACGTTTGCTGCTGGTGGTGCATCACTTGGCGGTGGATGGCGTATCCTGGCGCATCCTGCTCGAAGACCTGCAACAGGCTTACCGCAACGTCGCGTTGCCGGCCAAGACCAGCGCCTACCAGCGGTGGGCGCAGCAGTTGCAGGCCCACGCATTGACGCTGGACGAGCAACTGCCGTACTGGCAGGCCCAGACTGCGAGCGCCGATCTGCCGTGCGATAACCCCCAGGGCGGTCTGCAAAACCGCCTGGGCAGCAAAGTCGAAATCCGCTTGAGTGCCGAACATACCCGTCAACTGCTGCAAGACGCGCCAGCGGCCTATCGCACCCAGGTCAACGACCTGCTGCTGACTGCACTGGCGCGTGTCATCAGCCGCTGGAGCCAACAGCCCGGCGCGCTGATCCAATTGGAAGGCCATGGCCGCGAAGACCTGTTCGACACGGTTGACCTGAGTCGCACCGTCGGCTGGTTCACCAGCCTGTTCCCGGTACGCCTGCAAGCCGATGGCGAGCTGTCGGCTGCAATCAAGTCGGTGAAGGAACAACTGCGCGCCGTGCCGCACAAGGGCATCGGCTACGGCCTGCTGCGCTATCTCGGGGCGCCTGAGGCCCGCGAAGCCCTGTCAAACCTGGCTACGCCGCGCATCACGTTCAACTACCTGGGCCAGTTCGACCGCCAGTTCAACGAGTCGGCGCTGTTCGTTCCGGCGACCCAGGGCAGCGGCCAGGCCCAGGACCCGGAGGCGCCGCTGGCCAATTGGCTGACGGTTGAAGGGCAGGTGTATGGCGGCGAATTGGCCCTGCAATGGGGGTTCAGTCGCGAGATGTTCGACGAGACGACCATCCAGCGCCTGGCGGACGATTACCAGCAGGAACTGCTGGCGTTGATCGCGCATTGCGTCGATCCGCAGCACGGCGGCCTGACACCGGCCGACGTATCCCTGGCGCACCTGACCCAAGCCCAGTTGGACGACCTGGCGCTGCCTGCACGGAGCGTGCAGGACCTGTATCCACTGTCGCCCATGCAGCAGGGCATGTTGTTCCACAGCCTCTACCAGCAGGGTGAGGATGACGTCTATGTCAGCCAATTGCGCGCCGACGTGCAGGGGCTGGACGTGGCAGCATTTCAAGGCGCCTGGGAGCACGTGCTGGCACGGCATGACATGTTGCGCACCGGCTTTGTCTGGCAAGACGACCAGGGCCAGGCCCTGCAAGTGGTGCATCGCCAAGTCAGCTTGCCCTTCATCGAATACGACTGGCGCGACCGTCCGAATCTGCCGGCGGCCCTCGACAGCCTGGCCGCCGAGCACCATCGCCAGGGCTTCGAGCTGGCGAGCCCGCCGTTGCTGCGGGTGGCGCTGGTCCGCACGAGCGAAGACCACTGGCACTTGATCTACACCAGCCACCACATCCTGATGGATGGCTGGAGTAATGCCCTGGTCCTCAATGAAGTGCTGCAAGCCTGCAAGGGCCACGCGCTGCCGCCGGTAGGCGCGGCGTTTTCCCAGCATATTGCTTGGCTGCAACAGCAGGACCCTGCGGTGGGCGAAGCGTTCTGGCGCCAGCGCCTGGCGCAGCTGGAAGAACCGACGCACCTGGCGCGTGCAGTGGCCAAAAGCGCAGCGCACACGGGTGCCGAATACGGCGAACTGCTGTGTGAGTTGGATGCCATTCAGACTCGGCGCCTGACCGCTTTCGCCCGTGCCCATCAAGTGACCCTCAACACCCTGGTGCAATCGGCGTGGTTGTTGCTGTTGCAGCGCTACACCGGCCAGTCCAGCGTCGCCTGTGGGGTTACGGTATCCGGGCGCCCGGCGCAGCTGGCGAATGTCGAGCAGCAGGTCGGCCTGTTCATCAACACCTTGCCGCTGATTGCTGCCGCCAGCCCGGAGCAAAGCGTCAGCGATTGGGTGCGTAGCGTTCAGGCATTGAACCTGGAAATGCGTGACCACGAACACACGCCGCTGTTCGACATTCAGCGCTGGGCCGGCTCGGCCGGTGAGGCGCTGTTCGACACGCTCGTCGTGTTCGAAAACTTCCCGGTGGCCAAGAGCCTGGAGCAGTCGGGGGAGAGCGGCTTGCGTTTCAGTGCTGTGAGCCATCAGGAGCGCACCAATTACCCATTGACCCTCACCGTGCAGGGCGGCGAGCACCTGAGCCTGCACCTGGAATACTTGCGAGCCGAGTTTGCCGCCGACGCGGTGCAGCATATCGGCGCCTATTTGCAGGGCCTGCTGCAGCAATTTGCCAATGCGCCGGAACAGGCCTTGGGCGCCGTGCCGTTGTTGCTGGAACACGAATACACCCGCGTGCTGCAAGACTGGAACCCGCGGGGTGTTGCTCAGCCCGCCAAGGCCAGCGTATTGCAACGCTTCGAACAACAAGCGGCATTGCACCCGGAAAACACCGCGCTGATCCTGGATCAGCAGCACATGACCTACACCGACCTCAACGTGCGCGCCAACCGACTGGCCCATCGCCTGATCGAATTGGGCGTCAGCGCCGACAGCCTGGTGGGCGTGGCGGTGGATCGTTCGCTAGAGATGATCGTCGGCCTGCTGGCGGTGCTCAAGGCCGGCGGCGCTTATGTGCCGCTGGACCCGAAATACCCAGCCGAGCGCCTTCAGTGCATGATCGAGGACAGCGGTCTGCAATGGCTGCTGACCCAGCAGCCGTTGGTGGAGCAGTTGCCGCTCAGCGAGGATCTGACCCTCGTTTGCGTGGAAACCGGGGTCGACTGGCTCGTCGATTACAGCAGCGAAAATCCGTCGTCCAGCACGCAGCCGGCCAACCTGGCCTACGTGATGTTCACCTCCGGTTCTACCGGCCGGCCAAAAGGCGTGGGCATCGATCTGGGCGCCCTGGCTCGGCATGTGGAAGTCTTCACCGAGTTGTTTGCGTTGCAAGCCCATGACCGTGTGCTGCAGTTCGGTACGTTCAATTTCGACGGATTCGTCGAGCAACTCTACCCGGCGCTGTGCTGCGGTGCGGCGGTGGTGGTACGTGGCGGCGACTTGTGGGACAGCGACACCTTCTATCAGCAACTGATCGAACACGATATTTCCGTGGTCGACCTAACCACCGCTTATTGGCTGCTGCTGGTGCGCGACTTTGCCGACCGGGGCCCGCGTGACTACGGACGTCTGCGCCAACTGCACATCGGCGGCGAAGCCATGCCGCCGGAAGGCCTGAACGCCTGGCGGGCAGCGGGCCTGAAGCATGTGCGCCTGCTCAACACCTATGGCCCCACCGAAGCCACGGTGACCGCTACCGCCTTGGACTGCGCTGCCTATGTGGATGGCCGTGAAGCCTTGCCGTCGATGATGCCGATTGGCCGCGTGCTGGATGGCCGTGCCATCTACCTGCTGGATGCCAACCTCAACCCGGTGCCGGTCGGTGTGGCGGGCGAACTGGTCATCGGCGGCCCGCTGTTGGCGCGCGGTTACTTCAATCGCCCGGACCTGACGGCCCACCGGTTCATTCCTGATCCGTTTTGCACTGACGGCGCTGGCCGCCTGTACCGCACCGGTGACCTGGCACGTTACCGCGCCGATGGAATGATCGAGTACGTGGGGCGTATCGACCATCAGGTCAAGGTCCGTGGTTTCCGCATCGAACTGAGCGAAATTGAAGCGCGCCTGCTGGCCCAGGCCAGTGTGCGCGAGGCGTTGGTCATCGCCGCGGACAACCAGTTGGTGGGTTACGTCGTGGCTACTCAAGCGCTCGACGAATCCCGGCAAACCGAACTGCGCACCCAGCTCAAGGCCGTGCTGCGCGAGGAGCTGCCGGACTACATGGTGCCGGCGCATCTACTGGTGCTGGAGCGCCTGCCTCTGAGCCCCAACGGCAAGGTCGACCGCGCCGCGCTGCCCAAGCCGGATGCCAGCCAATCGCTGGCCGAATGGGTCGCGCCCGTGACTGAGCGGGAGCAACGCATCGCTGCCATCTGGGCCCAGGTGCTGGGTGCCGAGCGGGTAGGGCTCAACGATCACTTCTTCGAAATGGGCGGTCATTCGCTGCTCGCCACGCAGGTGGTGTCTCGGGTGCGTCACGGCCTGGGCATCGAAGTCGCGCTCAAGACGTTGTTTGAACAGCCCGTGCTTGGCGACTTTGTCAGCTGCCTGGGCGACGTTCAGGGTTCGGCGCCGGCGCTGGTAGCGGTAGACCGCGCTCAACCCTTGCTGCTGTCCTACGCCCAGGAGCGTCAATGGTTTCTCTGGCAGTTGGACCCGCACAGTTCGGCCTATCACGTGCCCAGTGCGCTGCGCTTGAAAGGCCCGCTGGACCAGGCCGCCCTGCAACGTGCCTTCGATACCCTGGTGGCGCGCCATGACAGCCTGCGCACGCATTTTCAGCAAGACGCCGATCGTACGGTACAAGTGGTCAGCCCGCTGGCACGGATCGAGCTGGTGTCGCAAGCCACCGATGAAGCCCAGCTCAAGGCCAGGGTTGAAGCGCTGGTAGCCCGACCTTTCGACCTGCGCCAGGGGCCGCTGATGCGTGTGAATCTTCTGCGCCTGGCAGCAGAAGAGCATGTACTGGTCCTGGTGCAGCACCACATCATCTCCGACGGTTGGTCCATGCAAGTGATGGTCGACGAGCTGGTGCAGCTCTACGCCGCCTACAGTCAAGGCCAGGCGCTGCAATTGCCGACGATGCCGATCCAATATGCCGACTACGCAAAATGGCAGCGCGACTGGATGGAAGCCGGGGAAAAAGCGCGCCAGCTCGATTACTGGCGTGACCTGCTGGGCGGTGAGCAGCCGGTGCTGGAGTTGCCGTTCGATCACCAGCGTCCGGCGGTGCCGACCCATCGGGGTGCACGCCTGAATATTGCGTTGCCGGCTACGCTGGTCGACAGCCTCAAGGCCCTGGCCCAGCGCGAAGGTGTGACACTGTTCATGGTGCTGCTCGCTTCGTACCAGGCGCTGTTGCACCGCTACAGCGGCCAGCAGGACATTCGTGTCGGTGTGCCGATTGCCAACCGTAACCGGGTCGAAACCGAGCGGCTGATTGGTTTCTTCGTCAATACTCAGGTGCTCAAGGCCGATGTCGACGGGCAGACCACTGTTCGCCAACTGCTGACCCAGGTCAAACAGCGCGCGCTGGAAGCCCAGGCGCATCAGGATTTGCCGTTCGAGCAATTGGTCGAGGCCCTGCAGCCCGAGCGTAGCCTGAGCTTGAGCCCCTTGTTCCAGGTCGCGTTCAATCACCATATCAGCCTGGCCGGCGAGCAGTTGCAGCGCCTGGCGCAGCTGGACATGAGCCCGGTGAACTGGGATGAAACCGCCGCGCATTTCGACCTGATCCTGGACATTGAGGAATCCGGAAACCAGCTCGGCGCATCGCTGAGTTATGCCACCGACCTGTTCGCCCCGGCGACCATCGCGCGCATGGCCAGCCATTGGCAGAACCTGCTGCAGGCGATGGTTGCCGATCAACAACAGCCCATCAGTCAATTGAACCTGCTGGGCGAGGATGAGCGGCAGCACATCCTGCGATTGTGGAACCAGACTGACGCTGGCTTCTCGGCCGAGCGTCTTGTGCATGAGTTGGTGGCCGATCGCGCCAGGGAAAACCCCCAGGCGATCGCGGTCAAATTCGACGCGCAAACCCTGAGCTATGGCGAGCTGGACAGCCAGGCCAATCGCCTGGCCCACGCCTTGATCGCCCGTGGCGTCGGCCCCGAAGTGCGCGTGGCGATCGCCATGCCACGCAGTGCCGAGAGCCTGGTGGCGTTCCTCGCGGTGATGAAAGCCGGTGGCGTGTATGTGCCGCTGGACATCGAATACCCGCGTGATCGCCTGCTGTACATGATGCAAGACAGCCGTGCGCAATTGTTGCTGACCCATAGCCGCGCGTTGCAGCAACTGCCGATTCCCGAGGGCTTGGACACCCTGGCGATTGATCGCACCGAAGACTGGGCCGATTACCGCGACACTGCACCGGACGTGAAGCTAGACGGCGATAACCTGGCCTACGTGATCTACACCTCCGGCTCCACC
>NZ_JACAQP010000140.1:0-240 GCF_013387025.1 Pseudomonas reactans | reverse complement strand
CAATATGAACAACAATTTAACCAATTGGATTGACTAGAATATAACGAGTAATGGAATAAAGGAATATATTGGGAATAGATCAAACTAATACTAATAAATTAAATAATTTCTATTTTATATACAAAGTCAAATAGAAAAAAGGAAATGCATGTGATAGCTCATAACAAGGTTTTTCCCAGTTCTAAAGAGTTATTATTGACGAGCTACAGCAATTGCGCCGATTAACGCAACTAAAAGAAT
>NZ_JACAQP010000139.1:0-370 GCF_013387025.1 Pseudomonas reactans | reverse complement strand
CTGAGAGCTCCACGGTACACCAGGCCCTCAGCGGTATCGTTGACGACCATCGCGAGCAAGCTCGCTCCTACAGGGGGGGGGGCGTCGTCGCCGGCAGGGTTATTTTGTAGGACGATAGACAAAAAGGAATGTTACCCACCCCCGGCACCATGCGATGCTTGGCACTGTCCGGCCCTTGGTGAGTGTCTTTTCTTGAAACGCAAAATGCCCGCGCTCAATGCGCTCAAAGCTTTCGAAGTCGCTGGTAGCACCGGCAGTTTTACCCGTGCCGCCGAGCTGCTGAACGTGACCCAGAGCGCTGTCAGCCGCCAGGTCCGTCAGCTTGAGGAACAACTGGGCGAAAGCCTGCTGGAGCGCCGTCATCACCACC
>NZ_JACAQP010000138.1:0-358 GCF_013387025.1 Pseudomonas reactans | reverse complement strand
AACTAATAAAAACTACGTTTTTGTAACTGGGAAATATTATTTTCTAGCAAAAATGGTTATAACCAAGTTATTACACCATTTTTGTGGGAAATATCTTAAAAGATGATATTTATAATCATTTGAATAAGTTATTTCGTTATTATTCGTAAAAATATGATTATTACGACGGAATACTAAAAATAGACTATTATTGGAATAGTTTATGAACACAAGGTTATTATGACGTTTGAACATGACAAAAATAATTATATAAAATTATATAATTATTAAACATTACTACATTATCATGGGAAATGATATTTTTACAAGGAAATTGACATTTTAAACAAAAATGACCATTTGGAAAGATTACCATCAT
>NZ_JACAQP010000137.1:0-584 GCF_013387025.1 Pseudomonas reactans | reverse complement strand
ATTCCTAGCTATCAAAATCATCCAAACCAAACCCAAGAACAAAGGTTATGATCTTGAACTTAATCTATGTTTGTTCTTCATCTTATCTCTACATGCATGTAGCATGATCCTCTTGAAAATGGAATTTGTGTTCATGATTTTATGCTTCCGTTGCAAACTCTTGTTTTTGAAACTAACTACATGAACATTGATTTCCAACAATTGGTATCAGAGCCATGGCTATATTGCATGTTTAGATAATAAGTTTATTTGGATAAACTTGGTTTTTGGAAGCCATGAATGTTCATCTTCTTGAATGAAAGTTTCATGCATGGCTTCTTTGGCAACATGCAAGTATATAATCTATGATTTTATGTAACCAACTATATTTTATGTTTGCATGCATTTGGTTACATAGATTGTTGCCTTAGAAAAACAAAGTGTTGATTTTCTTATGATTTTATGTGATAAAATGGTGCATAAACAAGCCAAGGACCATATGATGCATGTTTTGTGTTTGTGTTCGATATGGTTGTAATCTATTCATTTATTCAAATGGTTTGTAATAATAATTAGTTATTTCCTTCTTAATATTCATTTTGTAA
>NZ_JACAQP010000136.1:0-338 GCF_013387025.1 Pseudomonas reactans | reverse complement strand
ATGGGTGCAGGGGCTGAAACTGCACCACCAGAAGCACTCGTGCTTCCGAACTGAAATTCTGACAGTGGGGGGATAGAAAACCTCCCCGTTGCCTCACCTGATGGTTCCTGGGCAACACTTATTGGACTACTGCTAACTTGACTGAAATTCATGATGTTTAAACGCCTACGGGCACGGATTTTGCGCGCAGTACGCTCAATCTCAGGATCAAACTGCAATGGGGATAATTGCTCACCCCTGCGAGTACGCATGCACTAGTGCAACATGCCCACAAAAATCAAAAACAAAACTAACCAAATGAAATTTTCAAAAACAAGAAACAAGTTCCTACTAATCAC
>NZ_JACAQP010000017.1:0-41762 GCF_013387025.1 Pseudomonas reactans | reverse complement strand
CCGAAACTTACATAACTCATTGGTTACCAAGGAGTTTTCCGTTTCTACTGCGCCGGAAGTGGGGCGAATTATAGACACCTGGAATCTGCCGTCAACCCTTAATTTGTTTTTTCTATCAACGGGGCTGAAAACCGCTAAATCGCCTTTTTTAGCCTCTCGATAAGGATAATTGAGCAATATATTGCCCAATCTCAAACAGTTAAGCATCATAGCGCCGACGTTTCTCTTAATATGACTTCGGACGAACACTCCCAAATGACCACCTCCCCCCGCAGCCTGGCCTCGACATTGTTCCCTGTCGGCCTGCTGCTGATCGCCATGGCCTCCATCCAGTCCGGTGCCTCACTGGCCAAGAGCATGTTCCCTATCGTCGGCGCACAAGGCACCACGGCCCTACGCCTGATTTTTGCTAGCGTGATCATGCTGCTTCTATTACGCCCATGGCGCGCCAAGTTGACGGCAAAGTCCCTGCGGACGGTGATCGTCTACGGAATGGCATTGGGCGGCATGAACTTCCTCTTCTATATGTCCTTGCGCAGCGTACCTCTTGGGATTGCGGTCGCCCTGGAATTCACCGGGCCGCTTGCCGTCGCGATCTATACCTCTCGGCGCGCCGTCGACTTCCTCTGGATTGCCCTGGCGATCATCGGCCTGCTCTTGCTAATCCCCATGGGTGAAGCGAGCAGCGGCATCGACCTGCTGGGAGCGGGCTACGCTCTGGGCGCCGGTGTCTGCTGGGCGCTCTACATTCTGTATGGTCAGAAAGCCGGTAATGACAACGGGGTACAGACCGCCGCCCTCGGCGTAATGATCGCTGCCTTGTTTGTTGCCCCTATCGGCATCGTCCACGCAGGCAGCGCCTTGCTGACGCCCGCCCTGATCCCGGTCGCCATCGGTGTCGCCATTCTGTCCACCGCCCTGCCCTACACCCTGGAAATGGTCGCACTGACGCGCCTCCCTGCCCGCACCTTCGGCACGCTCATGAGCATCGAACCGGCGTTTGGTGCCCTCTCCGGCCTGCTGTTCCTGCACGAACACCTGTCACTTGCACAATGGCTGGCAATCATGTGCATCATCCTGGCCTCCGTAGGCGCTACCGTGACGATGCGCAGCGAGTCAAAGCCGCTGGTTCCAGCGGATTGAAGGCTGTTTGAATGTAGCTCTGGCATTTGGCGCTCATTTAGGCCATGTTTAAGCCGTAAACGAATGTCATTCATGGAGAATTTCGACAAGGACAGCGCGAACGCTACACCCGAGAGCGAGTAGAGCCAGCCTCTAGCATTGCGAGGCGGCTATTAAGGATAGGAATGAAGCGAATTTTGATACTGTTAATGGTCATGGCGATTGCCGGTTGTGCCGCGACCACCAAGACAGAAGTAAAACGTGGCAAAAAAGGGCTGCATATCAACTGTTCCGGCCTGTCTTCTTCCTGGGACCAGTGCTACACCAGTGCAACCAACTCTTGCGGCGCCAAGGGCTATCGGGTTATCGCAAAGTCCGGTGACAACTCCGAGGAACCAGGGGACTACCCCTTCGGCCTCAACCCTGCCGGCTACACCAGCCGCAGTATGATCGTCATCTGCAAGTAATCGATTGAGCAGTCACCCCCTGACTGCTCTATTAAATTCCAGCTACACATCCAGCCCTTCGCGGCGCTGCGTCTACACTCCTGCTCGACCATCGAGCCAAGGGAGTTCCCATGACGCACAACAAGAAAATCGTATTGGTAGTGGGCGCCGGAGACGCAACGGGTGGCGCCATTGCCAAACGCTTTGCCCGCGAAGGCTACGTGGCGTGTGTCACCCGCCGCAGCGCCGATAAATTGCAGCCGCTGGTAGACAGCATCCACGCGACAGGCGGTGAAGCTCATGGCTTTGCCTGCGATGCACGTAAAGAAGAAGACGTCATCGCGCTGATCGAACAGATCGAAACCGAGCTAGGTCCGATTGAAGCTTTCGTGTTCAACATCGGCGCCAACGTGCCGTGCAGCATCCTGGAAGAAACCGCGCGCAAATATTTCAAGATCTGGGAGATGGCTTGCTTCTCCGGCTTCCTGAATGCCCGCGAAGTGGCCAAACGCATGGTCACGCGCAATCGAGGCACCATTTTGTTCACGGGTGCCACCGCAGGATTGCGCGGCGCGGCAGGGTTTGCCGCCTTCGCCGGCGCCAAACACGGTATCCGGGCGCTCGCGCAAAGCATGGCCAGGGAACTCGGGCCCAGAAACATCCACGTCGCCCATGTGGTGGTCGACGGCGCCATCGACACCGACTTCATTCGCGACAATTTCCCGCAGAAATACGCGCTCAAGGACCAGGACGGCATCCTCAACCCCGAGCATATCGCCGATAACTATTGGTACCTGCACAGCCAGCCACGCGACGCCTGGACGTTTGAACTCGACCTGCGCCCCTGGAGTGAACCCTGGTAAGCACGCCCCCACAATAATAAGCAGCGAGCATCGACCATGCGTAAAACCCTGGAATTCTTCTTTGACCTCGGCAGCCCCGCTACCTACCTGGCCTACACCCAGCTCCCCGCACTATGCGCTTCAACCGGTACGCAGCTGATTTATAAACCCATGTTATTGGGCGGCGTGTTCAAGGCCACGGGCAACGCCTCTCCCATCACCGTGCCCGCCAAAGGTCGCTACATGTTTGATGACCTGGCGCGCTATGCCCGCCGCTACAACGTACCGCTCAAGTTCAACCCGCACTTTCCCATCAACACCCTGCTGTTGATGCGAGCGGTCACCGGCATTCAATTGCGCCACCCCGAGCGCTTCGATGACTTTGTGGATTGCCTGTTCCGCGCCCTCTGGGTGGATGGTCGTCACTTGGGAGACCCTGCCGTTGTTGCTGCCGTGCTGACCGAACAGGGTTTTAATCCCGAAGAGGTTCTGGCCTTGGCCAATGACGAGACGGTAAAAACCGCCCTCAAGGACAACACCGAACAGGCCGTTCAACGTGGCGTGTTCGGTGCGCCCAGCCTATTTGTAGGCAACCAGCTGTTCTTCGGCCAGGATCGTCTGGATTTTGTGCGCGAAGCCCTGAGTTAGATCTCGATCGCCAAGCGCCCTTGCGCGCCGCTTGCGAGCAGATCGTAGGCGGCGTTCGCACTGTGCAAATCGAATGCACGCCCATCCAGGATAGGCTTGAGTTTGCCGGCATCGATCAACCGCGCCGCCTCGGCAAGAATCTGCCCGTGATGCTCGCGCCCCTTGCCGGTCAGCAACGGTAATAGGGTAAACACGCCCGAATAGCTCGCCCCACGAAACGACAACGGTGCCAGGCTGTGTTGCCCCCAGCCCAGGCAACTCACGACATGACCGTGATAGGTCTTGGCGGCTCGAAAGGATGCATCCAGTGTTTCGCCGCCGACGGTGTCATACACAATGTCGAAGCCTTCGCCCGCGGTATGCTGCGCGACGTACTCTTCGACCGTCTGCTGCTGATAGTCGATAAACGTCGCACCCAGCCCCTCGATTAATGAGCGATGCTTGGCGGATCCCGTGGCATACACCTGCGCTCCGTGGGCAAGCGCCAATTGTACTGCGACATGCCCTACACCGCCCGCGCCGCCTTGGATCAGCACTTTGTGCCCGGAACCTACACGTGCCCGGTCCACCAGACCTTCCCACGCGGTGATCAGCACCAGCGGCAACACCGCCGCTTCACGCATGCTCAAGGCCTCGGGTTTCTTCGCCAGCAAACGGGCATCGACGGCCGCGTATTCGGCCAACGAGCCCTGTGCGCCACCGATTCCAGTCGCCACCCCATAGACTTTATCGCCTACGTGCCAATCACTGACCTCTGGGCCGACGGCTTCCACGGTGCCTGCCAGGTCCATGCCGAGCACCGCCGGTAATGGCTGCCGGGCGTGGGCAGCCTGGCCGGCGCGGACTTTCCCGTCCAATGGATTAAGGCCACTGGCGCAGATTCTGACCAACACTTGGCCAACGCCTGCTGACGGTTTGGCAATTGTCGTCAGCCGGAACGGCGCATCCACGGCGTCCACAATCAAAGCGTGCATATCAGTCATGTTGGCGATCTCGCGTCGTCGAAGAATGAAGTCAATGATCCGTCAGCCGACTCATGCCGATAAGACACCAAACGACTATAGTGCGTATGCTCGATAAGAATGAATGGGAAAACCCGTGGACAAACTCAACGCAATGGCGATTTTCGTTCGAGTGATCGAACGCGGCACCTTCTCCGCCGTCGCACGAGAAATGCAAACCACCCAACCCACTATCAGCAAAGTCCTGCGCGCCCTGGAAACCGAACTGGGTGGCAAGCTGATTGCCCGCAGTACACGCCAACTGTCCCTGACCGACGAAGGTCAGCGGTACTACAGCCACTGTCGCGAAATCCTCGCCGCCGTGGACGCTGCCGAACACAGCTTCCAGACCGGCAAAGAGGCCATCGCCGGCCCCCTGCGCGTGGGCTCATCGGTGAGTTTCGGGCGACTGCAGATTGCTTCACGCTTGAGCGATTTCCTGCAGAAATACCCTGGCGTACAAGTAGACCTACAACTCAACGATCACCTGCAGGACATGGTCAGCGAAGGCCTGGACGTGACCCTGCGAATCGGTGAACTGCGCGACAGCGGCTTGATTGCCAGGCAGATCGGCACCACCCACCGTGTCACCCTGGCCAGCCCGGCCTACCTGGCCAACCATCCCACACCGAAAACCCCGCAGGATCTCAGCCAGCACAACTGCCTGCTGTTCAACCTGCTCAGCAGCCAGAACCAGTGGGTTTACGAAAAGGATGGCACGCGACACAGCGTGCGCATCACCGGCAACGCCCAGAGCAACAACTCCGAAGCGGTGCGGGAGATGGTGTTGACGGGGCTTGGCATTGCGCTGTCGCCCCTGTGGTTGTTCCATGACGATTTGAACGCCGGCCGCGTGATTGCGTTATTGCAGGACTACACCCCGCAACCACTGCCGATCCATGCGGTGTCAGCACCCAATCGCCGCCAGTCGGCCCGGGTCAAGGCATTCGTCGACTATATGGCCGACGCCCTGGCCCAGGCGCCCGAATTGCAGGCAATCAAATAGCCGCAGTGCGCACCTGCAACCATTCAAGTGCGGCACCGTCGAGCAATGGACTCAAACGCTCACGCACCTCGGCATGATAAGCGTTGAACCACTCACGCTCGTCTACCGTCAGCAGCGACGGTTCCAGGCAGCGCGTGTCGATCGGACACAGAGTCAATGTTTCGAACTTGAGGAACTCGCCGAACTCAGTCTTGCCGGCTTCGCGGTTCAACACCAGGTTCTCGATACGCACGCCCCAGCGCCCCGGACGGTAAGTGCCCGGTTCAATGGAGGTGATCATCCCCGGCTGCATCGCCGTTTGCGGCGCAGTGGCCGCCTGATAGGCAATCACTTGCGGACCTTCATGCACATTGAGGAAATAGCCTACGCCGTGTCCGGTACCGTGGCCGTAGTCCACGCCTTCGGCCCAGATCGGCGCACGCGCAATGGCGTCCAGCAACGGTGACAGGATGCCTTTCGGAAAATGCGCCCGGGACAAGGCAATCACGCCCTTGAGCACACGGGTGCAGTCGCGCTTCTGTTCCTCACTCGGCGTACCGATCGGCACCATCCGCGTGATATCCGTGGTGCCGCCGAGGTACTGGCCGCCCGAATCGATCAGCAGCAGGCCATCGCCGTCGATCACTGCGTGCTCTTCTTCAGTGGCGTGGTAATGCGGCATCGCACCATTGGCGTTATAGGCGGCGATGGTGTTGAAACTCAGTGACACATAACCGGGGCGACGGGTGCGCGCAGCGGTCAGGTGTTCGTCGATGGTCAGTTCGGTGATACGTTCGCGACCCAGCGCACTGTCCAGCCAGGCGAATAATTCGCACAACGCCGCGCCATCCTGCTCCATGGCTTGGCGGATGTGCTCCGCGTCGGCCAGGCTCTTGCGCGACTTGGCAAGTGTCGTTGGGTTGAGGCCTTCGACCAGCTTGACGCCGGTATCGAGGTTTTCCAGCAAGCCAGCGGTAACGCGAGCCGGGTCGACCTGCAAACTGGCGCCCGCCGGCACCGTACGCAAGGCATCCGCCACTTCGCTGTAGTCGCGCAGCGTCACGCCATCCTGTTCCAGCACCGCCCGCAACTCGGCATCGACCTTGCTCAGCGCCACGAACAACGTGGCCTGCTGTTGATTGATCAACGCAAAGGACACAAACACTGGGTTGAACGAAACATCACCGCCGCGCAGGTTGAACAGCCAGGCGATGTCGTCCAGGGTCGCGATGAAGTGCCAGTCGGCGCCCTTCTCTTTCAAGGCCGCACGCAGCGAGGCGAGTTTCTCACCACGGCTGACGGTGGCCTGAGGCGGCAGGTGTTGATAGATCGGCTGGTTCGGCAGCGTCGGGCGGTCTTTCCAGACTTCATCCAACAGGTCGATATCAGTACGCAGTTGTGCACCGCGCTCTGCCAGCTTGCCGCCCAGGGTACGCGCCGAGGCCACGGCCATCACTGCACCGTCCACCGCGACGACGCCACCTTCCGGCGTCTGCTCGGCCAGCCACTCCAGCGGTCCTGGTTGGCCCGGCTGCAGTTTCACCAATTCGATACCGCTGCCCTTGAGTTCCTTGGTCGCTTGTTCCCAGTAACGGCTATCGGCCCACACACCGGCGAAATCCGCCGTGACTATCAGCGTCCCCACCGAACCATGAAACCCCGACAACCATTGCCGCCCCTGCCAATAACCCGGTAGGTACTCGGACAAGTGCGGGTCGGCCGACGGCACCAGCAGGGCGTGAATGCCCTCGCGGCTCATCAGTTCACGGGTGTGCGCCAGGCGCTGGGGAACCGTTCCATGGGTCAAAGGCTGCGTACTCATTGTGTCTCCTGCTAACCACGAATAATTATTATGTGAATCAGACCGCCCAGAACGCCGGTGCGCTGGCCAGGGCTGCCTTGATCAATTGCACTGCCTGGTCGATATCCTGCTCGGTGGTAAACCGGCCGAGGCTCAAGCGAATGGTGCGGCCGGCGCTACGTGCATCATGGCCCAACGCCAGGAGCACATGGGACGGCGCATTGCTTGCCGAATTGCAGGCCGAGGTCGCGGAAAACGCGATCCCTGCACTCAACGCAGCGGCGTTGAACTCGCCTTCGCCAAACGTGAGGCTCAGGGTATGTGGAATCCGTTGAGTCGCGCTGCCATTTAGGCGCACGCCGGCCACCGACTCCAACTGGTCCAGCAAGCGCTGACGCAAGGCGACGATTACCGCCTCTTCTTCAGCAAAAGACGCCGCCGCCAGGGCAAACGCGGTGCCCATGCCGGCAATCTGATGGGTCGCCAGGGTGCCGGAGCGCAGGCCACCTTCGTGACCGCCGCCGTGGATCTGCGCCAACACCTTCTGCTGCGCCCGTGGGCCGACGTACAACGCGCCGATCCCTTTGGGGCCATACAACTTGTGGGCCGAAAACGACATCAGGTCCACTGGCCACTGCGCCAGATCGATTGCCACCTTGCCCGCGCCCTGCGCCGCATCCACATGCAACAACGCGCCGTGATCACGCACTCGCGCGCCGATGGCGGGGATGTCGTTGAGGGTGCCCAGTTCGTTGTTCACCAGCATCAGCGAAACCAGGAACGTGTCTTCGCGCAAGGCTTCGCTGACAGCATCGGCACTGATCAGCCCATCGGCATCCGGCACCAGGTAGGTGACGGCCACGCCGACTTCCTGCAGTTGCCGCGCGGTATCCAACGTAGCCTTGTGTTCGATCTGGCTGGTGATGATATGCCCACCCGCCACGCCTCGCGCCTGGGCCACGCCCTTGATTGCAAGGTTGTTGGATTCGGTGGCGCCGGAAGTCCAGACGATTTGCTCAGGGTTGGCACCGACCAACTCGGCTACCTGGCGACGCGCCTGCTCGACCGTGTGCCGGGCCGCCTGGCCGAACGCATGGGAACTGGACGCGGGGTTACCGAAATTGGCATTGAAGCCCAGACACTCGACCATTACCTGGATGACCCGCTCATCCACCGGGGTGGTGGCGGCGTAGTCGAAATACAGCGGACGTTTATTCATGACGTTAAAAACTCGCAGAGCAGGTTCCCGAGAGCAGCGTCTCAGGGGCACGGACCGGGACAGAGGTCATCAGGTTTAACCGATCGAATGCCATTAAAGAAGGACCACTTTATGTAAATGTGCGTAGGAACGCTCCTGAAATTCAGCTTAACAGGCTGAAGTCGCACCATGGCAAACAAAAAGCCCGAGGTTCCTTAAGGGAATCCTCGGGCTTTTTGCCGCCAGGCGCAGGCTCAACTGGGACGACCATGCAGGGTCACGCTGCGTTCGGCGTTCATTTCGCCCTGGCGATCAAAACCGAAAGGCTTCTGTGGCTGGCCGGTCAGTGCGGCGCGCTGCTGTTGGTATTCATCAAACGACAAACCACGACGGCTCAATGCTTCCAGGGCCAACTGTTTGGTTTCTTCCGCCGTGTAGGGGCGCAATTCAGGTGAAGGATGGGTCGCACATCCGGCGAGGACTGAGCTGACGATCAATAAGGAAATGGCGAGGAATCGGTTCATGGCGGCGGCCCTGCAAAGGAGGTTTCGAGTCAATGAACACAGGCTACTCCCGGCCCCGCACGGTGAAAAATCACCTGCCTTGATAGTCGCTATCAACCGCCAAGGCACCTGCGATAGCGGCACCTACATATTTCTTTATGATCTATAAATATGGAAATACGTTCATTTACGGAATAAACGCAACCCTCTATAACTGACGCTACAGAGCGCCGGCACTGTTGCCCACGCAACTGTTGCCAGCGCAACAGCCAATCAACAAATCACCAGCCAGACAACAGCGACACTTTTCGGCAGTGAGCTTGCAACCCACGCCAATCAAGGCCTGCGCCCGTTGGTATAGCTCTTGCTCAACAGGTTGCACCTACCCGTTCTGCACCCCTGTTGAAAAAGGAACTGTTCATGACCCGTCCCCTGAATGTCGTTGCCCTCTCCGGCGGAACCTGGCGCCCGTCACGCACCCTCGTGCTGACCCAAGCAGTGCTCGCCGAACTGGGCACCTTGCTGCCGATCCAGACCACCCTCATCGAACTGGGCGAGATTGCCCGACCGCTGGGGGCGGCGCTGTCCCGTGACGAACTGCCGGCAGACGTCGAATCCCAACTGTTGGCCATCGAACAGGCCGACCTGCTGATCGTCGCCGCCCCGGTCTATCGCGGCTCCTACCCTGGCCTGCTCAAGCATCTGTTCGACCTGATCGGCCTCAACGCCCTGATCAACACGCCGGTACTGCTTGCCGCCACCGGCGGCAGCGAACGCCACGCGCTGGTGCTCGATCACCAACTGCGGCCGCTGTTCAGCTTTTTCCAGGCATTGACCTTGCCGATTGGTGTGTACGCCACCGAAGCGGACTTCACCGACTACCACATCACCAGTGAATTACTAAAAGCCCGTATTCAACTGGCGGCAGAACGTGCAGCGCCTTTGTTTGCAGCGCACTCCCCCTCTCTGCTGAAAATCGCTTAAGGATTGGTCATGGATGTTTTCTGGTTTCTACCCACGCATGGCGACGGACATTACTTGGGCACCACCCAAGGTGCGCGGCCGGTCACCCTCAATTATCTGAAACAAGTAGCTCAGGCCGCTGACAATCTCGGCTACTACGGCGTGCTGATTCCCACCGGGCGTTCGTGCGAAGACTCCTGGGTCATCGCGTCGGCGCTGGTGCCGCTGACCGAACGCCTGCGTTACCTGGTGGCGATTCGTCCGGGCATCATTTCGCCGACGGTCTCGGCACGCATGGCGGCGACGCTGGATCGTCTGTCCAACGGCCGCTTGCTGATCAACGTGGTGACCGGCGGCGACCCCGATGAAAACCGTGGCGACGGCAGCTTCCTCGACCACAGTGAACGTTACGAAGTCTCGGATGAATTCCTACAGATCTGGCGCCGCGTATTGCAGGGCGAATCGGTAGATTTTGAAGGCAAACACCTGCGCGTGCAGAACGCCAAGGCACTTTACCCACCGGTGCAGAAGCCTTATCCGCCGCTGTATTTTGGCGGGTCCTCCGACGCAGCCCACGACCTCGCCGCCGAACAGGTCGATGTGTACCTGACCTGGGGCGAACCGCCGGCCGCCGTCGCGGAAAAACTCGCGGATGTGCGTGAACGCGCCGCACGCCACGGACGCACCGTGAAGTTCGGCATTCGCCTGCATGTGATCGTGCGTGAAACCGAAGAGGACGCCTGGAAAGCCGCCGACAAACTGATCGAACACATCAGCGACGAAACCATCGCCGCCGCGCAAAAATCCTTCTCGCGTTTTGACTCCGAAGGCCAGCGCCGCATGGCCGCCCTGCACGACGGGCGCCGCGACAACCTGGAAATCGCCCCCAACCTGTGGGCCGGCGTCGGCCTGGTGCGCGGCGGTGCCGGCACTGCACTGGTGGGCAACCCGCAACAAGTCGCCGAGCGCATCAAGGAATACGCGGATTTGGGGATCGAGAGCTTCATCTTCTCCGGCTATCCGCACCTGGAAGAGGCGTATCGCTTCGCCGAGCTGGTGTTCCCGCTGCTGCCGGAACCCTACGCCAGCCTGGCCGGACGTGGCGTCACCAACCTCACTGGCCCGTTTGGCGAAATGATTGCCAACGATGTACTGCCAACGACAAAGGCCTGAACCGCTGCTCTTCTGTAGGAGCCGGCTTGCCGGCGATAGCTTCAACTCGATACCCATCAGAACCGAGTCGCCCGCATCGCTGGCAAGCCAGCTCCTACAAGGAAAATAGAGGAAACCCCGTGACAGCCAAACCCCACAGCGTCCTGCCCTCCCCCTTGCAGACCGCCAAACTGCTGGCCGCCGAATTCGCTCTCACCGCCGTCGAGCGCGACGAGCGCGGCGGCACGCCCAAAGCCGAACGTGACGCCCTGCGCCACAGCGGCCTGCTGGCCCTGAGCATCCCCACCCAATACGGCGGCCTCGGCGCACGCTGGAGCGAAACCCTGGGCATCGTGCGCGAATTCGCCAAGGTCGACAGTTCCATCGCCCACGTCTTCGGTTTTCACCACCTGATGCTCGCCACCGTGCGCCTGTTTGCGCGCCCGGACCAATGGCAACCCTGGTTTGAACAGACCGCACGCAAAAACTGGTTCTGGGGCAACGCCCTCAACCCGCTGGACACCCGCACGGTGGTCAAGGATTTCAGCGGCTGGCGCGAGTTCTCCGGCAAAAAGAGCTTCTGCTCCGGCGCCAGCGACTCGGAGATGCTGATCGCCTCGGCAGTCGATGAAACGGCCGGCGGCAAGCTGCTGATCGCCGCAATCCCCAGCGGGCGCAGCGGCATTACCTTGCACAACGACTGGAACAATATCGGTCAGCGCCAGACCGACAGTGGCAGCGCCAGCTTCGAACGCGTACGCGTCGAAGAATCCGAATTGCTGCTCGATCCCGGCCCACTGAGCACGCCCTTTGCCTGCCTGCGCCCGCTGATTGCCCAGTTGACCTTCACGCATATGTTTCTCGGGATTGCCGAAGGCGCCTTCGAAGAAGCCCGCAATTACACCCTGACCGAAACGCGCGCCTGGCATAAGTCCTCGGCTGAAGACGTGCGCCAAGACCCTTACGTGCTGCATCACTACGGTGAGTTCTGGGTCGCCCTGGAAGGTATTCGCCTGCTGGTGGAACGCGCCGCCGAGCTGCTCGACCAAGCCTGGGCCAAGGGTGCGAACCTCAGCGAAACCGAGCGCGGCCAATTGGCTATCGCCATCGCCACCGCCAAAGTCGCCGCCACCCGCCAGGGCCTGGACCTGTGCAGCCGGTTGTTTGAAGTGACCGGCGCGCGCTCCACCCACGCCTCGCTGCGTCTGGACCGTCACTGGCGCAACCTGCGCACACAGACCCTGCACGATCCGGTGGACTACAAACTCCACGAACTGGGGGATTGGGCGTTGAACCAATCCCTGCCGATTCCTACGTTCTATTCCTAAGAGAGGTGCCCATGCAGCTGTTGACCCTACCGCCCTCGCCCGCCCTTGCGACGTCGATCCGCGCCACGGCCCAGGTCTTCGAAGACCCGAAATCCCAGGCGTTGCTCGACCATATCCAGCAAGTGGCGCCCAGCGAAGCCAGCGTGCTGATCATCGGCGAGACCGGCACCGGTAAAGAGCTGGTGGCGCGCCATATCCATAACCTCAGCGCGCGGCGCAACCGGCCTTTCGTGGCGGTGAATTGCGGGGCGTTCTCCGAATCCCTGGTGGAAGCCGAGCTGTTCGGCCATGAAAAAGGCGCCTTTACCGGCGCCCTCAGTGCCAAGGCCGGCTGGTTTGAAGAAGCCGACGGCGGCACCTTGTTCCTCGATGAGATCGGTGATCTGCCGATGGCAATCCAAGTGAAGCTGTTGCGCGTCCTACAGGAACGTGAAGTCGTGCGCCTAGGTTCGCGTAAGAGCATTCCGATTGATGTGCGCGTATTGGCCGCGACCAATGTGCAACTGGAAAAGGCCATCAACGCCGGGCATTTCCGCGAAGACCTCTACTACCGTCTCGACGTGGTCAGCCTGGAACTCAGCCCGCTGCGCGAGCGCCCCGGCGATATCCTGCCGCTGACCCGACACTTCATCGAAGCCTACAGCCAGCGCCTGGGCTACGGCCCGATCACGATCAGTCGTGAGGCCGAGCACAAACTCAAGAGCTACAGCTGGCCCGGCAACATCCGCGAGCTGGAGAACGTGATTCACCACACCCTGTTGATCTGCCGTAACGGCGTGATCGAACGAGACGACCTGCGCCTGTCGAATATGCGCATCGAACGTCAGGACGACAGCCCGCACGGCACCGACAACAGCGCCGAAGCCTTGCTCGCGCGCGCCTTCCAAAAGCTCTTCGAAGAACAGGCCGGCGCCCTGCATGAAAAGGTTGAAGATGCCCTGCTACGCGCCGCCTACCGTTTCAGCCATTACAACCAGGTGCACACCGCCAACCTGCTGGGCTTGAGCCGCAACGTCACGCGCACGCGCCTGATCAAGATCGGCGAGCTGGCGGTGAACAAGCGCCGCCCCGGTGAAAACGTGCAAGGCGAGCGCATGCTGCATTTATCCATTTAGGCGGCAGTGCAACGCGTTGTCATGGCTGCGCTCGAAACTGCGCAGCACCTGGAACGAACCAAAGGTCACCGCCGTGGCCTGGTGGGCGCGGATCAGCGTCCAGAAATCTTCCTCGCCATGCTCAAAGCACTGAAACGCCGCCTCGCCGTCTTCACGCGAGCGCCATTGCAGGTAGTTGAGCACCCGCCGTCCGTCATCGCTGACCTGCACACTGGCATTGATAAAGCCGCCGTGGCCTTGGGCCAGGCGTTCGCTTTGGGTGGTCAAGGCCGCCACCAGGGCGACTTGCTGCTGGGGCTCGATCTGAAATTCAATCAATTGAGTGAAGCTGCGATTTTTCTCTGATACCTGCATGAACACTCCCCTTCCTCTGTAGGCGAAATCTTGCGATTCGATGCCACGCAGGGTAAAACCTCTAGTTAAGTCAAGGTCAAGCATTGTCTGGGAGTTTTTCATGCTCAACAAGGAACTCACGGTCGGCCAACTGGCCGCTCGCAGCGGTGTAGCGGTCACGGCTCTGCATTTCTATGAAACCAAGGGCTTGATCAAGAGCAATCGCAATGCCGGCAACCAGCGGCGTTATCCACGGGATGTGTTGCGGCGCGTGGTGGTGATCAAGATCGCCCAGCGTTTGGGCATACCACTGGCAACGATCGGCGAGGCGTTGCAGGCCTTGCCGGATGGACGCACGCCCACGGCGCAGGATTGGGAGCGCTTGTCCGCACTGTGGCGGGAAGACCTGGATGAGCGCATCAATAAACTGATGCTGCTACGGGACAAGCTCAGTGGCTGTATTGGCTGCGGGTGCCTGTCGATGGAGGCGTGCCCGTTGCGTAATCAGGATGATCAACTGGGTGAGCGTGGGCCGGGGGCTCAATTGCTGGAACCCACCCCAACCGCATGACCTGCAAACCCAATCATTGTAGGAGCCCGGCTTGCCGGCGATGGCGGTCATGAGGACGCTATCGCCGGCAAGCCGGGCTCCTACAGGAATGTGTGTTTAATTCTTAGAACCCAGGGGCAATCTGACCTTTGTAACGGGTCAGGATGAACTGACGCACTTCATTGGAATTCAACGCCTTGGCCAGTTTCTGGATGCGCGGGTCGTTGATGTTATCCGGCCGCGCCACCAGGTACTCGACGTACAGCGACTTGCCCTTCTCCACGATCAACGCGCTGTTGGTATCGATCCCCGCTTCCAGCGCGTAGTTGGCAAACACAAACGCCAAATCCACCTGGCTCACCGAACGGGCCAGCAAGGCGCCTTCCAGTTCGCGGATTTTCAAATGCTTGGGGTTTTCCGCGATATCGCGCGGCGTACTCAGGGTGTTACTCGGGTCCTTGAGTTTGATCAGGCCCGCCTCATCCAGCAGCACCAGGGCACGGCCCGTGTTGACCGGGTCGTTGGGGATCGACACCGTGGCGCCGTCCTTGAGCTCCGCGATGTTTTTGATCTTGGTCGAGTAAGCGCCAAAGGGTTCGATATGCACGCCCACCACCGGTACCAGATCGGTGTGACGGGTCTTGTTGTAGTCGTCGAGAAACGGGCGGTACTGGTAATAGTTGGCGTCGATGTTCTTCAACGACAGTTGTTGGTTGGGCTGGATAAAGTCGGTGAAGACTTTGATCTGCAAGTCCACGCCCTCCTTGGCCAGCACCGGTTTGACGAACTCGAGAATTTCCGCATGGGGCACAGGGGTCGCACCGACCACCAGTTTTTCATTGGCAACGGCATTCAGCGACAGGACAGCGGCCAAAATGGCCAGGGACTTTTTCATACAGGCTCCGAAAGCAGTTGTTATAGGAATCAACGGCGGCTGTAACGCGCCACCAAACGGTCACCGGTCATCTGCAGGGCCTGCACCAGCACCAACAGCAACACCACGGTGACCACCATTACGTCGGTCTGAAAACGCTGGTAGCCGTAGCGAATCGCCAGGTCACCCAGGCCGCCGCCACCGATCACGCCGGCCATGGCGGTGTAGTCCACCAGCACAATCGCGGTCACGGTCACTGCCGCCAGCAGCCCGCCCCGGGCCTCCGGCAACAGCGTGTGGCGGATCACCTGCCAGGTGCTGGCGCCCATGGACTGGGTGGCCTCGACCACGCCGCGATCCACCTCGCGCAGCGCGGTTTCCACCAGCCGCGCAAAGAACGGCGTACAGCCCACCACCAGCGGCGGGATGGTGCCCGGCACGCCGAGGGAGGTGCCCACCAGCAAGGTGGTTAGCGGGATCAACACGATCAGCAGGATGATGAACGGCAGAGACCGCAGCACATTGACCACCACCGACAGCAACCGATACACCACCAGCGCCTCGTGCAACTGGCGCTTGCCGGTGAGAAACAGCAACACACCCAGGGGCAGCCCCAGCAGCACGGTAAAACCCAGCGCAGCGGCGAGCATGCTCAGGGTTTCCAGGCAGGCCTGGCCGATATCGGCCCAATAGATGTTCTTGAACAGTTCGGCCATGGATCACGACCAGTCATGGCGCGGCGGCTTGGCGCCGTTGAGCAACCAATTGCCTACCACGTGGTACTTCCAGCGCACCGGGTCGTGCAGGGTGTGGACCCGCGCGTTGCGCCAGTGACGGTCGAAGTTGTGCTTCTTCAAGGTGGAACGGGTGCCCCCCAGTTCGAACAGTTTGTTGCTGGCTTCAATCGCGATTTCAGTGGTCAGCACTTTGGCGCGGGCGACGGCCAGAGACGCGTGGGCGACGTTGTCTTCATCTGGGGCCGGGCGCGCGGCATCCAGGGCAAAACCGGCGCGGTCGAGCAAGGCTTCGGCGGCTTCCAGGCGAATATCCAGGGCACCGACCTGAATGATGGTCAGTGGATCCTGACTGGCTTTCTCTACCCCGGCATCGATCCACGGCCGGGCGAATTGCTGCACGAACTGCACGGTGTCGCGCAGCGCCGCACGGGCAATGCCCGCGTCGATGGCGGCAGTGGTCAGTTGTGCGAAAGGACCGGCCAACGTTGGGGAATCGTAGGATTTGTGCGTGGGAAACAGATTGAATGCCGGCACCCGCAAGTCCTGCGCGAGTACCGTCCCGCTGGAGGTGGTGCGCTGGCCCATGCTGTCCCAATCGTCAACCACCACCAGCCCTTCAGTGCCACGCGGTACAAAGGCCAACTGGGCGTTTTGCTGTTCATCCAGCGCCAGCACTGCCAGCCAATGGGCGTACAGCGAACCGGTGCAATAGCCCTTGCGCCCGTTGATCACATAGCCGTCGCCTTCACGGCGAATAGTGGCCTGGATGTCCTGCACGTGCTTGCCGCCGGTTTCCGACAGCGCATTGGCAAAGCGATGGCCCTGCAAGGCCAAGCCGAAGAAATGCGCCTGTTGCACGGGCGTACCTTGCAGGCGGATATCTTCCAGCAGGCAGTAGTGGTTCTGCGGGATCTGCCCCAATGACGGGTCGGCCGCCGAAATAATCGCGATCACCTGGGCCAGCACCGCGTAAGACACCTGCGCCCCACCAAACTCGCGCGGCACACTGATGCCCCACAGGCCACTGTTGGAATACAGGTCCACCACCTCGGCGGGCACCTGGCGGGTGCGGTCGCGCTCGGCGTCCTGTTCCAGGAGGACGGCGGCGACGCGATGGGCGACGGCGATCGCCTCGGCTGCATCGCGGATCAAGGCGGCATGGGGCGTGTGGATCGGGTAATCGGCAGATACAGGCAGTACAGACATACAACGCTCTCGGGCGAATGGTTTGCCAGAGGTATTGCAGCTTCTGTGCCGAGCCCGGAAACCGGTGGTTTGGCCGTAAAAACGCGCCCCTTACCCGCTTATGGCGCAGCAAACTGCCGGTTCACTGTTGCCTGGCGAACACCTCGTCGGTTGCCCGCAGGCCCCGGCGTACGTGGCCTATAGTGAAAAGGCCGTCCCTCCATAACCACCACTCAAGGAGAACGAAATGAGCGTTAAACCCATTCCCGAGGGTTTCCACAGCGTCACGCCCTACCTGGGCGTCGAAAAAGCGGCCGAAGCCATCGAGTTCTACAAGAAAGCCTTTGGTGCCATCGAAGCCATGCGCCTGAACATGCCCGACGGTAGAGTCGGCCACGCCGAGCTGCGTATCGGTGACTCGCCGATCATGCTGGGTTCACCCTGCGATGAAAGTGCGTTTGGCAGCCCGCGTGATGGCCACACCAGCGTCGGTTTGCATGTGTATGTCAATGACGTCGACGCGCAATACAAACAAGCCATCGCAGCCGGTGGCACACCGATCTCCGAACCCAAGGACCAGTTCTACGGCGATCGCTCCGGCACGCTGAAGGATCCATTCGGCCATGTGTGGTTCCTGGCCACCCACAAGGAAGACCTGACCGAGGCGCAGATACGGGAGCGTGCGATGGAGATGTTCAAGCAAGCCTAAGATTTTGTAGGAGCGAGCTTGCTCGCGAAAAACGCCATGACAACGCCTGCATTCAGCAGGCTGGCGTTATCGTTGACCTTCTTCGCGAGCAAGCTCGCTCCTACATCACACTTCATGAACAACCCCTCCACGTTTTCGCCCTTGCCCCGAACGCCGCGTGATTCCAGGATGCAGGCACTCATCACAAGGAGTCATTCCATGTTCGCCGGATTCCAAAAAGACAGCTGCCACGTCAACGGCGTGGACATCAGCTACCGCAAAGGCGGTACAGGTCCCGGTCTGCTCCTGCTGCACGGGCACCCGCAAACCCACGTCATCTGGCACAAAGTCGCCGAGCAATTGGCCGAGCACTTCACCGTGGTGGCGGCCGACCTGCGCGGTTATGGCGACAGCAGCAAACCGCCGGCCAATGACCACCACACGAATTATTCAAAACGCGAAATGGCCCGGGACGGCGTCGAGCTCATGCAAGCCCTGGGCTTCGAACAGTTCTCGGTGCTGGCCCACGACCGTGGCGCCCGTGTGGCCCATCGCCTGGCGCTGGATCATCCCAACGCTGTGCAACGCATGGTGCTGCTGGACATCGCCCCCACCCTGTCGATGTACGCACAAACCGATGAAGCCTTCGCCCGCGCCTACTGGCACTGGTTCTTCCTGATCCGCCCGGCACCGTTGCCGGAAGCCTTGATCGAGGGCAACCCGGAGCTGTACCTGCGCAGCGTGATGGGCAGTCGCAGTGCCGGGCTCAAGCCATTTACCGATGAGGCCTTCGCCGAATACCTGCGCTGCCTGAAACTGCCGGGCGCCGCCACCGGCATCTGCGAAGACTACCGGGCTGCCGCCGGTATCGACCTTGAGCACGACCAGGCGGATATCGACGCCGGGCATCACCTGAACCTGCCGTTGCTGGTGATGTGGGGCGCCGAAGGCACCGTCGGCCGCTGTTTCGAGCCGCTCAAGGAATGGCAGAAAGTCGCCACCGATGTGCGCGGCAAGGCCCTGCCGGCCGGCCATTACATTGCCGAAGAGGCTCCCGAGTTGTTGCTAGACGAAGTCCTGACCTTCCTTCGCTGACCCCCTGATTCACTCCCCCACGCAGGCGCGCCAACGCCTGCGACGGGGTCTGCTTGCCCAAAAAAAGACTGCGAGATAATAACAATGACAATCAGAAAACTGCTGGGAACCCTGTATATCCAGGTGCTCATCGCCATCGCGCTGGGTGTGTTGATCGGCCATCAATGGCCGCAGATCGGCATCGACCTCAAGCCCTTGGGCGACGGTTTCATCAAGCTGATCAAGATGATCATCGGCCCGATCATCTTCTGCACGGTGGTGTCCGGCATCACCAGCATGCACGACGTAAAGCAGGTGGGCCGGGTCGGCGGCAAGGCGCTGCTGTACTTCGAAGTCGTCTCGACCATTGCCCTGTTGATCGGCATTCTCGCCGCGCACCTGCTGCATCCGGGCGTCGGTTTCAACATTGACGTGAAAACCCTCGACAGCTCGGCCATCGCCGGTTTTGTCGGCCAGGCCGAACACGGTGAAGGCATTGTCGGGTTCCTGTTGCATGTGATCCCCGCGACGTTTTTCGACGCGTTCTCCAAAGGTGAAATCCTGCCGGTGTTGTTCGTTTCCGTGCTGTTTGGCGTCGGCCTGGTGATGGTCGGTGACAAAGGCCGGCCATTGGTGGGTGTGATCAACCAGGCCAGCGAAGTGTTTTTCCGCATCGTCGGCATCATCAGCCGGGTCGCGCCGATCGGGGCGTTTGGCGCGATTGCGTTCACCATCGGCAAATACGGCGTCGGTTCGTTGCTGCCGCTGTTGAAACTGGTGGGCACCTTCTATATCACCGCGTTTTTCTTCATTGCCGTGGTGCTGGGCAGCATCGCCCGCTACGCCGGCTTCAGCATTTTCAAGTTGATGGGTTACATCAAGTCGGAGCTGCTGATCGTGCTGGGCACCAGTTCGTCGGAATCGGCGCTGCCGCAATTGATCCAGAAACTTGAAAGCCTGGGCGCCTCCAAGGGCGTGGTGGGCATCGTGGTGCCGACCGGCTACACCTTCAACCTGGACGGCACCAACATCTATATGACCCTGGCAGTGTTGTTCCTGGCCCAGGCCACCAATATCCACTTGCCGCTGGAACAGCAGTTGACGCTGCTGGCGGTGGCCATGCTGACGTCCAAGGGCGCCGGGGCGGTGGTCGGCGCGGGGTTTGTCGCATTGGCGGCAAGTTTGGCGGTGGTGCCGACCGTGCCGGTGGCGGCGATGGTGTTGATCCTCGGCGTGGACCGCTTCATGGCTGAATGCCGCTCGCTGACCAACATCATCGGCAATGCCGTGGCCGCGCTGGTGGTGGCGGCCTGGGAAGGTGAGCTGGACCGCGAAAAAATGGCGCCTATCGCCCTCAAGCACGGTCGCCATGCGCGGGCGGCGGCTCAAGCGAAGGTCGCGGCAGAGTAACCGTAGACGGCCAGGTGTGCCGGAAGGCACACCGATCCGGTGCTATTCTGGCGGCTCATGCCGCCAGCCCTGTTTCTGATGACAAATAAGAAAGATACCGTGCCCCTACCCGAAGACCTGCGGGTGTTCCTGACCGTGATCCGCAAGGCCGGCTTCGCAGCGGCCGCCGATGAGCTGGGCTTGTCGCCGGCCTATGTCAGCAAGCGCATCCAGATCCTCGAAACCACCCTGGCCACCCGGCTGTTGCACCGCACCAGCCGGCGCATTGCCCTGACCGAAGACGGTGAACGGGTGCAGCGCTGGGCCGTGCGCATCCTGGAAGACTTCCAGCAACTCTCCGATGAACTCTCCGACGCCCACGACAGCCCCCGTGGCCGTCTGCACCTGTGCAGCAGCTTTGGTTTCGGCCGCAACCATGTGGCGCCGGCCCTGTCATTGCTGGCGGAACAGTACCCGGACCTGGAAATCCGCCTGGACTTGTTCGACCGCGTGGTGGACATCGTCAGCGAAGGCTTCGATTTGGAGATCCGCGTGGGCGACGATATCCCCGGCCAGCACATCGGCCGCCGACTGGTGAGCAACCGCCGCGTACTGTGCGCCGCCCCGGCTTATCTGCAGCGCCGCGGCACACCGCAACAGTTGAGCGACCTGGAGCAGCACGACTGCCTGGTGCTCAAGGAGCGCGATAACGCGTTTGGCATCTGGAACCTGGAACACAACGGCGCCCAGGAAAGCGTGCGCGTGCGCGGGCCGTTGTCGTCGAATAATGGCGAGATTGTGTTGCAGTGGGCGTTGGATGGGCGCGGGGTATTGCTGCGCTCGATGTGGGATGTGAAGCCGTTACTGGAACAAGGCAAGCTGGTGCAGGTGCTGCACGGGTATACCCAGAGCGCCAACGTGTGGGCGGTGTACCCGACACGGTTGGCGTATTCCGGCAAGCTGCGCGCCTGCGTGGAGTTTTTGCAGGAGCATTTCAAAGGGTTGTCGATTTAGCTCAGCCAGGGATTGGCTGCCAGGTGCCGGCACTCGAAGGCCTTGATCTCTTCACGGTGTTGCAAGGTGCTGCCAATGGCGTCCAGCCCCAATAGCAACGCAGTTTTACGCAGGGTATCGATCTGGAACGGGAGCACCTCGCCGTCCGCCAAGTGAATGGCCTGGGCTTCAAGGTCCACGCTGATCTGCGCCTGGTCCGCCTGGCTGACCGTCTTACCCAACCGCTGCAACACCGCCTCGTCCAAGGTGATCAACAACACCCCGTTGCGCTGGCAATTGTCATAGAAAATCCCAGCAAAGCTGCTGCCGATCAGGGCGCGGATGCCCATTTGCTTCAAGCCCCACACCGCATGTTCGCGGCTGGAACCGCAGCCGAAATTCGGCCCTACCACCATGAAACTCGCGCCCTGCCAGGCCGGCTGGTTCAGCACGAAGTCGGGGTTGGGCTCGCCGGACGGCAAGAAGCGCAAGTCGAAGAACAACCCACGGTCCAGGCCGCTGCGGTCGATGCCCTTGAGGAACTGCTTGGGCATGATCACGTCGGTGTCGATGTTGGCCGCCAGCATCGGCGCGGCCTTGCCGGTGACCAGGGTGAAGGGTTGCAGGCTCATGGGCGCGCTCCAAAGTGGCGGATATCAGTAAGGCGACCGGTTATGGCAGCGGCGGCGACCATCGCCGGGCTCATCAGGTGCGTGCGTGCGCCCGCGCCCTGGCGACCTTCGAAGTTGCGGTTGGTGCTGGAGGCGCAGCGGTCGCCGGGGGCCAGCACGTCGTCGTTCATGGCCAGGCACATCGAGCAGCCCGACTGGCGCCATTCAAAGCCAGCGTCGATGAAAATCGCCGCCAGCCCTTCGGCCTCGGCCTGGTCACGGACTTCGGTAGAGCCGGGCACGATCATCGCGCGGACGTGGTCGGCCACGTGTTTGCCGCGCACCACGCTGGCAGCGTCGCGCAGGTCTTCGATACGGGCGTTGGTGCAAGAGCCGATGAAGGCGTGGCTGATGACGATCTCGCTCAGCAGCATGCCGGCTTCCAGGCCCATGTAGTTGAGGGCACGGCGCATGTCCTGGCGCAGGATCAGGTCGCTGACATCCTGCGGGTCGGGCACGCGGGCGCCGATGGGTGCAGCCTGGTCGGGGCTGGTGCCCCAGGTGACCATGGGTTCCAGGGTGGTGGCGTCGAGTTGCACCTCCCGGTCGAACACCGCGTCGTCATCGGTGTGGAGTTTTCGCCACTCCAACAGTGCTTTTTCCCACAGCTCGCCTTGCGGTGCGCGTGGTTTGCCCTTGAGGTAGGCGAACACTTTCTCGTCCGGCGCCATGAAGGCGCCACGAGCGCCCGCTTCCACCGCCATGTTGCAGATGGTCATGCGCGCCTCGACGCTCAGCGCGCCGATGGTGGAGCCGCGAAATTCGATGGCGTAGCCCGTTGCGCCGGACGCGCCGATCTTGCCGATCAGCGCCATGATCACGTCTTTTGAGGTCAAACCCGGCGCCAGGTCACCGTCTACGGTCACCCGCATAGTTTTCAAACGTTTGTAGACCAGCGTCTGGGACGCCAGCAGGTGTTCGATTTCCGAGGTGCCGATGCCAAAACCAAAGGCCCCGAGGGCGCCGTAGGTGGTGGTGTGGCTGTCACCGGCGGCAATCACCATGCCGGGCAGGATAAAACCCTGTTCCGGAGCGATTACGTGTTCGATGCCTTGGCGCTTGTCGAGGATGTCCAGCAGCTCGATACCGAAGTCCCGGCAGTTCTCCGCCAGGTACGACACTTGGCGCGCGCCGCCTGCATCCGGCATCGCCGCGATACGCTGGGGCGTGGTGGGGTTCACATGGTCGACCACGGCCAACGCCGTGCCCGGACGCCACACCGTGCGCCCAGCCTCGCGCAAGCCGCTGAAGGCCTGGGGGCTGGTGTATTCGTTGATCACTTGGCGGTCTATATAGAGCAGGACATGGCCCTGGTCATCCAGGGGGCACACCGTGTGGGAGTCGATGTGTTTGTCGTAGAGGGTTCTGGCAGTCATTTCTTAGGCTCACTCAACGGTATGCGCCCATCCTACGCAGCGCCTGGGTCCCATCAATGCCGCTTGGGTGAAGGCTTGGAACATGTTTCGTGTTCGATCAAGGCGTTTAAGCGGCCTGAATGTGAACCTGAAACATTTTCTTTCATATCCGGGTTAGGGATTTCTCATTCTCATCCGTCTTAACTTAGATACAGCCTGTCGCGTCAGCAAAAGCTACGACTGGCCTTTTCCGGGCCTTCACTGCCCCCCTCCGATCAAGACCCTCATTCACATGTCGAAGAAGTCACGCTCCAAACTCTGGTTTCTCGTGCATAGCTGGTTGGCCTTGCCCATCTGGTTCTTTGTACTGATCGTCTGCGTCACCGGCACCCTGGCGGTGGTCAGCCAGGAGATCGTCTGGCTGGCCAACCCGGATATCCGTGCGAGCAAGCCGACGGACGACGCCGAACCGCTGAGCTATGACCAGGTGATCGCCGCGATCAAGCGCGAAGAACCCCAGGTGTTCGTCCAGTCGATCAGCCGCCCCGACGAATCCCACTTCGCCCTCAGCGTCGACCTCAGCTACCCCGACGGGCGCTCCGTCGAGGTCTACGTCAACCCCTACACCGGCGCGATCCAGGGCATCAGCCCGTCGTTCAACTTCCAGGCCTTTACCCGCGCCCTGCACGGCTGGTGGCTGGTGCCATTCACCAATGGCTACAGCTGGGGCTGGTACCTGGTCTCGGCACTGGGTATTCCATTGCTCGCGTCGCTGGTCACCGGGTTGGTCGTATACAAGCGTTTCTGGAAGGGCTTCCTGCGCCCGACCCTGCGTATCCGCCACGGCGCGCGGATCTTCTGGGGCGACTTCCACCGCTTGAGTGGTATCTGGTCGATCTGGTTCATCGCGGTGATCTCCGTCACCGGCATCTGGTTCCTGATCCGGGCGATCCTGGGGGATAACCAGATATCGATCTCCACCGAGCCGGTCATCCCGGTGATTGCACGGGAAAAAGTGCCGATGTCGGCACCCGGCGTGCCGGCTCCCATGATTCCTGTGGACGAGGCGATCAAGATCGCCACCCAGCGCATTCCTGGCCTGGAGGCGAGCTTCATCAGCCTGCCGCTCAATGCCTACAGCCACCTGCAGATCGGCGGGCGCGGCTGGTATCCGCTGATGTTCCAGACCGCGCAGATCAACCCCTATGACGGCGAAGTCGCGGCGGCGCACTTGCTGTCCGACCGCTCGAAGCTGGAGTTCGTCACCGAATCCATGCGCCCGCTGCACACCGGCGACTTTGGTGGGATCTGGATCAAGCTGATCTGGGCATTCTTTGGCCTGATCATGAGCATGATGGTGTTGAGCGGCCTGCTGATCTGGACCAAGCGCACCGCCCTGGCCACCCTCAATGCCCTCAAGCGTGAAGCCAAGACCCAACATAAGCCGGCGGCCGCCCCCGCCAGGCAGGCTGAAACCTCGGAGGTCACCCCATGAGCAAGGTCGCTGCTGCTAAACCTTCGGCGCTGCGGGCCTTCTGGCTGAAATGGCGCTTCCACATCAATGTGCTGCTGTTGCTGATCCCCCTGGGCTTCATGCCCAAGTACTTCGCTGACGCGGCGCTGTTTCGTGGCGACACCGGCATCGGCGAGCGCGTGGCCGGTGAGGTGCAGGTCGGGCCCTGGAGCCTGACCCTCGCGGAGTTCCGCAACGAAGGCCCGCGCCCCGACCCAGCCGGGCCGATGAAGTTCTTCAATGCCGCCCTGTGCGACACCTGTGCCGAGCAGGTCAAGGCCACCTACTTGCGCATCGGCAAGCCGCGCAGCCTGCGCGCCGCCGGGGTGATCTTCTTTGGCACGCCGTACCGCATGGGCGCCGGCCTGCCGATCCCGGAACGCACACCCGCCGACGCCGAACTGTGGGTCACCATGGAAGGCTGGGACGGCACGATGCACCAGGGTTCCATCCCGTTGAGCCAGGCCTCGCCTGCCACTATTGCCTGGCTGAACAAGCAAGGAGTTAAACCATGACTTTGATGCGTATGACCCGCGCCTGTGGCGTCCTGCTGATGTGCGCCGGTTTCAGTACCGTCGCCCTGGCTCACAACCCGATGTGTGAGTGCAAGGAAATCCCCGGCGAGCAGATCCAGTGCAAAGGCGGCTTCTCCGACGGCAGCGGCGCACCCGGCGTGACCCTCGATGTGATCGGCTATGACGAAACCATCCTGGTGCCTGGCAAGCTGGGTGAGGACTCGACCCTGACCTTCAAGAAACCGTCCGCCGAGTTCTACGTGCTGTTTGATGCAGGCCCCGGCCACGTGGTGGAAATCGACCAAGCGGATATACAGCCGCAATGACCACCACACAGGTTGTACGCCCCGCCGGCGCCGGTCATGAAACCCTCTACGTGCTGCTGTTGTGCCTGATCATCCTCGCGGTGGCAGGCTCGGTGATCGCGCTGCACGGTGAATCCCAGGAAGTGGCGGCCGTACCCAGCCACCAATTGGATGCGCGCCGCGACCTGAGCGCCGCCGAGCAAGGCATCTACGCCGACCTGCGGGTGACCCTGGATGAGATCCAGCTGTTGCAGCAGGAGCAAAGCGCACTGCCCAGCCCGGCGCAACTGGCCGAAGAAGGCTTTGCGCCGTTTGCCCAGGACGCCAGTTCGGTCAGCCGTGGCGATCATCGCTGGCAACTGCTGGAGCCTTCAGCCTACCTGGGCTTGAGCCAGGCACCGGCCACCGCCGGCTCGCTGCTGATGCGCGTGCACGGTGCCGAGCCGGATATCTGGCTCAATCGCCAGGCCCACCTCGCCGCCCCTTCCAACCTCACTGACCAGGCGCTGATCGCGGCCGGCTGGCAGCAAGTGGTTGCGCAATTCGATGCCGGCGTCACCCGCCAGCACCGTCACTGAACGAGAAGACCGATTGCCCATGTCTATTTCATCTCCCCTGTTGCGCCTGTTGCTGGTTGGCCTGTTCAGCCTGATGCTCGCTCCATTGGCTAACGCCGAGGCGGCCAAACGCCTGCGTATCGGTATCACCCTGCACCCTTATTACAGCTACGTAGCGAATATCGTCGGCGACAAGGCCGAAGTGGTGCCGCTGATTCCGGCCGGTTTCAACCCCCACGCCTACGAGCCGCGCGCCGAAGACATCAAGCGCATCGGCACCCTGGACGTGATCGTGCTCAACGGCGTCGGCCACGATGATTTCGCCGACCGCATGATCGCCACCAGTGAACGCCCGGACATCCCGGTAATCGAGGCCAACGCCAACGTGCCGCTGCTGGCGGCCACCGGTAACGCCGCGCGCGGTGCGGGCAAGGTGGTCAACCCGCATACCTTCCTGTCGATCAGTGCGTCGATTGCCCAGGTCAACAACATCGCCCGCGAACTGGGCAAGCTCGATCCGGACAACGCCAAGACCTACACCCAGAACGCTCGCGCCTATGGCAAGCGCCTGCGCCAGATGCGCGCTGATGCCCTCGCCAAGTTGACCAGCGCGCCCAACCCGGACCTGCGCGTGGCCACCGTGCACGCGGCCTACGACTACCTGCTGCGCGAATTCGGCCTGGAAGTCACCGCTGTGGTCGAACCCGCCCACGGCATCGAGCCAAGCCCGAGTCAGTTGAAGAAAACCATCGATGAACTGCGCGCCCTGGACGTGAAGGTGATCTTCTCGGAGATGGACTTCCCGTCGACCTACGTCGACACCATCCAGCGTGAGTCAGGCGTGAAGCTGTACCCGCTGTCGCATATTTCCTACGGCGAATACAGCGCCGAGAAGTACGAAGTGGAGATGACCGGCAACCTCAATACGGTGGTGCGAGCCATTCAGGAGTCCGGGTCATGACGGCGGCGGAACAACTGAGTGCAGTCAGCCTCGGCCCGACACTTGAGTTCGACCAGATTGCGCTGACGCTCGGTCGCACCGTGATCCTTGATGACGTGAGCTTCCAGGTACAGCCGGGCAGCATTCATGCGCTGGTCGGCCCCAACGGCGGCGGCAAAAGCTCGCTGATCAAGACACTGCTGGGCCAGACACCTCATCAGGGACGGTTGAGCCTGCACTGGCCGGCCACGCCCGGCACCATTGGCTATGTGCCGCAGGCCCTGGAATTTGACCGGGGCTTGCCGATGACCGTGGATGACTTCATGGCCGCCATGTGCCAGCGGCGTCCGGCGTTTCTGGGCCTGTCCAAGCATTACGCCGGCGCGATTGGCGATGCGCTGGAGCGCGTCGGCATGCAAGACAAACGCAAGCGGCGCATGGGCGCGCTGTCCGGCGGTGAGCGCCAGCGCGTGTTGTTGGCCCAGGGACTGATCCCGGCGCCACAGCTGCTGGTGCTGGATGAACCGATGTCGGCGCTGGATGAAGCCGGTATCCAGGTGTTTGAGCGCCTGCTGAATGACTGGCGCTTGGCCGGCATCACCGTGTTGTGGATCGAGCATGACCTGGAGGCCGTGGGCCGCCTGGCCGACCGCGTCACCGGCCTGAACCGCCGCGTGCTGTTCGACGCTACGCCTAAAGAGGCGCTGACCCCGGATCGCCTGCTGACCCTGTTCTCTACCCACCCTCGGAGCCCGGCGCAATGAGTTATGAAGCCTTTCGCTTGATGGTCCAGGGCTGGGCCTCTTCCGGTTACCTGCCGGAAGCGCTGGCCTACGGTTTTGTGGTCAACGCCCTGCTCGCCGGCCTGCTGATCGGCCCGGTACTGGGCGGTTTGGGCACGCTGGTGGTGGTCAAGCGCTTCGCGTTTTTCTCCGAAGCGGTCGGCCACGCGGCGCTGACCGGCGTGGCGGTGGGCATCCTGCTCGGTGAACCCTACACCGGCCCGTATGGCGCGCTGTTCGGCTACTGCCTGCTGTTCGGCATCCTGCTCAACTACCTGCGCAACCGCACCGGCCTGGCGCCGGACACCTTGATCGGCGTGTTCCTGTCGGTGTCCCTGGCGCTGGGTGCGAGCCTGTTGCTGATCCTGGCCGGCAAGATCAACGTGCATATCCTCGAGAACGTACTGTTCGGCTCGGTCTTGACGGTCAACGGCAACGACCTGCTGGTGCTGGCAGTGGTCGGCTCGTTGGTGATGGCCCTGGCACTGCCGTTGTACAACCGCATCATGTTGGCCAGCTTCAACCCGCAATTGGCGGCGGTACGCGGTGTAGCGGTGAAGACCCTGGATTATCTGTTCGTGATCCTGGTGACGCTGATCACCGTCGCGGCGGTCAAGGTCATCGGCGCGATCCTCGTGGGTGCGCTGCTGGTAATTCCCGCCGCTGCGGCGCGCCTGTTGAGCCAGTCGCTCAAGGGCTTCTTCTGGATATCGGTCACGATTGCCACCGTCAGCACCCTGTGCGGGATCCTGCTGCCGATCATCTTCGACCTGCCTGTGCCGTCCGGCGCCGCGATCATCCTGGTCGCCGGTATCGCCTTCGCCCTGGCCGCCATCGCGCGCGGCACGGTGCCCAGCCTTAAAGGGAATCTTGGATAATGCGCTCCGTTCTTTCTCCCCTGGCCCTGGCCATCGCTTGTTTGTTCACCACGCCGTTGATGGCGGTTGAAGCAGCCAAACCGGCTGCCCACGCGGCAAAGCCGGTCAAAGTGCTGGCCTCGTTGCCGATCACCTACGGCCTGGCTGAAGTGCTGCTCAAAGACACCGACGTGCAGCTTGAACGCGCCGCGCCGGCCAATCTGCCCGGTTCGCGACAAGTGTCCTACTTCACCGGCCGTGGCGCGCCAGCTCTGAGCAAATTGGCGCAGGACGCCGACGCCGCCATCGGCCTGCGCTCGCTGTGGGCCGACGACCCGCTGTACCCGGTAGCGCGGCGCAGCAACATCCGCATCGTCGAAGTCGATGCCGCACGCCCGGTGGACGGCGGTCTGCCGGGCATCGCGGTGCAGCCGGGCGTCACCGATGGCCTGAACAGCCAGCCGTGGCAGTCGAGCAACAACATGGGACGCATGGCCGATGTGCTGGCCGCCGACCTGAGCCGCCTGGCGCCCACCGCCAAACCGAAGATCGACGCCAACCTCGCCGCCCTCAAGCAGCGCCTGCTCAAGCTCACCGCCGACAGCGAGGCGCGGCTAGCCAAGGCGGATAACCTGAGTGTGGTCAGCCTGAGTGATCACTTCGCCTATCTGGTCAGCAGTTTGAACCTGGAAGTGCTCAGCACCGACGCGCGGCCCGACGCGGATTGGACGCCGGAGGCGTTGCAGAAACTGAGTGCCGAGTTGAAGGACAATGAGGTGGCGGTGGTGCTGCATCATCGGCAGCCGAGTGACGCGGTGAAGGCGGCTATCACTGCCGGTGATTCAAAACTGTTGGTGTTGAATGTGGACGGTGCCGAGCCGGTGACAGAGCTGGAAACCAATGTGGATCAGGTGATCAAGGCGCTGACCCCATAACATCCACACCGACATGAATGGCATCATGCCGCCAGAACTCCAGGTCGCAATCGATCAACCGCTGGTGCTGGTCATAATTGACCCGGGCGATCCGCAAGCCCGGGCTGCCCACCGACACGCGCAACGCGGCGGCGGCTTCCACCGGCAGTGACGTCGGCACGATTTCAAAGCGCACGCGCCCATAGTGCAGATCGTATTTGCGCGCATACAGCTCAGTCATCGACTGATTCAAATCACACGCCAGGATCCCCGGAAAATACTGCGGGTTCAGGTAGTGCTCCACATACAAAACCAAGCGCCCATCAATCCGCCGGCCCCGGCAGATCTGAATCACACTGGACAGCGCCGGCAACTGCAACCACGCACACACCGCCGCCGACGCCGGCTGCAAGCGCGCAGAGATGACTTCCGTAGAAGCGACCCGCCCCTGGTCGCTGACCATGGCGTGAAAGTGGCTGCGTTGCATCAGGTTGTAGGCCAGCCGTGGCGGCGAGACAAACCAGCCGCGCCGCTCCTCGCGATAGATCTGGCCTTGGGCTTCCAGTTGTAACAAGGCTTCCCGCACGGTAATCCGGGTGGTACCAAACAACTCGCTGAGCTTGCGCTCAGCGGGCAGTTTGCTGGCAGGCGGCAACAAACCGTGGTCGATCTGCTCTTGCAGCGCCAGGCCAATGGATGTCACCGCCTTGATTGCCTCATCACGCATCAACGTTACCTATCTGGACTAGACCAGCACCGATCCGGTGCACAAACCGCTGCGTAAACCGGCCAGCACTCAAGCTTGCCAGCCTAGGCATTACAGATGACCGACAGATGACAGTCCGTATCCATCGCCCTTAGCACACCCTGCAATACATCGGCCAAGTCCAATCAATGCGGGCACTTGGGCATGGTCTACGCTAACTCTGCAACAAGCGACATCAGCGATTTAAAAACGACATCGACATGAAACTGTCATCCATCGAGCCTAGATTGGCTCAGGTATTGCTGACCTAGACCAACACCACCGCAAACGTCGATAAAAACGCAGCGTTGAAAACGCCCAAAGGAGCTTCGGATGAAACAGCTTTTCCTGGCATCACTGTTAGGCTCGACCATTGCCATGTGCACCGCCGCCATGGCCGCTGATACCGATCTAAAAACCCTGGAAGCTGCCGCAAAGGCAGAAGGCGCCGTCAACAGCGTCGGCATGCCCGATGACTGGGCCAACTGGAAAGGCACCTGGGAAGACCTGGCCAAGACCTACGGCCTCAAGCACATCGACACCGACATGAGCTCGGCCCAGGAAATCGCCAAGTTCAAGGCTGAAAAAGACAACGCCAGCGCCGACATCGGTGACGTGGGCGCAGCGTTCGGTCCGATCGCGGTGAAGCAGGAAGTGACCCAGCCGTACAAACCGTCCACCTGGGCCCAGGTTCCGGATTGGGCTAAAGACAAAGACGGTCACTGGGCCTTGGCCTACACCGGCACCATCGCGTTTATCGTCAACAAGAAGCTGCTGCACGGCTCTGAAGTGCCGACCAGCTGGGCTGACCTGCAAAACGGCAAGTACAAGGTCTCCATCGGCGACGTGAGCACTGCAGCGCAAGCGGCCAACGGTGTACTGGCAGCGGCCATCGCCAATAAAGGCGACGAAAAGAATATCGCCCCCGGCCTGCAATTTTTCACCAAGATCGCCCAGCAAGGCCGCCTCTCGATGTCCAACCCGACCATCGCCACCATGGAAAAAGGTGAAGTCGAAGTGGGCGTGGTCTGGGACTTCAACGGCCTGAGCTACAAGGCCAAGATGGCCAACCCGGATGACTACGTGGTGCTGATCCCATCGGACGGCTCGGTGAAATCCGGCTACACCACCATCATCAACAAATACGCCAAGCACCCGAACGCCGCCAAGCTGACCCGCGAATACATCTTCAGCGACGCCGGCCAACTCAACCTGGCGAAAGGCAATGCGCGCCCGATTCGTGCTGAAACAGACCTGAAACTGCCGGCCGACATCGCCAAGAACCTGATCCCGGGCGAGCAGTACACCAAGGCCAACCCGCAGCCGATCAAGGATGCAGATGCTTGGGAAGCAACTTCCAAGAAACTGCCTCAGTTGTGGAATGAGCAGGTCATCGTAGAGATGAAGTAAGTCCGGCACCCGCATTGGAGCTCCACTGGAGATCCAATGTGGGAGCGGGCTTGCTCGCGAATGCGTTGGTTCAGTCAACTGATTCATGGCCTGACACACCGCTTTCGCGAGCAAGCCCGCTCCCACACTTCTGACCCCGCTCATCCAATGAAATTGAGTCAAACCTACTGTTGCGGAGCGCCAGCCCCCATGAAGCACACTGTCATCCTTGTCGTGCTCGACGGCCTGAACTTCGAGGTTGCGAGGCACGCCATGGGGCACTTGCAGGCCTATGTCGGCGCAGGACGCGCAGCCCTCTACAAACTGGAATGTGAATTGCCCGCCCTGTCCCGCCCGCTGTATGAGTGCATCCTCACCGGCGTGCCTCCGATCCATAGCGGCATCGTGCACAACAACGTCTCGCGCCTGTCCAACCAGCGCAGCATTTTCCATTACGCCACCGACGCCGGCTTGACCACGGCAGCGGCGGCTTACCATTGGGTCAGCGAGTTGTACAACCGCACGCCCTTCCTCGCCGCCCGCGACCGTCATACCGACGACCCGTCACTGGCGATCCAGCACGGGCATTTCTACTGGAATGACCACTACCCGGATTCCCACCTGTTTGCCGACGCCGAGAGCCTGCGCCTCAAACACGCGCCGGACTTCCTGGTGGTGCACCCTATGAACATCGACGACGCCGGCCACAAGCACGGCCTCGACACCCCGCAATACCGCAACAGCGCACGCTCGGCCGACATTATCCTGGCCGACTACCTGCAAGCCTGGCTCGACGCCGGTTACCAAGTGCTGGTGACCGCCGACCACGGCATGAACAACGACCGTTCCCATAACGGCCTGTTGCCGGAAGAGCGCGAAGTGCCGCTGTTCGTTCTCGGCAATGCCTTCAGCCTCGACCCCAACGCCACGCCGAAACAGACCGACCTCTGCGGCACCGTCTGCGAGTTGCTCGGCGTGCCCCACGACAAACCTGTCTGCCGGGAGCTATTGAAATGATCCGTGGCAAATGGTTGGCGCTGCTGTGCCTGGTGCCCTTCGCACTGTTCTTTACCGTGTTCGAAATCGCCCCGTTGGTATGGGTGCTGATCAACAGCCTGCAAACTGAAGAAGCCGGTTGGGGCGTGGAAAACTTCGTACGTATCTTCAGCTCGAAGTTCTACCTGCAAGCCATCCAGTTCAGTTTGGAGATCAGCTTCTACTCCAGCATCTTCGGCATCATCATCGCCACGCTGGGCAGCTACTCGTTGCGCCGGGTGGATTCGCCGCTGCGCAATTTCGTCACCGCCTTCGCCAACATGACCAGCAACTTTGCCGGCGTGCCCTTGGCCTTCGCGTTCATCATTTTGCTGGGCTTCAACGGCAGCATCACGATCATGCTCAAGCAGGCGGGGATCATTCAGGACTTCAATCTGTATTCGAAGACCGGCTTGATCATCCTCTATACCTACTTCCAGATTCCCCTGGGTGTGTTGCTGCTGTACCCGGCCTTCGATGCGTTGCGCGAAGACTGGCGTGAGTCGGCCGCCTTGCTCGGCGCGAATGGCTGGCAGTTCTGGCGGCACATCGGCCTGCCTGTGCTCACCCCGGCCCTGCTCGGTACGTTCGTGATTCTGCTGGCCAACGCCTTGGGCGCCTATGCCACGGTGTACGCCTTGACCACCGGTAACTTCAACGTGCTGCCGATCCGTATCGCCGGGCTGGTCTCCGGTGATGTGTCCCTCGACCCGAACATGGCCAGCGCCCTGGCCGTGGTGCTGGTGGCGCTGATGACCGTGGTCACCGTGGTCCATCAACTGTTGCTCAAGAGGAGCTACCATGTCTCGCGCTGAAGCCGGCCCGGCCTCCCTCTACCATCGGGTGGTGGTGTGGCTGTTGTTTGCCATCCTGGTGCTGCCGTTGGTGGGCACCTTCGTCTACTCCATTGCCAGCAGTTGGTCGGCAACCATCCTGCCCGCTGGCTTCACGGTTAAATGGTACGTGCAACTGTGGAGCGACCCGCGCTTCCTGATGGCCTTCGGGCAATCGTTGCTGGTGTGCGTCGGCGCGCTGATCCTGTCGGTGGTGCTGATTTTGCCGCTGCTGTTTGTGGTGCATTACCACTTCCCCAAGCTCGATGCGCTGATGAACATCCTGATCCTGCTGCCCTTCGCGGTACCTCCGGTGGTGTCGTCGGTGGGCCTGCTGCAACTGTATGGCTCCGGGCCGATGGCGATGGTCGGCACGCCGTGGATTCTGATCGGTTGTTACTTCACCGTCGCGCTGCCGTTCATGTACCGGGCGATCACCAACAACCTGCAGGCGATCAACCTGCGCGACCTGATGGACGCGTCACAACTGCTCGGCGCCAGCACCTGGAAGGCGGCGATCCTGGTGGTGCTGCCGAACCTGCGCAAAGGCTTGATGGTGGCGTTGCTGCTGTCGTTCTCGTTCCTGTTCGGTGAGTTCGTGTTCGCCAACATCCTGGTGGGCACCCGCTACGAAACATTGCAGGTGTACTTGAACAACATGCGCAACAGCAGCGGCCATTTCACCAGTGCCGTCGTGATTTCCTATTTCTTCTTCGTGCTGGTGCTGACCTGGGCCGCCAATATCTTGAACAAGGACAAAAGCCAATGAGCTTCGTCAGCGTCCAACACCTGCAAAAAGGCTACGCCGGCACCCCGGTGTTCAGTGATATCAACTGCGAGATCGCCAAGGGCGAGTTCGTCACCCTGCTCGGCCCGTCCGGTTGCGGCAAATCCACACTGCTGCGCTGCATTGCCGGCCTGACCTCGGTGGACAGTGGGAAAATCCTGCTGGATGGGCAGGACATCGTCCCATTGAGCCCTCAGAAACGTCACATCGGCATGGTGTTCCAGAGCTATGCACTGTTCCCCAACATGACCGTGGAGCAGAACGTCGCCTTCGGCCTGCGCATGCAGAAGGTCAATGCCGACGACAGCCACAAGCGCGTGCAGGAAGTACTGCAACTGGTGGAACTCAAGGACCTCGCCGGTCGTTACCCGCACCAGATGTCCGGCGGCCAGTGCCAGCGCGTGGCCCTCGCCCGCTCCCTGGTTACCCGCCCGCGTCTGTTGTTGCTGGATGAGCCGCTGTCGGCGCTGGATGCACGGATTCGCAAGCACCTGCGCGAACAGATCCGCCAGATCCAGCGTGAACTGGGGCTGACCACCATCTTCGTGACCCATGACCAGGAAGAAGCCCTGACCATGTCCGACCGGATCTTCCTGATGAACCAGGGCAAGATCGTGCAGAGCGGCGATGCCGAGACCCTCTATACCGCGCCTGTCGACGTGTTCGCCGCCGGCTTTATCGGCAACTACAACCTGCTGGACGCCGACAAGGCCACCCAGTTGCTGCAACGCCCGATCAACAGCCGCATCGCCATTCGCCCGGAAGCCATCGAACTGAGCCGTGATGGCGAACTGGACGCCCTGGTGCGCAGCCACAGCCTGCTGGGCAACGTGATTCGCTACCGCATCGAAGCGCGCGGCGTGGAACTGGTGGTGGATGTGCTCAACCGCTCGGCCGACGACCTGCACCCGGACGGACAACGCCTGGCACTTTCCATCGACCCAAGCGCGCTGTGTGAAGTAGCCTGATGCAACGATTGATTGAGAGAGCGTGACCGATGGCATTGGTAATTTTTGATCTGGACGACACCCTCATCCACGGCGACTGCGCCACCCTGTGGAGCGAGCAGATGGGCCGCCTGGGCTGGGTCGACCCTGCGTCGTTCATGCGCAAGAACCACGAACTGATGGATGCCTACAGCCAGGGCAAGCTGAAGATGGAAAACTTCATGGACTTCAGCCTGGAGCCGATGATCGGCCGCACACCGGAGGAGATCGAACATCTGGTGGAGCCGTGGGTCGAGGACGTGATCGAGCCGCTGATCTACAGCGACGCCACCAAGACCATCGCCCGCCATCGCGCGAATGGCGATCGGATTCTGGTGATCTCGGCGTCGGGCACGCACCTGGTCACGCCGATTGCGGCGCGGATCGGGATTGATGAGGTGTTGGGGATCGACCTTGAAGTCAGCCATGGCGTGTACAGCGGGCATACCGTAGGTGTGCTGACTTACCGTGAGGGCAAGATCACGCGGTTGCTGGAATGGTTGGAAAAGGAAGGTGAAACGCTGGAAGGCGCGTATTTCTATTCGGATTCGCGCAATGATTTGCCGTTGCTGCTGAAGGTGGATCATCCGCAGGTGGTGAACCCGGATCCCGTGTTGCGTGCCCACGCGGAACAGGCTGGGTGGCCGATCCATCACTGGACCTGATTCAACAGAGATCAAAATGTGGGAGCGGGCTTGCTCGCGAATGCGGTGTGTCAGATGAAACATTCTTCACAGATACACCGCCTTCGCGAGCAAGTCGAATCGTCGCACCGCCGCTCCCACATTTGGACTGCATTCCAAATTGGGATCAGTTCAAGGCCTCATCGATCACCAACACCAACTTCCCGGAAATCTGGTTACTCGCCAGCTCGGCAAACGCCGCCTCGGCATCCTGTATCGCAAAGGTCTTGGCCAGTTGCGGGCTCAGGCGCCCTTCAACAAACAACGGCCACACATGCTGGCTCAAGTCACTGAACAGGTCGGCCTTGAACTGATCACTGCGGCTGCGCAGAGTCGAGCCCAGTAGCTGAATACGCTTGCCCAGTACCTGCGCCAAGTCGATCTGCGCTTCACGGCCACCCATCAAGCCGATCAACACCCAGCGCCCATCCAGGGCCAGCAGCTTCAGGTCCAGCGCGGCATAGCTGCCGCCCACCGGGTCGAGAATCACATCGAACGGCCCGAAATCCCGCAGCCCTTCAATACCATCGGTGCGCACCACGCCGCCCTGGGCGCCGAGTTCTTCGCAATAGGCCAGGCGCTCCGCCGAGCCGACGCTGACCCAGCACGGGCTGCCGAACGCCTTGCACAGCTGGATCGCCGCCGAGCCCACACCACTGGCGCCGGCATGCAGCAACACCTTTTCGCCAGGCCTGAGACCGGCCAGTTGGAACAGATTGAGCCACGCGGTGCTGTACACCTCAGGCAATGCCGCCGCTTCGATCAGCGACAAACCTTCTGGCACCGGCAATACATGACGCGCATCCACCACCACTTCTTCAGCCATGCCACCGCCGGCCAACAGCGCGCAGACACGGTCGCCAACCTGCCAGGATGAGCCCGATCCCACTTCGCTGATCACCCCGGAACACTCCAGGCCCAACACGGCGCTGGCACCCGCAGGCGGCGGATACAGCCCTGCACGCTGTAATAAATCGGCGCGATTGAGGCCCGCTGCCGCCACACGAATGCGAACTTGGCCTACATCGCAAGTAGGACTGGGTTCTTCCAACCACTCCACATGACCGTCAACGCCTTGCAATGCTTTCACAGTGCCTCCATAGTGAGTCTGGACTGAGCCCGTAGCTGTATCGCCGGGCTTTTTGCATTATGCGACCGGACCATATGGAACCGGCTCCCTCAAAGACGGCCTAATATGCGTTATCAATTGCCCCCGCGTCGAATCAGCATGAAGCATTTGTTCCCCAGCACCGCCCTCGCTCTTTTCATTGGTCTCGGCTTCGCGTCGACATCGACCAATACGTTCGCAGCCAACAGCTGGGACAACCTTCAGCCGGATCGCGATGAGGTGATTGCCAGCCTTAACGTCGTCGAACTGCTCAAGCGCCATCACTACAGCAAGCCGCCGCTGGACGACGCGCGCTCGGTGATCATCTATGACAGCTACCTCAAGCTGCTGGACCCGTCGCGCAGCTACTTCCTGGCCGGTGATATCGCCGAGTTCGACAAGTGGAAGACGCAGTTCGACGACTTCCTCAAGAGCGGCGACCTGCAACCCGGCTTCACCATCTACAAGCGTTACCTGGACCGCGTCAAAGCGCGTCTGGACTTCGCCCTGGGTGAGCTGGACAAAGGCGTCGACAAGCTCGACTTCACCCAGAAGGAAAGCCTGCTGGTCGACCGTAAGGACGCGCCTTGGCTGACCAGCACCGCCGCCCTCGATGACCTGTGGCGCAAACGCGTCAAGGACGAGGTGCTGCGCCTGAAGATCGCCGGCAAAGAGCCTAAGGCCATCCAGGAGCTGTTGACCAAGCGCTACAAGAATCAGCTGGCACGTCTGGACCAGACCCGTGCCGAAGATATCTTCCAGGCCTACATCAACACCTTCGCGATGTCCTACGATCCGCACACCAATTATCTGTCGCCAGATAACGCGGAAAACTTTGATATCAACATGAGTCTGTCGCTGGAGGGCATCGGTGCCGTCCTGCAAAGCGACAATGACCAGGTCAAGATCGTGCGCCTGGTGCCGGCAGGTCCGGCAGACAAGACCAAGCAAGTGGCTCCGGCCGACAAGATCATCGGTGTGGCCCAGGCCGACAAAGAAATGGTCGACGTGGTCGGCTGGCGCCTGGACGAAGTGGTCAAGCTGATCCGTGGGCCGAAAGGCAGCGTGGTGCGCCTGGAAGTGATTCCGCACACCAATGCGCCGAACGACCAGACCAGCAAGATCGTGTCCATCACCCGCGAAGCGGTGAAGCTCGAAGACCAGGCCGTGCAGAAGAAAGTCCTCAACCTCAAGCAGGATGGCAAGGACTACAAGCTGGGCGTGATTGAAATCCCGGCCTTCTACCTGGACTTCAAGGCCTTCCGCGCTGGCGATCCGGACTACAAGTCCACCACCCGCGACGTGAAGAAAATCCTTACCGAGCTGCAGAAGGAAAAAGTCGACGGCGTGGTCATCGACCTGCGCAACAACGGCGGCGGTTCCCTGCAGGAAGCCACGGAGCTGACCAGCCTGTTCATCGACAAGGGCCCGACCGTGTTGGTGCGCAACGCTGACGGCCGTGTGGATGTGCTGGAAGACGAGAACCCGGGCGCCTTCTACAAAGGCCCGATGGCGTTGCTGGTCAACCGCCTCTCGGCCTCGGCTTCGGAGATTTTCGCCGGCGCCATGCAGGACTACCACCGCGCCCTGATCATCGGCGGCCAGACCTTCGGCAAAGGCACCGTGCAGACCATCCAGCCGCTGAACCATGGCGAGCTGAAACTCACGCTGGCCAAGTTCTACCGGGTTTCCGGGCAGAGCACCCAGCACCAGGGCGTACTGCCGGACATCGATTTCCCGTCGATCATCGACACCAAGGAAATCGGCGAAAGCGCCCTGCCGGAAGCCATGCCGTGGGACACCATCCGCCCTGCGATCAAGCCCGCTTCGGATCCGTTCAAGCCATTCCTGGCGCAGTTGAAGGCTGACCACGACACCCGCTCCGCCAAGGATGCCGAGTTCGTGTTCATCCGCGACAAGCTGGCCCTGGCCAAGAAGCTGATGGAAGAAAAAACCGTCAGCCTCAACGAAGTGGACCGCCGCGCGCAGCACACCGACATCGAAAACAAGCAACTTGCACTGGAAAACATCCGCCGCAAGGCCAAGGGTGAAGATCCCCTCAAGGAGCTGAAGAAAGAAGACGAAGATGCACTGCCGGCCGAAGCCGACAAAACCAAGCCGGAAGACGACGCCTACCTGGCCGAGACGGGCCGGATCCTGCTGAACTACCTGAAGATCAGCAAACAGGTAGCCAAGCAGTAAATGATGGCGATTTAATGTGAACGCTCCCCGGAGTGTCATCATATAGACATCATTCTGTCGTGAAATGAAGGACCGCAGGTTTCCAGCCTGCGGTCCTTTTTTTTCGATCGAGATCGCCATGACCATGACCGAACAGCTGAATGCATTGGGCGTTATCCTGGCTCAAGGCAGTTTGCACAGCCTGTTCCAACCGATCATCAGCCTGTCTGAACGGCGCATTCTCGGTTATGAAGCCCTCAGTCGCGGGCCGTCCAACAGCCCGCTGCACTCCCCCGTAGCCCTGTTCTCGGTGGCCGGCCAGGCCGGGCGACTGAGCGAATTGGAAATGGTTTGCCGAGAAAGCGCCTGTCGACGCTTCAGTGAACAGAAGTTGCCGGGCAAGCTGTTCCTCAACGTTTCGCCGCAATCTCTGATGGAAACCGCGCACCAGCCAGGGCGCACGCTGCAACTGCTGCATGACTTCGGCATTCCACCCAGCCAGGTGGTGATCGAACTCACCGAGCAAACCCCCACCAACGATATCGACCTGCTGCAAACCGCCCTGCACCACTACCGCAACATGGGGTTCTCAATTGCCCTGGATGACTTGGGCGCCGGTTATTCCAGCCTGCGTCTATGGTCGGAGCTGCGCCCGGATTATGTGAAGATCGACCGACACTTCATCGACGGCATCCATCAGGACGCGCTCAAACGGGAATTTGTCGGCTCCATCCTGCAAATCGCCAAGGCGTCGCGTGCCCAAGTGATTGCCGAAGGGATCGAGCTGCCTGAAGAGTTGGCAGTACTGACGGAGATGGGCGTGGACCTGGTCCAAGGCTACCTGCTCTGCCGTCCGCAGGAGCAGCCACCGCAGGAAGCACGCCTGATGCTGCCCAAGCCCGACAGCGCCAACGTGGCGCTGAACGACGAAGGCAGCGACCTCAGCGCCCTGCTCAACGAACAGCCGGCGGTGGACCAGGACACCGCCACCGCCCAGGTGCTGGAAGCTTTCCGGCGCCAGGCCAACCTCAATTCCCTGGCGGTGTTGGATGGGCGCGGACACCCGATCGGTATCGTCCACCGGCATTCACTGTCGGATGCGCTGCTGAAACCCTTCGCCACCGACCTGTTTGCGCGCAAGCCCATCAGCCGACTGATGAGCACCGACTTTCTGGCGGTAGAACTGAGCCAGTCCCTGCAGCAGGTCAGCCGCCTGCTCACCAGCCGCGCGCGACAACGCATCGAAGAAGACTTCATCATCACGCTCAATGGCGATTATCTGGGCCTGGGCCGGGTGATCGATGTGCTCAAACTGATCACCGAGTTGAAGATCCAACAGGCGCGCTACGCCAACCCGCTGACCCTGCTACCGGGCAACGTGCCGATCCAGCAATGCCTGACGCGCCTGCTGCAACAACAGCGCGAATCGGTGATCTGCTACGTGGATATCGACAGCTTCAAGCCGTTCAACGATATCTACGGCTATGGGCGTGGGGATGAGGTGTTGTTGTGCCTGGCGCAGTGCCTGAACGACCGCGTCGACCCGAGCCGCGACTTTGTCGGGCATATCGGCGGCGATGACTTTTTGCTGGTGCTGGGCCCGCAGGATTGGCGCAAACGCCTTAATCAGCTGCTGGATGACTTCCACACCCAATGCCGGCGCTTCTACCGTGCCGAACACCTGGATGCTGGCTGCTTCGTGGCGCTCAACCGCCAAGGCGTGCGCCAGGAGTTTGCGCTGCTGTCACTGTCCATCGGCGTGGTGCATTTGTATCCACAGGCCTGTGGACAACTCGATGCCAGCCAGTTGGCGGAGCTGGCCTCGCAGGCCAAGCACCATGCCAAGGACATGGCCGGCTATAGCATCCACGTGATCGACAGCATGGACGCGCTGCCCCAGGCGCTTTAAGCCTCGGCAGACTCCGGGTATTCGTATTCGAACACCCGCACCACTTCGGAGGCGTGCCAGGAGGCCGCGGCCACCCCATCGGATGGCCCGCTGAAGCGCCCCAGACGCTCCACACATTCAAAGAAACCGGTACGTGGCAAACGGCTGGCGCCCTGGCTGATCACCAGCGAGCTGCGCAACGGCTGCTCCGCCTTGGCATCCAGCGCCGCCAGGTGCTCCAGGGCCGCGGCCAGGGTTTGCATGGCGGGCGTCGGAAATTGCAGGCGCTCCAGCAGCGCGCGGTAAGTCAGCAAATGGCGCTGGCGGCGCGCCTGGTCCAGTTCGTTGAGTAACCCATCCCAGTGTTGACGACTGATACGTAGGCTCAAGATTCATCCCTCCAACCTGCAACGCCCAATTCCCAGGCCAGGCTGCGGCGGATCGCGGCATCCGGCTGGCGTTCACCACTTTCAATCAATCCAAGATACGAGGGGCTGATACCCACGGTGCGAGCCAGGGCTTCGATTGCCAAGCCCTTGGCTTCGCGCAAGCCACGCAGGTCTGCAAGCGGGCGCAGGTCCTGCTCAGGGGCGGCTTGGGCAGGCGATGAGAGAGGAGGAAGCGTCGGTTGTTGCTGACCGGCAGCTTTTAGCAGCGCCTGGTACTGGTCCCATGGCAACACCGCGTACTCGGGTTCGCCATTGCGTGAAATTATCTGAATATCCATGACTGCCCCGTAGGATAACTGCACTTACTTAGTAAGCTCTTTCCTTAGGGATGGTCTGAAGTAG
>NZ_JACAQP010000135.1:0-629 GCF_013387025.1 Pseudomonas reactans | reverse complement strand
CAATCAAATCGTCTGGTGATGGTATGGAGTCACCCATCACCAGCTCGACATTATCAACATTTTTAAAAATATCAAAAACATCAAAAGCTGTTGAGTCAGAGGTAGCATTGTCACCTACAACCTCTTCCTCAACAACATTTTCGACCATCTCAATGGTCTCTTGATTTTCCCACGGTGTATGCCCTTCCATCACATATTCAGGTGATGCAAGTTCACACACATTATCATTGGTATAAAAATCACTCACCTCCGGTTCTGGCGAAGGTGGTGAACATTTCCAACTTTCCTCTAACTTATCTAAAGAAGCTTGCAATCTTACAAGAGCATCAGCCTGGTCCTTCTGCTCTTGGTGAGTGTTATACAAGAGTACCCAAAGTTGGGCCCAAGTTGCAGAATTCTCAGGCTGAGATGACTCCTCGGTCCGCCATCCATTGTCATCGAATGATCCATTGTAGCAATCATCCTCGTAATAGGTGTCGGCCGGATTTTCATCATACTGATTCGGGTACATGTAATCACCCATCATAAGGATGCACACATACCAAAAATCAGCAAACTAAAATCAAACATCAAAAATTAGAAACTCAGTCCTACAACTCACCTAATCTAAGCTCACAGCTCCCCGGCAA
>NZ_JACAQP010000134.1:0-310 GCF_013387025.1 Pseudomonas reactans | reverse complement strand
TTAAATGGTAATAACTTGAATGTTGATACATCCAATGGGATTGGATTTATAAATTGTGTTCTTTATGATTGTTAAAGTGAATTTTATGAGAATCACTTCAACCAAAGGTCCAGTTGGACAGGACTTTGGAATCATTTGACTTAGAGTCACATGATGAATTGAGTTCTTAATGTGTTAAGAAATGAATCAACCAAAGATCCAGTTGGACAGGACTTTGGAATCATTTGACTTAGAGTCAGATGATGATTAAGTTCTTTATAAAGCACATGTGGCAAGAAATGAATCACCCAAAGATCCAGAGGATAGGATT
>NZ_JACAQP010000133.1:417-610 GCF_013387025.1 Pseudomonas reactans | reverse complement strand
TCAAAATCCAATTCAACAAATGCCTTCTACGGACATAGAAATTGATCTTGATTTACTTTTTGAACAACCCAAAACCGCTTATAGTTCTGAATTTCTAACATCTTCTACAATTCCTACAGGAACCTCCGATGCAGAAACTTCACAATCAAACCAAGAAACTTGCAGGTCAAGTTGAGGGGGAATTACCAACACT
>NZ_JACAQP010000133.1:0-333 GCF_013387025.1 Pseudomonas reactans | reverse complement strand
AAACACCAATCGAAATACCTGAAAAAACTCGCCTAAACAAATGGACCAGAAATCATCCTGCAGAACAAATTATAGGAGATCCCAATTCTGGTATTCAAACAAGAGCCGCTTCCTCAAATGAATGTTTATACGGAGCATTCTTATCCATGACTGAACCCAAAACCATCCATTCAGCTCTCAAAGATCCAGACTGGGTCAAAGCCATGCAAGAAGAACTAGCTGAATTCGAAAGAAACCAAGTATGGGATCTTGTTCCTACTCCTCCCGTTGTTACTGTAGTAGGTTCAAGATGGGTTTTCAGAAACAAAACTGATGATCAAGGCATAGTCTGTC
>NZ_JACAQP010000132.1:268-579 GCF_013387025.1 Pseudomonas reactans | reverse complement strand
CAAGGTCTAATATTGGATAGAATATTATTCTTCTTTCTTTTTTTATTTTGAATGATTCTTTTCGGAATCATATCTCAGTTTTTCACAAACTGAACTAAATCGAGTTCAAATGACATGCAAATGTAACTGAATCCTTTTGTGATCCAGATAACGATAAGATGGGACATAGATCACAGTTGCAGAAAGATTACTTAACCTCAGGTTAAACAAAATATGAAAATACATATAAAATGAGGAAGTGCTGAGCCTATAGGTATGTATTGTTATCAGGTATGTATTGTTATCCTATTTCAGTGACAACAGTCTTTCTA
>NZ_JACAQP010000132.1:0-243 GCF_013387025.1 Pseudomonas reactans | reverse complement strand
TATTTCTTATGATAATCAAATGTAGTCTTTACTGTAAAAGTAAAACTTGACTCAAATAATGATGTCGAAGTAGGTTTTCAATTATCAAGATTTGTAATGATTCCTTATGGGTTGAATCTTTGGGAAGTTGGAAATGGGTCAGTCTATCTTATTGAGTCACTTGAAGAGGTAGAGTCAAATAGAATTTATTTTTTATTTATAGAATTTATTTATTCGTGTTATTTCTGTTAGTTATGTTATTTC
>NZ_JACAQP010000131.1:0-518 GCF_013387025.1 Pseudomonas reactans | reverse complement strand
GAAGAGGGATCTTGCTAATGAGAATAGCAAGAGAGGAAGTTGAGGATGTTTATTGAGAAAGACTCGTGAAATATGATTGAGATTTACTCACTAAGCTTTATAAGCTTACACTTGAGTTGTGTGTTGTTTTGCAGGTATTTGTAGCTGTGATAGGGGAAGGCATGTGATAAAGAGAGATGGACAAGTTTAGAGCTTTGTCCTTTAGTTGAATTAGATTTATTTGTAATTCTTGGTTGAAATTGTAAGGCCCTTTTGTGTAAATATTCATGTTGATAACATCTTGATCCTTGGTTTGAGTACAAGTATGCCCATTTTGATGTGTTATTGTTTGAAAATTTTTGGGTGTACTTTGTATGAGAAACCGGGCGTTACAAGTTGGTATCAGAGCATGGTTTAAGCGAACTAGGTCTTTGAGTGTAGAGTCCTAGACTTGAACCGAGAAGAGAGAGATCCCCTATCACATGCTTAGAAAAGATACGGCTGCAGATATTAGTGTATGAGTTAAGTATAACTATTCT
>NZ_JACAQP010000016.1:0-15521 GCF_013387025.1 Pseudomonas reactans | reverse complement strand
GAAGCGAGTCGCTCTTGATCTTAGGCGCCCCGTCAAACACGCTGGCCGAACGCAGGCTTGAATCCGTGGGTAACCCGGCAGGACGCCGGGTTAGCCGCCCCGCGCCAAGGATGGCGCGTGGCGGCGGCCCACGGATTCAAGCCGGAGTGAGGGCACACCGAGCCTAAGCGAGGTGCCGAGTGTTGGGGCGAAGACCTTTTGCTTACTTTTGGGTCTTTCCAAAAGTGAGCCGCCGTAAGGGCGGAACCATAGGCCGCCGTTACCTAAATAACGGATATGTACCCCCCCCACATTTGCTCAAATTGCCAGTTAAACCAGCTCTCGACCCAGAAATGGCGCAGTCCGGCTAACCTTGCTTTTCGCAACTGTCTGCGGCGTACCACTGACAACCACCTTCCCCCCCAAATCCCCCGCCCCCGGCCCGATATCAATCACCCAGTCACTCTGCGCCACCACGCGCATCTCATGCTCCACCACAACCACCGTATGCCCCGCCTCCACCAAGTGATTCAACTGGCTGAGCAAGCGGTCCACATCCCGTGGATGCAGCCCGGTAGTCGGCTCATCCAGCACATACAGGGTCGCGCCCCGCGCATTGCGTTGCAGCTCAGTCGCCAGTTTGATGCGCTGCGCTTCACCACCCGACAGCTCGGTCGCCGGTTGGCCCAGACGCAGATAGCCCAAGCCGATATCCCGCAACACCTGCAACGAACGCAGCACGCTCGGTTGCTCGGCGAACACGTCCACCGCTTGCTCCACCGTCAGCCCCAGTACTTGGGCGATGCTCAACCCCTGCCATTTCACCGCCAAAGTCTCGGGGTTGTAGCGTGCCCCATGACAGGTCGGACACGGCGCATACACGCTGGGCATGAACAGCAACTCGACACTGACAAAACCTTCCCCTTCGCAGTTCGGGCAACGCCCCTTGGCGACATTGAACGAGAATTGCCCGGCATCGTAGTGACGCTTCTTCGCCGCCGGTGTGGCCGCGAACAGCTTGCGCACGTTGTCGAACAGGCCGGTATAGGTCGCCAGATTGGAGCGCGGGGTGCGGCCGATGGGCTTCTGGTCCACCTGCACCAGGCGTCGGACATGCTCCAGCCCGGAGCTGATGTACCCGCCGCTGGTTTGCGGCGCGTCGTCTTCCAGGCTCGGTTCTTCGTCATTTTCCACCACGCGCCCAAGCCCGGCGCCCACCAGTTCCAGTAGCGCCTGGCTGACCAGGCTGGATTTGCCCGACCCGGAAATCCCGGTGACCGCCGTGAAGCAGCCCAGCGGGAAATCGACGTTCAGCTCCTTGAGATTATTGCGCGTCACCCCTTGCAGTTTCAGCCAGCCGGTCGGCTCGCGGCGCGCGTGCTCCGATGCACGCTTTTCAGCAAACAAATACTCACGGGTCTGCGACGCCTGCACCTGCGCCAGCCCCGCCGGCGGGCCGCTGTACAGCACTTGCCCGCCATGTTCGCCGGCGGCCGGGCCCACATCGATCAGCCAATCGGCGCGGCGCATGGTTTCCAGGTCATGTTCCACCACAAACAACGAATTGCCCGCGGCTTTCAAGCGCTCCAGCGCAGTGAACAACGCCTCGCCATCCGCCGGATGCAGGCCCGCCGAGGGCTCATCCAACACATAGATTACGCCGAACAACTGCGAGCCCAGTTGTGTGGCCAAACGCAGCCGCTGCAACTCCCCGGACGACAAGGTCGGTGTACTGCGTTCCAGGGACAGATAACCCAGGCCCAACTCGGTCAACGTGCTGACCCGCTCCAGCAAATCCTGGGCAATCCGCTGGGCAGCCAGGCGTTTTTCCACCGACAGTTTCATCTTGTCTTGCCCCGCCGCCACCGGCCGCAGCAACTCGGCCAATTGCGCCAACGACAACTGCGACAACTCACCGATGTCCACCCCGGCAAACTTCACCGACAGCGCGGCCTTGGTCAGGCGTTTGCCCTCGCACAGCGGGCAGGCGCTGCCCTGCATGAACTGCGAGACGCGTTTTTTCATCAGCGCGCTCTGAGTATGGGCGAAGGTGTGCAGGATGTAGCGCCGGGCGCCCATGAAGGTGCCTTGGTAGCTCGGCTCCAGTTTGCGCTTGAGTGCATCGCGGGTCTGTTCCGGCGTGAAGCCGGCGTAGACCGGTGCGGTGGGGGTTTCTTCGGTGAACAGGATCCAGTCGCGCTGCTTTTTCGGCAGGTCGCGCCAGGGGATATCCACGTCGTAGCCCAATGTCACCAGAATGTCCCGCTGGTTCTGGCCTTGCCATGCCAATGGCCAGGACGCCACCGCACGCTGGCGGATGGTCAGCGAAGGGTCCGGCACCATCAGCGCTTCGGTCACCTCGTACACACGGCCCAGGCCATGGCATTGCGGGCACGCGCCCTGGGGCAGGTTGGGCGAGAAGTCCTCGGCGTACAGCATCGGTTGGCCCGGCGGATAGCTGCCGGCGCGGGAGTACAGCATGCGGATCAGGCTCGACAGCGTCGTCACGCTGCCCACCGACGAGCGTGCACTCGGCGTGCCGCGCTGCTGTTGCAGGGCCACGGCGGGCGGCAGGCCTTCGATGCTGTCCACGTCCGGCACGCCGACCTGGTCGATCAGCCGTCGCGCATACGGCGCCACCGACTCGAAATAACGCCGTTGCGCTTCGGCATACACCGTGGAAAACGCCAGGGACGACTTGCCGGAGCCCGATACGCCGGTAAACACCACCAGGGCATCCCGAGGAATATCCACGTCGACGTTACGCAGGTTGTGTTCGCGGGCGCCGCGCACGCGGACGAAACCGCTTGGCTGGGCAGTGATCGCAGGGATGTTGCGCTGTGAAGTCATGGACAACCTTGTCGGGCGGTGAGCACGCTGCGCACCCGTTGCGTGAGGGCGTCGGGGCTGTAGGGTTTGCTCAGCAGATGAATGTCGGCGCTCAGCAGATGATTGCTGGAGAGAATGTCACGGGTATGGCCGGAGGTGAACAGCACTGCCACCGGAGGGTTCTGCACGCGGGCCCAGTCGGCCAGGTCAGTGCTTTTGATACGGCCAGGCATAACCACATCGGTGAAGATCAACTCTGGCTGCAAACCGGCTTGCAGCTTGAGCATGGCCTGGTCGCCGTCATCGGCCGTAAGCACGGTGTAGCCGGACTGTTCGAGCAACTCGACGACGGTCAGGCGCACGCCTTCGTTGTCCTCGACCACCAGGATGGTTTCCTGGCCGCCACTCTGGGGGATCTGGTCGATATGCACATCGAGGCTTTCCGGCTCCAGGCTGTGGGGGAAATACATCTGCACCACCGAGCCCTTGCCCTCTTCGCTCCACATTTCCACATGCCCGCCACTCTGGCGCACAAAGCCGAACACCATGCTCAGGCCCAGGCCGGTGCCATGGCCTTCGCGCTTGGTGGTGAAGAAGGGTTCGAACGCCCGTTTCAGCGTGGACTCGGACATGCCGATACCGGTGTCGATGACCGCCAGGCGCACATATTCGCCGGGCTTGATGCTTTTGCCCGCGCAGTCGTCGGGGTTGAGGATGATGTTCTCGCCAGTGATACGGATCACGCCCTCGCCCTGCATGGCATCCCGGGCGTTGATCGCCAGGTTGAGCAGCGCATTTTCCAGCTGGTTGCGGTCGACGTTGATAAACCAGGAGTCCTGGGGCAATTGCACATCAATATGGATGGTTTCCCCCAGCGCCCGTTGCAGCAGTTCGCCAAGCCCCGCGTAGATGCGTTGCGGGTTGTACACCGCCGGCGACAAGGGTTGGCGACGGGCAAACGCAAGCAATTGCGACGACAGCTTGGCCCCGCGCTCCACCGCCGCAATGGCCGCGGCGACACGGCGCTGCACCTGGGCGTTGTCCGGTTCGTGGCGGGCCAGCAAATGCAGGTTGCCAGCGATCACTTGCAGCAGGTTGTTGAAGTCGTGTGCCACGCCACCGGTCAGGCCGCCGATGGCTTCGAGTTTCTGCGACTGGCGCAATTGGTCCTCGGCAGCGGAGCGCGCCTGCACTTCGGCAGCGACCCGTTGCTCCAGGTTATGCGTGAGTTCCTGGCGCACCTGTTCGGATTTCACCAGTTCGGTGGTCTCCACCACAATCGCCAACACCCCGGCGGGTTGCTGGTTGTCGCCAGCGACCGGGCTGTAATACAGGTCCAGCCACACGGTTTCCGGCCTGCCGTTGCGCAACAGCACCAGGTCCTTGTTGTTGAACGACAGGGTGCCGCCAGCCAGGCAGGTATCCATCACATGGCGGTTGAAGTCGGCCACTTCCGGCCAACCCAGTTCTACTGGCGTGCCCAGCAGGTACGGGTGACGGCCACCGGCAAAGGCCGAGTAGCTGTCGTTGTAGATCATGTACCCCCATTGGCCCCACAGCATCACCATGGGCACGGGTGACGCCAGCATCATCTGCACGGTGCAAGTCAGGCTGGTGGACCATTGGTCGATCGGGCCCAGGTCGGTGGTCGCCCAATCGAAGGTGCGGATCCGCTGGGCCATTTCACCGGCCCAGCCTTCACAGCCGTGGGGGTTGGATAAAAATTGCATCGGTTGGCTCTGTGCGCAAAGAGAACATCGGCAAGTTTTGGAGCGCTGCAAACCTGGATGGTTTCAACTCATCTACTGTAGGCGTTAATTACAGCAGAAAGCACTGGCCTCAGTGAAAATCCCGGCTGCGCACCGTGATGCCTTCCAGTAACGGCGTCAGGTCGGTGAGACGCCCGGCGATCAGGTGCCGCACTTCGCCCACCGCTTCCCAGCGACCGTCCACTTTCAACAACCGCGAGCCGACCAATGCCTGGCGTTGACGCTCAGCCAGATCACGCCAGACCACCACATTGAGGTTGCCGAATTCATCTTCCAGGGTGACAAAGGTCACCCCGCTGGCTGTGCCGGGGCGTTGTCGACCGGTGACCAACCCCGCGACGCTGACATTGCGCCCATGCTCCACCGCCATCAGCTCCTGGGAACTGCGACAGCGCCGTTTGCGCAGTTCCGCACGCAACAACGCCAACGGATGTGGGCCCAGGGTGGTGCCGACCGTGGCGTAGTCGGCGTGCAGGTCCTCGCCCACTGTGGGCATCGGCAACTCCACCACGGCTTCGTCCGGGCTCGGCAGGCCGGCAAACAGCCCGAGTTGCTTGTGTACGCCGGCCACTTCCCAACGTGCCTTGTGTCGGTTGCCAGCCAGGGCGCGCAAGGCGCCGGCATCCGCCAGCAGTGCCTGGGCGCGTGCATCCAGCCCGGCACGCGCGTCCAGGTCGGCAATATCGCTGAACGCCCGGCGCTGGCGTGCGGTTTCGATGCGCCGCGCATCTTCCTCACGAAACCCCGCGATCATGCGCAAACCCATGCGGATCGCCGGCTGTGCGCCGTCAATCGGCTCCAGGCTGCAATCCCAGTCGCTGGCCTGCACGTCCACCGGGCGGATCTGCAAGCGATGGCGCCGCGCGTCTTGCAGGATCTGGTCCGGGCTGTAAAACCCCATGGGCCAGCTGTTGATCAGTGCACAGGCAAACGCCGCCGGCTCATGGCACTTGAGCCAGCAACTGGCGTAGGTCAGCAAAGCGAAACTGGCCGCGTGGGACTCGGGGAAGCCATAGCTGCCAAAGCCCTTGATCTGCTCGAAGATCTGCGCAGCAAAGGCCTCGGTGTAACCGTTTTTCAGCATGCCGGTGCGCAGGCGCGCCTGGTGCGGCTCCAGGCCACCGTGGCGTTTCCAGGCGGCCATGGAGCGGCGCAACTGGTCGGCTTCACCGGGGCTATAGTCGGCGGCGACCATGGCGATCTGCATCACCTGTTCCTGGAACAGCGGGATACCCAGGGTACGTTTCAACACCACTTCCAGTTCCGGCGAAGGATAAGTGGTTGCCTCCTCCTTGTTCCGCCGTCGCAAGTACGGGTGCACCATGCCGCCCTGGATCGGCCCCGGCCGCACGATGGCGACCTCGATCACCAGGTCATAGAACGTCTGCGGCTTGAGCCTGGGCAACATCGACATCTGCGCCCGCGACTCGATCTGGAACACACCAATGGTGTCGGCCTTGCTGATCATCGCGTAGGTGGCCGGGTCTTCCTTGGGCACCGACGCCAGGCTCATGTCACGGTTGCGATGACGACGCAGCAGGTCGAAACAGCGGCGGATCGCACTGAGCATGCCCAAGGCCAGGATGTCCACCTTAAGCAGGCCGACGGCGTCGAGGTCGTCCTTGTCCCACTGGATGATGGTGCGCTCGGCCATGGCGGCATTTTCCACCGGCACCAGGGTGTCCAGCGGGTATTCGGAAATCACGAAGCCACCAGGGTGCTGGGATAGGTGCCGGGGAAAGCCGATCAATTGCTGGGTGAGCGTGAGCACGCGGCGCAGAATCGGGCTGTCGGGGTCGAAGCCGCCTTCGCGCAGGCGCTCCAGCGGAGGCGCGTCGTCACTCCAGCGCCCGCAGCAGTCGGCCAGGGCGTTGATCTGGTCTGGCGGTAACCCCAAGGCCTTGGCCACATCACGCACTGCGCCGGACGCGTGATAACTGCTGACCACCGCCGTCAGCGCCGCGCGGGTGCGACCGTAACGCTGGAACACGTACTGCAGCACTTCTTCGCGGCGTTCGTGCTCGAAGTCCACGTCGATATCCGGTGGCTCATTGCGCTCCCTGGAGAGAAAACGCTCAAACAACATACTGGTCAGGCTCGGATCGATCTCGGTGATGCCCAAGGCAAAACACACCGCCGAGTTGGCCGCCGAGCCGCGCCCCTGACACAGGATCGACCGGCTGCGGGCAAACTGCACAATGTCGTGCACCGTGAGGAAGTAGCTTTCGTAACCCAACTCGCTGATCAACTCCAACTCGCTGTTGATCTGCTGCAAGGTCTTGACGTCGACACCCTGCGGCCAGCGTTTGGCGATGCCTTCTTCGGTCACGGCGCGCAGCCAGGATTTGGCGTTGTGGCCGGCGGGCACCAGTTCGCGCGGATAGTGATAGCGCAATTGGCTGAGATCGAAGGTGCAGCGGCGGGCGATGGCCTGGGTTTCGTCGAGCAACGACGCGGGGTACAGCGCGCTTAACGCCTCCCGGCTGCGCAGATGCCGCTCGCCATTGGGGTGCAGCCGCGTACCGGCTTCGGCCACCGGTACGTGATGCCGAATAGCGGTCATGGTGTCTTGCAGGGCACGGCGGCCACGCGCATGCATGTGCACATCGCCGCACGCCACTGCCGGGATGTGCAGGCTGGCAGCCAATTGCAGGCGTTGTTCCAAGTGGCGAGCATCGTCCTGGCCGCAGTGCAGGTGCACCGCCAGCCACAGGCGTTCGGCGAAGGTTCGGCACAGCCATTGGACGTCGGCCTGGGTGTCGCTGTCTTCGGCTACCCACAGCGCCAGCAGGCCGGGCAGCGGTTGCTCGAAGTCCTCGCGCAGCAGGCGATAGCGGCCTTTTTCGGCACGCCGCCGGGCCAGGGTGATCAAGCGGCACAGGTGCTGGTAGCCGCTGAGGTCTTCCACCAGCAGCACCAGTTTCGGGCCGTTGTCGATACGCATCTCGCTGCCAATGATCAGCGGCAGCTCCACCGCCTTCGCCGCCTGCCAGGCGCGCACGATGCCTGACAAGGTGCATTCATCGGTGATCGCCAGGGCGCTGTAGCCTTGGCGCTTGGCGCGCTCGAACAGTTCCAGCGCACTGGAGGCGCCGCGCTGGAAACTGAAGTTGGAGAGGCAGTGCAGCTCACTGTAGGAACGAGCTTGCTCGCGAAGGTCGTTAACGATGACACGGGGGCTCTGGATGAACGCGTTGCCTGGGCGTTTTTCGCGAGCAAGCTCGCTCCTACAGGGGGGTGTCAGCGTTGTGGGGGTTTTCATGAGAACCAGCCTTGCAGCCATAAACCTTCGCCCTGCCCCACGATGCGAAAGGCCCAGCCCTGCTGGCCGGCGCGGGTCTGGATCAGGTAGTAGTCGCGGCGGATATCGGCGCCGTCCCACCAGCCGGACTCGATGCGTTCCGGCCCCATGAGGATCTGCACGCCCTGCTCGCCCAGCAAGGTCGGCTCGTTCAGTAGCCAGCCGGGGCGCTGCACTTTGTTCAAGGTTGGGCACGGGGTTTTATCCGCTGTCGCTTGCCAGGCACATTCGGGACGGTGGTCGGCGTGAAAGCGCAAGCCCTGCACCGCCTCATCGCCCAAACGGGCACGCAGGCGTTCGCGCAGTTGCTCCCACGGCAAGGTTTGTTGCGGGCGGTCGTCGAACAGGTCCTGGCGCTGGGGCACAAACACCGGCAGGTCCTGGGCCACCAGGCGAAAGCCACGTACCGGTGAAGTAACTTGCACCTGCTCCAGGCGGCCACGGGCCAATTCAAACAACATCGCCGGTTCGCGTTCGGCACTGAGCAGGCCGACCTTGATCACGCTGTCGGGCGCCTGGGCGTGTTCAAGATGCAGGTCGAAACGCTGCACACCACTGTCGCGGCCACACAGGAACGCGGACAGATCGCCGGTCAAACGCCTTAACGGAAACAACAGTGCCTGATGGGATTGCACGTCAAAATTCAGCTCGATGCGCACATCGAACCGGTCCGGCGGCTGATAGAACGCCAAGGCCAGCGGCCGCTGCCCAGCCAGTGCATCCAGATGCTTGAGCAGGCAGGCCTCAAAGCGCCGTGCCAGGGTATGCCGAGGCAGCGCCTGCACCTGGGCCAATGTGCGCAGGCCCATGCGCGACAAAGCCGTGGCGGCCTGCGGGTCGAGGCCGGCGCGGTCGATGGGCAGCGGCGCCAGGGCCTGCATCAAGCCGTCATCCTGCACCGCCAGGCCATCATCGATATTCGCCAGCACCCGCGCTGCTGCCGGGTTGGGTGCCGCGACGATACGGTGGCGAAAACCCAGTTCGGTCAACTCTTTACGCAAGCGCGCTTCGAAGCGCGGCCATGGCCCGAACAGCCCCAGGCTCGATTCGATCTCGAACAACAAGGCACGCGGATAATACAGGCTGACCTGGGAACTGAACTGGTAGGCCCAGGCAGCGAGGAACTGCTGGTAGCGTTCGATCTCAGCAGGGTCATATTCGGCGCTGGCAAAGGTCTTGGCCAGGGCATGCGCCGCCGTCAGGGATTGGCCGGGGCGCAGGCCCAGGGCGCGGGCGGCATCGTTGACGGTTTGCAGCACACGCCGTTGCGGCGTGCCGGCCAGCAAGACCAGGGGTTGCTCAGGCTCGGGGTGCACACGCTGCACCCCGTCCAGCGCCAATTGCGGGAAGACAATACACACCCAGCGCATGGCAACCTCAATGCCCCGCCAGCGCAATCGGCGCCGGATGGGCCAGACCGCCCCGGCACTTTAGCACCCGCACCTGCGCGGGCTTGGCCTCCACGGCCAGGCGCAAGGCGGCAGGCGATGAATTGACCGCCTCACTCAAGGCACGCCAGGCAAAGGCCAGGGTCTGCCCGGTTTCCGCCGCCACTTGCAGGCGCCGCAGCGCACGGTCATCGGCCTTGCGTGGCCAGCACAACACCGCACCGCAACTGCCGGAACGCAGGCATTGCTCCACCGCCCACAAGGCATCGCGCTCCTCGGCCTGGATCACCGAAAGCAGGCGCAGGTCCACCCCGGCGTTCTGCCAGGCATGCGGATACGGCGTGTAGGGCGGCGCCACCAACACAATGCGCTCGCCCGCCTTTGATAAACGGGCCAGGGTTGGCAGCACCAGTTGCAGTTCGCCCACCCCCTCCTTGGCCATGAGGATTTCACTCAAGGCCGCCTCCGGCCAGCCGCCCGTGGGCAATACCGCATCCAGCGCTGCCAGCCCGGTGGGATACACACTGGCCGGCGGTGCGGCGGGCCGGCCTTTCCAGACACGCCCGCCATTGAACAGCGTGTCCAGTGCAACCACGGCGCCCATCAGCCTTGCCTCACCAAGCCGCAGAACACCCCTTCGATCGCCAGGTCCTGATCGGGCCCGACCACAATAGGTTGATACGCGGGGTTGCGCGGCAGCAAACGCACGCTGTCGCCCTGGCGCTCGAAACGCTTGATAGTCACTTCACCGTCCAGGCGCGCCACCACAATCTGCCCGTTCAAGGCCTCGGCACTGCGGCGCACGCCCACCAGGTCGCCATCGAGAATACCGTCTTCGATCATCGAATCACCCTGCACGCGCAGCAGGTAATCCGGGGTTTTCGCGAAGGTCGATGGGTCGAGTTGCAGGCGGCTGTGCACCTCCGCATCGGCCCCGATGGGCAAACCAGCCGCCACACGGCCGAGCACCGGCACATCCAGCCACTCCGGACGCTTAGGTTGATTGAGCAGGCGAATGCCGCGCGCCTGGTTCGGGTTGACCTCGATAAACCCGGCTTCCGTCAGCGCCAGCACGTGCTTGCGCGCCACGCTGCGCGAGGCAAAGCCGAACGCCTCGGCGATCTCGGCGAGGCTGGGAGTCTGGCCTTGCTGCGCGATGCGGTCGCGGATAAAGGTCAGGATGGCGGTACGGCGGGGGGTTAGAGTCGTCATGGAGTACATTTGTACTCCTGTGGGAAATTTCTGACAATAGCCGCTAGTCGTGTGAGGGACGACAAGGTTTGTCGAAACGTCCCACATAACCGCCGGATAACCTCTACTCCCCTCCTCTGAGAACCTCTGCAAAGTCCCTCGCCTGAATACACAGTGCGAGGGATTGCGGATGGATTTTCTTGTTGTTGGAGCTGTTGCTTGAACCCGGCTATTGGCAGGCTCGCCCTGACCCCAATGGAGGTGAAGACGGTCGATGTCGAGGCTGTCTTTCGCGACTTCCGGGAATGCCTGAATACCTTTGACGATTGGGCATCGAGCTTTTGGAGCTTTTCGGCGCTGGATGTCGAGCAGGTCTTCAAGGTCGGGGATGAAGTAGCACTGGTCGCGCCGATCAACCACGCTCTTTACCCGAGCACCACCACCGCTACCTGCCAGGCCAACGGCACGTTGACCCTGGTGCATATGTTCCAGAGCACGCGATTCGTGCCCATCGGCAACACACCGGTGATGCTGCAACGCGTCGACCCCAACGGCGGCCCACTGGGCGAGCCGATCCACAAGACCATCGGCCCGAGCGGCATTCTCAAAATCCACGAGTGTGAGCGCAACCAGCAGTATCGGGTCAGCTTCTATCCCAATGTCTCCAAGGATCACGTCAAGGCGCTGTATGCGTCTTATCAGACAATGATTGATGAACTGGAAATCCGTCTGCGCAACGAGTGGACCGGCACCTTCCAGGGGCTGTGGAAGGACTACACCGATGCGAGCCCGCTTGATCAACGCAGAATGCTGGAGGCGGCGTTTCTACGCGGCATGGGCAAGGCGCTTTACAACCTCTGGGACAACCTCACCCAACTGTGCGACCTGCTGGCCGACCTCAAGCCCAACAGCGAAAAGCTCCTGCACTACCTGTCCCAAACCGAGCTGGATGAGCTACTGAAACTGGGCAGCGATGCCATCGCAAAAGGCTTGTTGGTGCTCAGCGATGAGCCGCTGCTGTTCATTTATGTGTCGGCGATTTGCAGCTGGATTCGGATGTTGCCGCCGCAGGACATGAACGAGGTGATGGGCGAAATCACTGGCGAGATCCTGATCAGCCTCGTGCTGATCTGGGCAACGGCGGGCATGGGTGTGACGGTACGCCTTGGCGCCCAGGTGATGGGCCATATCAAATCTGGTCGGGCGCGTAAATGGCTGGAGAAGTTGGCTGAACAACTGGTCGGGCCGCGGTTGGACGCGCATGTCGAAGCGGCCAAACCGATGTTGCTGGGTAGCCCGGCGACGCCGATTCGGACGATTCCGGATGTGCCGTTGAAGGCTGGGGATCAGGTGGTTTCCAACGCGGTGCCGGTGGTGCGGGACAAGGCCCAGCGGACGGTGTTGGTGCGCCAGGAACATGTGGATGATGTGCCGGCTGTTGGGAAGAATCCGGCTGGGGATGCGGCGGCGGCGTCGGACAAGACGGCCACCAACGGCTGCCCGGTGTCGATGGTCACGGGTGAGGAACTGCTGACGCTCACCGACGGCACGCTGGACGGAATTCTGCCGTTTGAGTGGACCCGGTTGTATCGCACCAGCGCGGTGGAAGTGGACTGTGGGTTGGGATTTGGCTGGAGTCATTCGCTGGCGCATCGGCTGGCTGTTTCCGGGGATTCGGTGGTGTGGACCGATCATGAGAATCGGTCGACTACCCTGCCCTTGCCCACGGTTTCTCGGCCTGCGATCACCAATAGTCTGGCGGAAGCGGCGATCTACTTGGGGTCGTTGCCCGATGAGTTAGTCCTGTCTCAAGGGTCGCGTTTCTACCACTTTCGCGACGGTGTGCTGACGGCGATCAGCGATGCGTATGACAACCGGTTGCGCATTTCTCGCAATTACCTGGGGCAGATTGAGCGGCTGGATAACGGCGTGGGGCGTTCGCTGTTTTTGCGCTATGCGTCGGGCCGCATTGTGGCGGTGGACTACCAGATTGAGCGGGCGGTGGATGACGGTCCTTTTGTCTGGGTGACGGAGCAGAACGTTGTTTCCTACGCCTATGACAATTTTGGACGATTGGTTTGCGCGACCAATACGGTAGGCGAAAGCGAGGTTTATCGGTACGACGAGCAGCACGTCATTCTTGAGCGTGGACTGGCCGGTGGCGCGAGCTTTTTCTGGGAGTGGGAAAGAGCTGGCAAGGCCGCGCGGTGTGTCCGCCATTGGGCCAGTTTCTCGCAGATGGACACGCGCTATGCCTGGGATGACAACGGCCAGGTCACGGTGTTTAACGCCGATGGCAGTCAGGAAGTCTATGTGCATGACCAGCGGGCGCGGCTGGTGCAGCGGGTGGATCCTGATGGTGCTGAGCACTTCAAGTCCTACGATGAGAAAGGTCGGCTGACGGTTGAGCAGGATCCGCTGGGGGCTATTACGGCCTACCAGTACGACGAAGCTGGACGTTTGGTGGCGGTGTTTCCTGGGGATGATGAGCCAACATCCTACGAGCATGACAATGGGTTCGTACGGGTTGTGCGGCGTGGTGAAGCGGTTTGGAAATATGAGCGTAATGACCAGGGCGATGTTAAGCGTAGGACCGATCCTGACGGCCATTCGACTGAGTACAGCTACAACAAACGCGGACAACTGACGCAGGTTTGGTATCCCGATCACAGCTGTCATCGGCTGGTTTGGAATGAGCGGGGTCAGTTGCTTGAGGAGCAGTTGCCGAATGGCGGAGTCAAGCGTTATCGCTATGACGATCTGGGGCGACAGGTTGTCCGCGAGGATGAACATGGCGCGCTGACCCAGTTTCAATGGGACGCCGCAGGCCGCTTGCTGAAACTGACTCAGCCCGGGGGGGCCACACGGGAATACAGCTACAACGCTTACGGAAAAATCACCTCTGAGCGCGATGAACTCGGCCACGTCACCCGCTACGAATACGCCGATGGCCTGCACCTGATCAGCCGTCGCATCAACGCTGATGGCACTCAGGTCAAATACCGTTACGACAACGTGCGGTTATTGCTGACCGAGATCGAAAACGAAGTCGGAGAAACCTACCGACTCCAGTACCACAGCAACGGCCTGATCCAACAGGAAACCGGCTTTGACGGCCAGCGCACGGCTTACCTCTACGACCTCAACGGCAACCTGCAGGAAAAGACCGAACACGGCGATGACGGTAGTCAGTTGGTTACCCGCTACGAGCGCGATTATGCCGGGCGACTCGTAAGAAAAACCCTGCCCGACGGCAACCTGGTCGATTACGCCTACGACCGTCAGGGCAACCTCCTAAGCGTCGAGGATGGCCACTGGGCGTTGGCCTACGAGTACGACAGCCAAAACCGCCTCACCGCCGAACACCAAGGCTGGGGCACGCTGCGCTATGGCTACGACGCCTGCGGCCACCTGCAAAACCTACGCCTGCCGGATAACAACCGCCTGGTGTTCAACCATACCAAAGGTGGCCACCTCGCCACCGTCGAGTTAAACGGCGCGTTACTGACGTCCCACCTGTTCAAAGCCGGTCAGGAACTCCAACGCCAACAAGGCCAACTGATCAGCCACTACCACTACGACGATCAACAACGCCTGCACGCCCACGCCGTTACCCAACAGCAACACACCCTCTACCAACGCCAGTACGACTACGACAAAGCCGGCAACCTCACCCGCTTGCTCGACACCCACAAAGGCGATCACCACTACCACTACGACCCGCTAAACCGCCTCACCCGGGCCAACCACTCCCAAGGCGAGCAAGAACGCTTCGGCCACGACCCGGCCGGCAACCTGCTCATGCAAAACCGCCCCGGCCCCGACATCGTGGCGGGCAATCGGCTGATGATCCAAGGCGACCATCACTACGACTATGACGCCTTCGGCAACCTTATCCGCGAACGGCGTGGTAAAGGCCATCAACTCGTTACTGAATACAGCTACGACTGCCAGCACCGGCTGATCGGCATTAAAAAACCCAACGGCCAGACCGCCAGCTATCGCTACGATCCGTTTGGTCGTCGCATTAGCAAAACTGTGGACGGCATAACCACCGAGTTCTTCTGGCAAGGCGACAAACTCATCGCCGAACACCACCCGGAGCGCCACCGCAGCTACCTCTACGAACCCGATAGCTTCCGGCCGTTGGCGATGCTGGAAGGCTTCGGCCCGAAGGAAATCAAGCCCTACCATTACCAACTAGACCACCTCGGCACCCCACAGGAACTCACCGCATCCGATGGCCAAATCGTCTGGTCCGCCCATTACCGTGCCTATGGCGAAATCACCCGTCTAGATATAGCGAAGATCGACAACCCGCTGCGTTTTCAGGGCCAATATTTCGATCAGGAAAGCGGACTGCACTACAACCGTCATCGTTACTACAATCCGGATATTGGTCGCTACCTGACGCCGGACCCGGTGAAGTTGGCGGGTGGGATTAACACGTACCAATACGTGCCCAATCCTACGGGGTGGGTGGATCCGTTAGGATTGAGCCCATGTCCTGGCGAAGATAAATGCAAGCCAACCATCGAAGGAACGAAGGCAAACGCCAATGAAGGCGGCCCACTCAGCCCCATACCCTCATATATCCCGCCTGAAATGGGATATCACAAAGAAATCTATGCCAATAAACCCGTTAAACCGGAGGACACCACTCGTAAATGGGATGATTTCCTAGGGCCAGGCCCTCACACAAACACCAACCCACGGACAGGAATGCCCGATCGCGACAGAATAGTTTCTGGTGATGCAAAAAGAAGCATTCGTTATGGTTCGCATGAAATGAACAGCAAACCAAGTAAGCATCACTATCACGAGGAAACATGGACACTTGAGCTTAAAACCAACAAAATTAATGTAGATAACACTGTTATAAGAGTCCCACTACTGAAGAAGTGACATGAAAATACGGATTACCGAAGTACTTCATGAGATGGGCACTATACTTGTGGGCTTCCACTCGTACGCCGGAAGCAGCACCGCCTTGTGGGTAGGAACTGCGCCCACAATAGGCGATGAGATGGATGTAGAGTTTGACCTAGGGATGGTCTGAAGTAG
>NZ_JACAQP010000130.1:422-694 GCF_013387025.1 Pseudomonas reactans | reverse complement strand
TATTATGACAAGTCTTTTATTGTATTTTTGAAGATTTGTTTTTTTGAATGTTTTTGGAAATTTTGTTTATGAAAGTAAACACTCTTTTGTACAAACAAAAAGTAAGAGATTAGGGATGGATGTTATCTGGATTCAACATTCCTAGACGGCCTAGGAAGTATTGAAACTTGGTTTCGTCTAGAGCCTTAGTAAAGACATCGGCAATTTGATCTTCAGTGTTTATGAAGTGCAATTCGATATGACCTTTTTGAATGTTGTCTTTGAGGAAATGA
>NZ_JACAQP010000130.1:0-326 GCF_013387025.1 Pseudomonas reactans | reverse complement strand
CCTCCAAGAAATTGGCAAGAACCAGATGTGCTTTTTCTGTCTAGTCTGCATCCTCCATAGTCGGAGTCGGTGAAGGCATTAAGCTGAAAATCAGAGTTAGCTGGATACCAAAGGCCAAGAGATGGAGTTCCTTTAAGATATTTGAAAATTCTTTTTACAGCTATAGCATGAGATTCCATAGGATTGGCTTGGTATCTGGCACAGACACATGTAGAAAACATGATGTCGGGTCTGCTGGCTGTGAGGTATAGGAGTGATCCTATCATTCCTCGATATTTCTTTTGATCAACAGGCTTGCCATTTAAGTCTGCATCTAATTTGTAACA
>NZ_JACAQP010000129.1:0-303 GCF_013387025.1 Pseudomonas reactans | reverse complement strand
TATGGAAATTAATTTTGTAGACATTGTTGGGTAAAATGATTGTAAAACACTTGTTGGGCCATGGTTAGGAGTGTTGGGCACCTTTTGGGCTTTCCATGGGTACTAAATGTGAAGCATGTAGCAATTGCGTGGGCCCCCACAATACTAAGTTTTCACATGTTTTTCCCACTTCAAGGCCCATTAGGGAACTTAATAGTCCAATGAGTTGGCCATTTTGGAGTGTATCCTTTCGGATACGTTTGATAAGGTCGGGTATTTTGATGGCTCAAAAGTAATGTGAATGACGCGCTTTGGCCTATAGGT
>NZ_JACAQP010000128.1:0-435 GCF_013387025.1 Pseudomonas reactans | reverse complement strand
TCCGATCCTTTTCAGAATCTTAAACGGGCCTACGTAGCGTGGTGCCAATTTACCCTTGCGTCCAAATCGAACCACACCTTTCCATGGGGACACTTTTAACATGACCATGTCACCCACGGTAAATTCAAGAGGTTTGCGTCGCTTGTCGGCGTAACTCTTTTGTCGGCTACGAGCTGTGAGAAGGTTATTGCGAATCTGAGTGATTTTGTCGGTTGTTTCCTGGATAAGCTCAGGACCAACGATTGGAGAATCCACTGTTGCGCGAATCACGTGGGACTCGCCAATTTCATGCCAGCAAATAGGAGATCGGCATTTACGGCCATACAATGCCTCAAATGGTGGCATTCCAATACTAGAATTGTAACTATTGTTGTTGATTTTCTGTATGTGGGAACCCCCCACCATCATATCATCAATGTACAACAAGAGGATAAT
>NZ_JACAQP010000127.1:0-495 GCF_013387025.1 Pseudomonas reactans | reverse complement strand
GAGGATCAAATGCGTACCAAATACCCACAACTTTTCTCTTAAGGTACTCTTTTCTTAAATTTCGGGACGAAATTTCCTAAAGTAGGGGAGACTGTGACATCCGCCTAAAATGGATTCGGGTCAACCCAACCCAATTGGAAATTTAATAAACCCTACTCGAGATTTACTTGACGCTAATAGGATCAAAACCATACACTACGATATAAATTGACGTTAATAGCAATATAGCATAGTATAACGTTATAACTATAATCAAATTAAATTATGATACCATATTAAAATCAAATCAAAGTATGATGCTCTAATTAAATTAAAAGAGTCAAACTTGAATACTATAATTAAACTTCAAATCAAAGTAGATTGTTATAATCAAATAATAACCTATTTTTTTTATAAAACTCTATTTTTATAAACACTACATTAAATTTTATAAAATTCTTAAGATGCTTGTGTTAGTGGGGAATTATGAAGACCACCAAAAGTAAAAGGTTATTC
>NZ_JACAQP010000126.1:0-1463 GCF_013387025.1 Pseudomonas reactans | reverse complement strand
TAGGAGCCGAGTGTGTGTTGTTTGGTGCCATCTACAAAATTTTAACAAGGTTCTATTTAGTAAATTATGATATTAAGTCCTTAATAATTAATACCCTTTCTTGTTTCATAAACTTTAATTAATTAAGGTCTAGAATCCAAGTTGCATCACGAATAAGTGGTTAGGTATCCTTTATCCCGCCTATTCGAATCAACAAGGTAGGTAACGGTTTACCAATTATATCCAAATATAATTTCTAGAGTTATGGGATCCCATTATAACATTTATAAGTTTGGCATGTTTGATCCCATCTATGCCTTGGATTTCTAATGCTTAGGTGACCTTTATCACAAGAGATTTCCAAACGAATCATCCTACTTAAACGGACGTGTAGTTTTGACAACTATTAATGGTTAGGTGTCCTTTATCCCATCAATATTGCAAAACTACTTCTTGTATCACAAGAAGACTCCAAGTGGTTAGGTAACCTTTATCCCACAAGGATATACAAGTGATACATGAGTGTCTTTAAGAGGGACGGCATTGATTTGTATTTCGTAAGGGATTTGTATGTTTTACAATTCTAATTTTGAAAAACATATGGTATCATGTAGATTGCATGCATCCAATGAACATGGTACCATTAAATCTTATTTTGTTAATTGGTTCCTAAATCATAAAATCTCCATTTTATTGATTCTTTGTTTGTGGTCAAGATTACAATTAATATCCAATATTAAGTTTGAGTTTGATCACATATATTAGAACCAATTTATAATCCTAAATAATTACCATTATTACTTAGGGTTGGAGTTTGTAAGAGTTCATAAAATCTCCATTTTATTTCTTGTTTCAATCATTTTCAAAACTTGACTTAATAGGTTTTAAACAAAACCCATTTTAATAAAACCAATTTTATCACATCTTATGTTTTAAATGTCAACTTTTGAAAATACAAACTCCTTGATGATTATGTTTAATTATCTAGGTTGTCTAGCATGCAAAATCTTATTTTCATCCACAACATAACATAATAAAACATTCAAACATCACAAGCATGCATGGGTGCATAAACACAAGCCAACTAGTTTGATATTTCATGTGAGCCATACATGAAATATCAAGTCCAAACCTAGGGACAAAAGGGTGACAAAAACTCAACCAAATGATCTTCGATTTGGCTACAATTTTGCCAAGCTTCTTATATCACCAAATGACACTTGAACCACCATTTCTTGACATCCTTGAGTGAGTTATGAATTTTCTTTGCCCCCTTGAAAACTTGCGAAATCCAGGGGCAGCAGGAAAAAATTTTGTGGTTTTTTGTTGCATTTTTCAATTCATTCTTGGCTATATTGATGCTAATACTTGTTGAAACTTAATGTATATTCTAGATATTAAAGTTACCAACAAGTATATCACCAAATGACCAAGATATGAATTTATAAAACACTTCCAAAACATTTTTGAAATCTGGACAGCAG
>NZ_JACAQP010000125.1:0-264 GCF_013387025.1 Pseudomonas reactans | reverse complement strand
AAAGTTGATCTTTTGAACCCGCTTCAAGTCATGATGACTAATCAATCTTGGGGTAAAGAGTCTCTAATACTTATGTTTACTTTTCTTAACTCTTGTACATAGGAAATGAGATTCAATCTTTTACTGCAAATTTCTAAGCCGTTTCTTTCACTCATATAACTATCTGGTTTCCTTCATCAACCCCCGAATAATGAATAAAAAACGAAAATGGATATTCAAATCATGGCACTTCTTTACTAGAAATAAAAGAAGTAGGGGGCTATT
>NZ_JACAQP010000124.1:0-259 GCF_013387025.1 Pseudomonas reactans | reverse complement strand
TATATTTTATCTTATATAAATATATTTTACCTACATAGTACAGTGACCTATTCAGGAATTCCATGAACCAAGCCCTTTTCTTTTAACTCAGTGGTAGAGTAATCCCATGGTAAGGCGTAAGCCCTCGGTTCAAATCCGATAAGGGGCTCTGTATTTTTTTCAGTCGCAGTATTCAGATTTGAAAGAAGAATAGCGATATTATTAATAGTAATAAAAAAATAGTAATAAAAAAGTAACCAACTGTATAATATTATCATCT
>NZ_JACAQP010000123.1:0-413 GCF_013387025.1 Pseudomonas reactans | reverse complement strand
TTTATTTATAAACTAAAAATTTTAGTATATATGCAGTGCCAATCCAACACAAGTCTTTTTTTTTTTACTATTATTTCAATTTAAGTTCTTGTATTTTTTCCATCGTATTCTTTTCTTACCCTTTATATTGACAACATTGTATCGAACAAATATAATTCATCTTGATAATCAGCTCTATTTATTTCCGTCTCATAGGTTTGATTTTTTACCTTAGTTGATTCAAATGATGGGTTCGTTGGATTAGCTTTGATACCCGAATTTTAAATTGAAAAAGGTGGATAACATAGAAATAGGGGATGGTCTAGCATTTTTTACATTTCTTTATTTATTTTAATTGGGAAATTTTTTATTCTTTCATCTAATTTAGTCATTTTTATGTTCCAAATAGATTATAATTTTTTTTATATTTTTTT
>NZ_JACAQP010000122.1:0-856 GCF_013387025.1 Pseudomonas reactans | reverse complement strand
CAAAAAAACTATAGATATGATCTTTTATCATATAAATATATTCATTCTGAAACTAAGAATAACTCCTATATTTATAGATCATCATTAGAAACAAATAAGAACCAAGAAAATTCCACCAGAAATAAAGAAAAATTTTTTAACATACTCAAGAATATTCCTAGCAAGAATTATATAGTAAAAAGCGATATTATATATATGGAAAAAAATACAGATAGAAAATATTTGTGTAAAATTATTAAAAATATTAAGGTTGAACCTAATAAGGACCAAATAATGGATAAAATTCATAATAATGGTCTTTTTTATCTTCCGATTGATTCAAATTCCCAAATAAATAACAAAAAGGTATTTTTTGATTGGATGGGAATGAATGAAAAAATCTTAATCTTAAATTACCCCATATCAAATCCGAAAGTTTTTTTCTTTCCAGAGTTTGTGATACTTTATCATAAATATAAAGAGAAACCTTGGTTTATCCCAAGCAAATTACTTCTTTTAAATTTGAATATAAATCCCAATTTTAGTGAAAATCAAAATATTAACGGAAAGCAAGAAGAGGATTTTTTCCATTTTAGCCCATCAAATTCAAAACAATATTTTGAATTAAAGAATGAAAACCATATTGAAGAATATTTTTTAGAATCGATCGAAAAACTAAAAATATTCTTTAAAGGAGATTTTCCTTTGCAATTAAGATGGGCTGGACGTTTGAATGAATTGAATCAAAAACTGATGAATAATATCCAGATATATGGTCTCTTGCTTAACCTGATAAATGTAAGAAAAATTAGTATATCCTATATTCAAAAGAAAGAAATTAATCTGGATATAATGAGTAGGCGTTTAAATCTTACAC
>NZ_JACAQP010000121.1:0-1106 GCF_013387025.1 Pseudomonas reactans | reverse complement strand
CCATTTTAAACGATATAAACTATAAAATCCAAATCAGAAAATTAAATTTTACAGTTCGAAGAATTTTTAAAAAAATAAAAAAGAAAGAAGAATTTGTAAAACGAATAAAAAAAGAACTTTTAAAAGTAAAGAAAATTCCATTATTTATAGAGAAACAATTTATACCGAAAGAAATATATGAATCAAGTGAAACTCAAACAGAAAAGGATTCTATAATCAGCAATCAGATAATTCATGAATCACTTAGTCAAATTCGATCTACAGGTTGGACAAATTATTCACAGGCAGAAGAAGAAATGAAACATAGGATTGATAGAAGAAACACAATCAGAAATGAAATAGAAATAATGAAAAAAAATAAAAAAAAAGTAACGCCAGGAATCAAAAAAAAGAAAAAGAATAATGCAGAATCAGCCCCCAAAATTTTGAAAATATTCAAAAGAAAAAATATTGAATTAATAGTTAAATTTTTGATTGAAAAAATATACATAGATATCTTTCTATGTATCATTAATATGCGCAGAATCGCTCTACAACTTTTTATGGAATCAACAAAAAAAATTCTTTATAATGATAAATACATTGACAATAAAGAAAGGATTAATAAAACAAAACAAAATAAAATTGACTTTATTTTCCCTATGACTATAAAAAGGGCTTTTGATAATCTTAAAAATAGTAAGCGGAAGTCAGATATTTTTTTTGATTTATCTTACTTGTCACAAAAATATGTATTTTTAAAATTATCACAAACCCAAATTATTAACTTCAATAAGTTAAGATCTATTCTTCAATATAATGGACCGTCCTTTTTTCTTAAGACTGAAATAAAGGATTTTTTTGGAAGACAAGGAATATTTCATTCCGAATTAAGACATAAGAAACTTCCAAATTCTGGAATGAATCCATGGAAAAACTGGTTAAGAGGTCATTATCAATACGATTTATCTCAGATTACATCGTCTAGATTAATCCCACAAAAATGGCGAAATAGAATCAATCAATGCCATACGTCTCAAAGCCATACGGCTCAAAATAAAGATTTAAACAAATGGTATTCCTCTGAAAAAGACCAATTACTTGATTCAAAAAAAAAACAAAATTCA
>NZ_JACAQP010000120.1:0-418 GCF_013387025.1 Pseudomonas reactans | reverse complement strand
ATACTATTGATCATTGACCCCGAGTTCCGCAGGAATTTAGAATTCCTGGGGTCTGATAAGTTAACACAGCTAGTTGTGGAAATGTTCCATTTTACTGGTTGAGAAAGGACGAGCTAAGATCTTCAAAGAGTTTGAAGTGTGCAGGAAGTAGCACCAGTTCACATGTTCTCAAGACTGAGAGACACATAGGTGAACTGTATAAATTTGGTCCCCTTTTGATCGGGAGTTAAAGCATTAGCTCGACTCGCTGATCCGTTCATCCTGATGTGCAGGAAGGGAAACCAGATAAGACAATCATGGATGTGCATTCAATGTTGACTCTGTATGAGTCGTTCATAGAGAAGCATAGTTCCATTGATTCAGCTGCTTCGGGATTGAGTCCAGTAATAGGACACATCAAGAAATGATCCAGATTGTC
>NZ_JACAQP010000119.1:0-433 GCF_013387025.1 Pseudomonas reactans | reverse complement strand
ATGAAATCAACTGAGTATTCAACCTTTTCTTGTCTAATGAAGGAACTGAGTTTTAGATGTATACAGAGGGAAAGCCGTGTGCAATGAAAAATGCAAGCACGGCTTGGGGAGGGATTTTTACTTATTTAACAAGGAAATTATCTACTCCATCCGACTAGTTCCGGGTTCGAATCCCGGGCAACCCATTGTCATAGTGAAATTCTATTATATGTATATGTATAGAAATTCTTTTTTATTTTTGCAAACCGCTTTTTGATTTACAAAAAATTGAAATAGATCCAGATAGATATTGGTTGACACGGGCATATAAGTCATGTTATACTGTTGAATAACAAGCCTTTAGTTTTCCATTTGAAAATTCGTGCGCTTGGGAGTCCCTGATAATTAAATAAACCAAGATTTTACCATGACTGCAATTTTAGAGAGACGCGAA
>NZ_JACAQP010000118.1:0-316 GCF_013387025.1 Pseudomonas reactans | reverse complement strand
CGACGTGGATGGAAATGTTCACACTTTTAAGGCTAGACTTGTCGCTAAAGGATACTCACAGACTCATGGTATTGACTATGATGAGACCTTTTCACCAGTGGCAATGATCAAGTCGATTAGGATACTTTTTGCCATAGCCGCATACTATGATTATGAGATATGGCAAATGGATGTCAAGACCGCTTTCCTTAATGGATACTTATTGGAAGATGTCTATATGGATCAACCTGAAGGTTTTGTCGATCCCAAGCATCCAAACAAAGTGTGCAAGCTTAAAAGATCTATCTATGGATTAAAGCAAGCGTCTCGAACATGG
>NZ_JACAQP010000117.1:0-327 GCF_013387025.1 Pseudomonas reactans | reverse complement strand
AGTCATGGCTTAGACACCTAATCCAACAGTCTCCCACTTGGATAAGTCTATGACTATAATTACCAATTTAGCCTCTAATTAACCAGCACCTGTAGCTTCCTAGAAACCGCTGCCAAACTCTGATCTAATCAGTTCTGTCCATAGATAAGTGATCAGATGATCCTCCGTCCAACAAGATATTTTCAGACTCAAGACATGGATAAAATCAATCTTGGTCTGATTCTCTGTTTCTCGATTTCTGATTTGCATATGACTTTTAGACTACTAATTGAACACATCAATTCAGTCCCGGTTGGCCAACACTTTCAGTCAACTTCAAAATCTTCG
>NZ_JACAQP010000116.1:0-698 GCF_013387025.1 Pseudomonas reactans | reverse complement strand
TCCTTGAAGGAGAAAAACTTAACCATACCAACTTTTTGGATTGGCACCGTAGTGTGAGAATTGTTCTCAAACAAGAAAAGAAAGAATATGTTCTCAATGAACCACTTCCAGAAGAGCCCCCTGCCATTCCTAAGCCCGCACACGATGCATGGCTTAAAAAGATGGATGATTCCATCGATGCATCATGCCTCATGTTGGCAACCATGATTCCCGACCTTCAGAAGGATTTGGAGAATCATTCAGCCTATGACATGATTCATCAACTAAAGGAAATGTTCCAACAACTTGCAAGAACGGAAAGGTTCGAAACTGTTCGGGCTTTCCATGCTTGCAAGATGGAGGATGGGCAGTCGGTAAGCTCTTATGTGCTCAAAATGAAGAGTCACATTGATCATTTGGCACGTCTTGGAGTTGTGATGCCCGAAGAGCTAGCAACGGATATGATCCTTAACTCCTTGACAAAGTCCTTTGATCCTTTTGTCATGAATTATAACATGAATGGTTTAAACAAGACTATCCCGGAATTACATGGGATGCTAATTACCGCGGAAAAGAATCTGCCTAAGAAAACCACTCAAGTTCTCATGATCAAGGAAGGTGGCACAAAGAGAACTAGACCAGAACACCCCACCAACTCCAAGGGCAAGGGGAAAGCAAAAGTTTTCAAAGGTAAGGGCAAGAAAGTTGTCCAACCTTCC
>NZ_JACAQP010000114.1:0-1712 GCF_013387025.1 Pseudomonas reactans | reverse complement strand
GAATACCCCACCAACTCCAAGGGTAAAGGGAAGGCAAAGGTTGTCAAAGGAAAGGGCAAGAAAGTTGTCCAACCATCCCGTCCGCCCAAGAAGAAGGCAAAGGTTGCCAAAGAAGACGCATGCTTTGAATGTGGCAAAGCTGGGCATTGGAAGAGAAATTGCCCTACGTATCTTGCGGAGTTGAAGAAGAAGAAGGCCGGTGAAGGCACTTCAGGTATCTATGTGATAGACCTAGAACTTTATAATTTATCTCCTAACACATGGGTATTTGATACTGGTTGTGGAACTCACATATGTAATATGTTGCAGGGGTTCAAAAGGAGTAGGCGACTGAAGGCAAATGAGGTAGTACTTCGGGTTGGAAACAATGCAAGGGTTGCGGTGGATTCAATTGGAAGTTTTAATTTATTACTACCTAATGGCTTGTGTGTGACATTGTTGAATGTTTATTATGTTCCTAGCTTGACTAGGAATATTATTTCGGTTGCTAAATTAAGACAATGTGGATTTGATCTTTCCTTTAATAATGATGATATTTGTGTTTACAAAAATAATGTATTCTATTTTGAGGCTAGGCCTTTAAATGGAATTTATGAAGTAAACCTTGATGAAAAGACTAACCATGGCTCTTTATACCACACTTTCACCAAGAAACCCAAATTTGATTTGAGTCAAACCTATCTATGGCATTGTCGCCTTGGGCATATAAACAAGAATCGCATATCCCAACTTCAAAAGAGTGGACTTTTGAAGGCAAATGAGAATGACTCATTTGATATATGTGAATCTTGTTTACATGGCAAGATGACTAAAGCTCCTTTCTCCGGAACCAATGAGAGAGCAAAGGACTTGTTAGGAATCATACATACGGATGTATGTGGTCCTTTCAAGCCAATGACTAGATATGGTGAAAGATATTTCATCACCTTCACTGACGACTTTAGTCGTTTTGGATATGTTTATTTGATTAAACATAAACATGAGGCGTTTGAAATGTTCAAAACGTTTCAAAGTGAAGTGGAAAATCAACTCAACAAAACAATTAAAGTTCTTCGTTCTGATAGAGGAGGTGAGTACTTAAGTACAAACTTTATGGATCATTGTAAGACTTGTGGAATTGTTTCACAACTTACTCCACCTGGAACACCACAACATAATGGTGTGTCTGAGAGGCGGAACCGAACACTATTGGATATGGTTCGATCCATGATGAGTAGAAGTACTCTACCTTTATCATTTTGGGGTTATGCTTTACAAACAGCTGCTCGTCTCCTAAACATGGCACCTACTAAGAAGGTAGATAAAACGCCTTATGAGATATGGCATGGAAGGGTTCCATCTTTATCCTATCTCAAGGTATGGGGTTGTGAAGCTTATGTTAGACAAGAAGCTTCAAACAAATTAGAACCCCGTTCAACTAAATGTATCTTTGTAGGGTATCCGAAAGATTGTCTTGGATACTATTTCTACAATCCCATCGAGAATAAGATATTTATTTCTCGAAAAGCTGAATTCCTAGAAAACAAGTTTCTGACGGAAGAGGCTAGTGGGAGGTTTGTGGAACTTGAGGAACTTCAGGAACCACAACCTGATACACAAGAAGTTGAATCTAGCATTCAACAAGAAATTGTTGAACCTGAACAAACAGTTGATCAGGAACAAATTGTAACACAAGGTGTTCGCAAATCTGGTAGGGTTCGAATTGAATCAGA
>NZ_JACAQP010000113.1:0-431 GCF_013387025.1 Pseudomonas reactans | reverse complement strand
AAATACCATACGAAATAGAACGCTTAGAAGGGATATAAAGAAATTCTTTGATTGGTTCTTCCCAAAGGAATGATCGATTTTATTTGACTGATGGGGCCAATAAACAATTAATTATAAGAAATCAAAAAATATCTAAAACAATCTAAATAATAACTAAAATAAAGAAAATAAAATAAAGAAAAGGGTATCGTCTTTTATTCGAAACGTCTAGTGATCTTCAACCAATTATGCGCTTCAATATAATTACCAGGAGTAAGTGCTATAGCCTGTTTCCAATACTCAGCGGCTTGGTCGAACCAAGCCTCCGCAATTTCAGAATCCCCCTGACGAATGGCCTGTTCTCCCCGGTCGGAATAGGTGGGTTAATTCCTTCCCTTAGAACCGTACTTGAGAGTTTCCTACCTCATACGGCTCGGCAGTCAACTCTTTTT
>NZ_JACAQP010000015.1:55990-158788 GCF_013387025.1 Pseudomonas reactans | reverse complement strand
TCTTTTTCAGAGTTTCCCTAGAAAGAACAAAGCCCCGCCAGCTTTCGCTGCGCGGGGCTTTGATCTTCCGAGGGCTTACTGCTCTTCAGTCTTCTTATCCCCATGGGACAAGCTGTACACATACGCCGCCAGCAAATGCACCTTGTCATTGCCTTGCAGTTGCTCCTGCGCAGGCATTTGGCCCTGACGACCCCAACGGATGGTCTGCTGCAGTTGGGCGAAGCTCGAACCGTAGATGAAGGCACCTGGGTGGGTCAGGTCAGGCGCACCCATGGCTGGGGTGCCTTTACCGGCCGGGCCGTGGCAGGCCACGCAGTTGGCGGCAAAGAGTTTCTCGCCGTTGGCCACATCGGCTTTCACGCCTTCGGGCAGCTTGCGGCCGTCGAGGTTGGTCACCACGAACGCGGCGACATCGCTGACGCCTTGTTCCTTGAGGATATCCAGCCAGCCCGGCATCACGGCATGGCGGCCCTTCATGATGGTTTCCTTGATGGTGGCGGGCTCGCCGCCCCAGCGCCAGTCGGCGTCGGTCAAGTTGGGGAAGCCATAGGCGCCTTTGGCGTCAGAGCCGTGGCACACCGAGCAGTTGGAGGCGAACAGGCGGCCGCCCATTTTCAAGGCTTGCGGGTCCTTGGCCACTTCTTCAATCGGCATCGATGCGAATTTGGCGAAGATCGGGCCGAACTTGGCGTCCGACTTGGCCATTTCCTTTTCCCATTCGTGCACGCCGGTCCAGCCGGTCTGGCCGTTGGCGAAGGGCGTTTGCTTTTCGGTGTCGAGGTAGTTGTAGCCCGGCAGCAGGCCTTTCCAGTTGCCCAGGCCGGGGTACAGCGCCAGGTAGCCGAGGGCGAAGATGATGGTACCGACGAACAGCATGAACCACCATTTCGGCAGCGGGTTGTCGTACTCCTCGATGCCGTCGAACGAGTGGCCGACGGTCTCGTCGGTTTGCTCGGCGCGCTGGCCCTTGCGGGTCGACAGCAGCAGCCAGGTCAGGGCGAAGATGGTACCCAGACTGAGGACTGTGACGTACAGACTCCAGAACGTAGTCATTCTTTGTTACTCCTAGAAGCTTGCTCGACGTGCTTGATGGCTTCGGGATCATCCGCAAAGGGCAGCAAGGTCGCGTCTTCAAACTCCGACTTGCGCTTGGGGCTGAACACCCACAACGCCAGGCCGATAAAGGCCACCATCACCACGACGGTGCCCAGGCCACGAATCATCCCGATATCCATGTAGGTCACCGTTTGCTTTTGATGATGGTGCCCAGGCCTTGCAGATAGGCCACCAATGCGTCCATTTCGGTCTTGCCCTTCACGGCTGCGGCTGCACCGGCGATGTCTTCGTCGGTGTAGGGCACGCCCAGGGTGCGCAAGACTTCCATCTTCTTCGCGGTGTCCTTGCCGTCGAGCTTGTTTTCCACGAGGAACGGGTACGCCGGCATTTTCGATTCAGGCACCACGTTGCGCGGGTTGTACAAGTGCGCACGCTGCCAGTCATCGGAGTAACGCCCGCCGACACGGGCCAGGTCCGGGCCGGTCCGCTTGGAACCCCACAGGAACGGGTGGTCCCACACACTTTCGCCGGCGACCGAGTAGTGGCCGTAGCGTTCGGTTTCGGCGCGGAACGGGCGGATCATCTGCGAGTGGCAGCCGACACAACCGTTGGCGATGTAGACGTCGCGGCCTTCCAGTTCAAGGGCGGTGCGCGGCTTCATGCCCTCGACCGGCTTGTTGGTCACGTCCTGGAAAAACAGCGGAACGATCTGGGTCAGGCCGCCGATACTCACGGCGATGACCATGAAGAAGGCCAGCAGGCCGATATTCTTCTCGACTACTTCATGCTTCATCAGTGGGCTCCCACAACGGCGATCTTGGCGGCGGCTTCGGCTTCTGCCGGGTCCGAGGCACGCACGGTGCGCCAGACGTTGTAGGCCATGAACAGCATGCCGGCGGCAAAGAACGCACCGCCCAGGGCGCGGACGATGTAGCCCGGGTGGCTGGCTTGCAGCGCTTCGACGAAGGAGTAGGTGAGGGTGCCGTCATCGTTGATCGCACGCCACATCAGGCCCTGGGTGATGCCGTTGACCCACATCGAGGCGATGTAGAGCACGGTGCCGATGGTGGCCAGCCAGAAGTGCGTGTTGATCAGTGCGACGCTGTGCATCTGCGCACGGCCGAACAGTTTCGGGATCATGTGATACAGCGCGCCGATGGAGATCATCGCCACCCAACCGAGGGCGCCGGCGTGTACGTGGCCGATGGTCCAATCGGTGTAGTGGGACAGCGAGTTGACGGTCTTGATCGCCATCATCGGCCCTTCAAAGGTCGACATGCCGTAGAACGCCAGCGATACCACGAGGAAACGCAGGATCGGGTCGGTGCGCAACTTATGCCAGGCGCCCGACAGGGTCATCATGCCGTTGATCATGCCGCCCCAGCTCGGGGCCAGCAGGATGATCGACATCGCCATGCCCAGCGACTGCGCCCAATCCGGCAGCGCGGTGTAGTGCAAGTGGTGCGGACCTGCCCAGATGTACAGGGTGATCAGCGCCCAGAAGTGCACGATGGACAAACGGTACGAGTAAATAGGACGTTCGGCCTGTTTCGGCACGAAGTAGTACATCATCCCCAGGAAACCGGTGGTCAGGAAGAAACCCACGGCGTTGTGGCCGTACCACCACTGGATCATCGCATCCGTGGCCCCGGCGTAGGCCGAGTAGGACTTGAACAGGCTCACTGGCAGCGAGGCATGGTTGACGATGTGCAGCATCGCCGTCACCAGGATGAAGGCGCCGTAGAACCAGTTACCCACATAGATGTGCTTGGTCTTGCGCTTGACGATGGTGCCGAAGAACACCACGGCGTAGGTCACCCACACGATGGCGAGCAAAATGGCGATCGGCCATTCCAGCTCGGCGTATTCCTTGGTGGTGGTGTAACCCAGCGGCAGGGTGACGATGGCGCTCACGATGACGGCTTGCCAACCCCAGAAGGTGAAGGCCGCGAGGCTGTCGGAGATCAGTCGCGTCTGGCAGGTTCGCTGCACGACATAATAGGAGGTGGCAAACAATGCACAGCCACCGAAGGCGAAGATCACCAGGTTGGTGTGCAGCGGGCGCAGGCGGCCAAAGGTCGTCCATGGCAAACCGAAATTCAATTCCGGCCAAACCAGTTGCGAGGCGATGAACACCCCGAGCCCCATGCCAAGGATCCCCCAGACCACCGTCATGATGGCGAACTGGCGGACTACCTTATAGTTATAAGCAGTCGGACTGATTGCTGTGCTCATTCTAAGGTTCCACGGTTTAGGTTTTTTTATAGGTAAAATCGGCCGCAAGTATGTAGAAAGCGAGGGGCCATTGCAACGCAATGGCTGACCTGTATCAATGCGTTCCACGCCAGATTCTGCGCCCTTTCCATGTTTCTCGTAGGGACAAAATCAGAAATCGAAAGCTGATCGAGTGGACAGGAAATTTTTGGGGTCGCAACGAATGTCGTTGCGTACGCCAGGATTGGTCCGCTGTGGGAACAAGCGTAGACCCGAAAGTGAGGAGGGGAAAGTTGTGCTGTGGAAGGGTGCGACACTTGGTCGCGTAAGTGAAAGCGACATAGGATCACTGTAGGAGCGAGCTTGCTCGCGAAGAACTCAAGAGCGCCGCGTTGATTCTGGATAAACGCTTCGCCCTCAGGTTCTTCGCGAGCAAGCTCGCTCCTACAGAAAAAGCGGCTGCCGCTCCTGATCGGTAGCGGCAGTAAAGGGTTACTGAGCGGGGCTTTCTGGCGTTGCGCCATCAGCGTTGTGGGACAAGCTGTAAACATAGGCGGCCAACAAGTGCACCTTGTCGTTGCCTTGCAGCACTTCCTGCGCCGGCATCTGGCCTTGGCGGCCGTGGCGGATGGTCTGCTGCAACTGCGCGAGGCTGGTGCCGTAGATGTAGCCGGCCGGCCTGGTCAGGTCTGGCGCACCCATGGCTTCCATGCCGTGGCCTTCCGGACCATGGCAGGCGACACAGGTGCTGTTGAACGCCGCTTTGCCGGCGGCCAGGTCGGCGCTGTTGTCGGCCGGCAAGGGCAGCTTGGCCACGTCGTGACGCACATAAGCAGCAACGTTTTTCACACCGTCGTCGCCAAGCATGTCACCCCAGGCCGGCATCGCCGCGTGACGGCCGTTGAGGATGGTGGTCTTGATCGCTTCGGCCGAACCGCCCCAGCGCCAGATGTTGTCCGCCAGGTTCGGGAAGCCAAACGCGCCCTTGGCATCCGAGCCGTGGCACACCGCGCAGTTGGAGGCGAACAGGCGGCCGCCCATTTTCAGCGCTTGTGGATCCTTGGCGACTTCCTCCACGGGCATGGCCGAGAATTTGGCGAAGATCGGCCCGAACTTGGCATCGGCCTTGGCCATTTCCTTGTCCCATTCCTTGGTCTGGGTCCAGCCGTCTTCATAGCCCGGCAACACGCCTTTCCAGTTGCCCAGTCCCGGATAGAGGATCAAATAGCCGACCGCAAACACCAGGGTGCCGGCGAACAGCATGAACCACCACTGGGGCAGCGGGTTGTCGTATTCCTCGATACCGTCGAAGGCGTGGCCCATGGTCTGGTCCACGCTGCCCTTGGTCTCGCCCTTGCGGGTGCCGATCAACAGCCAGGTCAGGCCGATCAGGCTGCCGAGGGTCAATACGCAGATCCATGTACTCCAGAATAGGGTCATGGCCGAGTGCTCCTTATTGCAGGCTCTTCTTGAGCGTCGGATGGAGAAGGTTCATCGGCGAACGGCAGCAGGCGGGCCTGCTCGAATTCCGCATTGCGCCGGTTGTTGAACACCCACAGCGACAGGCCGATAAAGGCGATGGCGACCACCAGGGTGCCAAGGCCGCGGATGGTGCCCGCATCGAATTCAAATCCCATGGCTCACCTCTTGCTCTTGATGGCAGTGCCGAGCACTTGCAGGTACGAAACCAGCGCGTCCATCTCGGTCTTGCCCTTGAGGCTGGCGACGGCGCCACTGATGTCGTCGTCGGTGTACGGCACGCCGAGGGTGCGCATCACTTTCAACTTGGTCTCGGTGTGGCTGCTGTCGACGGCGGCGGTGACCAGCCACGGGTAGGCCGGCATTTTCGACTCGGGCACTACGTTGCGCGGGTTGTACAAGTGCGCGCGGTGCCAATCGTCCGAGTAGCGCGCGCCGACGCGTGCCAGGTCCGGGCCGGTACGCTTGGAGCCCCACAGGAACGGGTGGTCCCACACGCTCTCGCCGGCGACCGAGTAGTGGCCGTAGCGTTCGGTCTCGGCGCGGAACGGGCGGATCATCTGCGAGTGGCACTGTACGCAGCCTTCGCGGATGTAGATGTCACGGCCTTCCAGTTGCAGCGCGGTGTAAGGCTTCATGCCCTCCACCGGCTTGTTGGTCACGTCCTGGAAGAACAGCGGGACGATCTGGGTCAGGCCGCCGATGCTCACGGCGAGCACCATGAGCAGCATCAGCAGGCCGACGTTCTTTTCAATCGTTTCGTGTTTCATCACAGACTCCTCAGGCCAGCTGCGCAGTGGTAGTGGCTTCGACGGGCTGCGCCGAACGCACGGTGCGCCAGGTGTTGTAAGCCATCAGGAACATGCCGCAGAGGAACACCGCACCGCCCACCAGCCGCACGATGAAGCCAGGGTGGCTGGCCACCAGGGTTTCGACGAAGGAGTAGGTCAAGGTGCCGTCTTCGTTGACCGCACGCCACATCAGGCCCTGGGCGATGCCGTTGACCCACATCGAGGCGATGTAGAGCACGGTGCCGATGGTGGCCAGCCAGAAGTGCGCGTTGATCAGGCCGAGGCTGTACATCTGCTCGCGACCGAAGACTTTCGGGATCATGTGGTACAGCGCGCCGATGGAGATCATCGCCACCCAGCCGAGGGCGCCGGCGTGCACGTGGCCGATGGTCCAGTCGGTGTAGTGGGAGAGGGCGTTGACGGTCTTGATCGCCATCATCGGGCCTTCGAAGGTCGACATGCCGTAGAACGCCAGGGACACCACGAGGAAGCGCAGGATCGGGTCGCTGCGCAGCTTATGCCAGGCGCCCGACAAGGTCATCATGCCGTTGATCATGCCGCCCCAGCTCGGTGCCAGCAGCACCAGGGACATCACCATGCCCAGCGACTGTGCCCAGTCTGGCAGCGCGGTGTAGTGCAAGTGGTGCGGGCCGGCCCAGATGTACAGAGTGATCAGTGCCCAGAAGTGCACGATGGACAAGCGATACGAATACACCGGACGCTCGGCTTGCTTGGGCACGAAGTAGTACATCATCCCCAGGAAGCCGGCGGTGAGGAAAAAGCCTACCGCGTTATGCCCATACCACCACTGCACCATGGCATCCGTCGCACCGCCGTAGAGGGAGTAGGACTTGGTCAGGCTGACCGGAATTTCCAGGTTGTTGACGATGTGCAGGATGGCCACGGTGATGATGAACGCACCGAAGAACCAGTTACCGACGTAGATGTGCTTGGTGTTGCGCTTCATCACCGTGCCAAAGAACACGATGGCGTAGGCCACCCAGACAATGGTGATGAGGATATCGATTGGCCATTCCAGCTCGGCGTATTCCTTGGAACTGGTGTAGCCCAGCGGCAAGGAGATCGCGGCCAAGACAATGACAAGTTGCCAGCCCCAGAAACAGAACGCGGCGATTTTCGGCGCGAACAGCTGGGTCTGGCAGGTGCGTTGCACCGAGTAGAAGGAGCTGGCGAACAGCGCGCAGCCACCAAAGGCGAAGATAACTGCGTTCGTATGTAATGGACGCAGTCTTCCGAAGCTGGTCCACGGCAAGTCGAAATTGAGTGCAGGCCAGACCAATTGAGCAGCGAGAAAAACCCCGAGCCCCATGCCGACGATGCCCCACACCACCGTCATAATGGCGAATTGGCGGACCACCTTGTAGTTATAGGCGGTACTTAAAGTAGTGTTCATGGTTCCCCATCCACGGTTCAACCCAAGCCAATGCGGCACTTGGGCTGGAGTTATAGGCAGACTAAAAAGCGAGGCAAGCATGGGCAAAGAGCACAAGGCCAGTATTGACGGGGATCAATGGGCGCAGTGTGTGCGGGAACGCGGGTGGTTGTGGGATGTCGCGTCGGGCGAGGCTGCGGGCAAACCGGTCACCCTGATCCTGGCCCACGGCGCCGGTGCGCCAATGGACTCCGGGTTTATGAATGACATGGCTGCACGCCTTGCCGGGCATGGCGTCAACGTGTTGCGCTTCGAGTTTCCCTACATGGCCCAGCGCCGGGTGGACGGCGGTAAACGTCCGCCGAATCCGGCGCCCAAACTGCTCGAAGCGTGGCGTGAGGTGCATGCCGAGGTGCGACGTCATGTCGCTGGGACGCTGGCCATCGGCGGCAAGTCCATGGGCGGGCGCATGGCCAGTTTATTGGCGGACGAATTGGGCGCGGATGGGCTGGTGTGCCTGGGGTATCCGTTCTATGCGGTGGGTAAACCGGAGAAGCCGAGGACTGAGCATTTGGCTGGGCTGAAGACGCCGACGTTGATTGTGCAAGGCGAGCGGGATGCGTTGGGCAATCGGGCGGCGGTTGAGGGGTATGCGTTGTCGCCGAGCATCGAGGTGATGTGGTTGGTGGCGGGGGATCACGACTTGAAGCCGTTGAAGGCGTCGGGGTTCAGCCATGAGCAACATCTGGAGGCAGCTGCGGCGAAAATTGCTGGGTTTATCGGCGCCTGTTAGGGCCCCTTCGCGAGCAAGCCCGCTCCCACATTCGACCGCATTCCAAGGGATGTACACGGTTAAATGTGGGAGCGGGCTTGCTCGCGAAAGCCGTCTACCGGTTGAAACGCTCAACCAGCGAATACTGGGTATTCGCGGTATGCGTCAGCTCTTCACTCAACTGCGCCGAATTCAACGCCTGCTCCGACGTCTGATCCGCCAGCAACGCAATGGTGCTGATGTTGCGGCTGATCTCTTCGGCCACCGAGCTTTGCTCTTCAGTTGCCGCCGCGATCTGCGTGGTCATGTCGGTGATGTGCGCCACCGCCTCACTGATCCCCACCAACGCCTGATCTGCTTCCATCACCCGCGCCACGCCTTCTTCGGCCTGGCGATGCCCGGCGTCCATCGTTTGCACGGCGGCACTGGCGGTTTGCTGCAGCTTGGCAATCAGGGCGTGGATCTGCCCGGTCGATTCAGCCGTGCGTTGCGCCAGTTGACGAACTTCGTCCGCAACCACCGCAAAACCACGACCCATTTCACCGGCACGTGCCGCTTCAATGGCCGCGTTCAGTGCCAGCAGGTTGGTCTGGTCGGCAATGCCTTTGATCACGTCGACGACGCCGCCAATCTCATCACTGTCCTTGGCCAGTTGGGTCACGGTCACGCCGGTCTCACCCACTGCAACAGACAGACGCTGAATTGCCTCGCGGGTTTCCCCGGCGATATCGCGGCCGCGACCGGTCAGGCGGTTAGCCTCCTGGGTCGCATCGGCGGTGCGCTGCACGTGGCTGGCGACTTCCTGGGTGGTGGCAGCCATCTGGTTGACGGCGGTCGCCACCTGTTCGGTTTCCACGCGCTGGCGTTCCAGGCCACTGGAGCTGTTATGCGCCAGGGTGTTGGATTGCGCGGCCTGGTCGTTGAGGTGTTCGGCAGTGTCCTGCAAGCGAGTAAGACAGGTCTTCAGACGTGCTTCCTGGCTGAGGATCGACATCTCCAACCGCGCTTGAGCGCCACGGCTGTCGGTGTACATCTGCGCGATCAACGGGTCGGAAGTGGTCTGCTCGGCCAGGCGCAGCAAGCGCTTGAGGCCGCGCTGTTGCCAGCTCAGGCCCAGCAGGCCCAGCGGCACCGACAGCCCCGCCGCCAGGGCAAAGCCCCAGTGGGAGTTGAGGGACGCGCCGATCATGAAGCTCAACTGGCTCACCAGGATAAACGGCAGCCAGTCCTGCAAAACCGGCAGCCACTTGTCCCGCTGGGGGATCGCCGACTTGCCCTGGTTGATGCGGTGGTAGAGCGCTTCGGCACGGCGGATCTGCTCGGCGGTAGGCTTGATGCGCACCGATTCGTAGCCGACCACCTGGTTGCCTTCGAAAACCGGCGTCACGTAGGCGTTAACCCAGTAGTGATCCCCGGTCTTGCAGCGATTCTTGACAATGCCCATCCATGGCAAGCCTTGTTTGAGCGTTGACCACATGTGCGCGAACACCGCCGCCGGAACATCCGGGTGACGGACCAGATTGTGCGGGGCACGCACCAGTTCGTCACGGGAGAACCCACTGATTTCGACGAAGGCGTCGTTGCAGTAGGTGATCACGCCTTTGGCATCTGTGGTGGAGATCAACCGTTGCTGAGCGGGGAAGGTACGTTCGCGCTGGGTAACGGGTTGGTTATTACGCATGGTTGTTCAATCCGCAAGGCTTTCAGGGGGTATCGGCAGCTGTCGGTGATTGTTGAGGAGGATTTTCTGAAAGGTACTTTGTTGGAGGCTTGCCCGGAAAAGCGACAGCACCCGCTAAGGCTCTAGATCAATGGAATCGGCGGTTTTAGGTGCAGATTGGTGAGGTGTAGGAATAATCACCAAGAAAAGTGACAAGTTCTACTGGAAGTGGCATTTGGCCAGAAAATAAGAATGATCACGTCAGTGGGAATGTTCCGCCTTTTCCTAGACATAAATGACCATTTGATAAAGAATACACTAGTTATTCTGTAAGAAAAAAACAGTATTTCCTCCCCAAAACGCCTTTGGCGATTTGACTTTTTTAGCTGAAAGACTCTAGTCACTTTTTTCGAGCAGGCGGCTTCGAGGGGGCGAGGGCTGCGGCGGAAATCTAGTGGCAATGCGTAAAGGAGTACAAAGTGACACTTGTTCCAGTCATTATCTGTGGCGGTTCGGGCAGCCGTCTCTGGCCGGTTTCACGTTCAGCACATCCCAAGCCGTTTATCGAGTTGCCCGATGGTGGCAATTTGATTCGAAAAACATACAGTCGTGCCTTGGCGTTGGACGCGGTGAGTGAAGTATTGACGATTACTAATCGTGATCTTTACTTCAAGACGCTTGATGAATATGGTGCTCAGGCGCCTCATTTCACGAACTTGAGTTTCGTCCTGGAACCGTTCGGGCGTAATACAGCAGCCGCAGTAGCATTGGCTGCCCAGGAAGTTGCACGCACTCATGGGCAGGATGCCATCATGCTGGTGCTGCCGGCCGACCACTTAATCGATAATCAGGCAGCATTCGCCACTGCTGTCTCAAGTGCGTGCGCGCTGGCCAAAGATGGTTGGTTGGTGACGTTTGGCGTGAAGCCTGAATACCCGGAAACCGGTTATGGCTATATCCAGAAAGATAACGACGGCCCTCTGGGTAGCGGTTTCAAGGTCAAGCGTTTCGTTGAGAAACCGGACCTCGAAACTGCCCAGGGCTATCTGGCGTCGGGCGAGTACTTTTGGAACTCCGGTATGTTCTGCTTCCGCGCCGGAACTTTAATTGAGCAAATGGCAGTGTGCGCACCGGACGTGTCCAGTGCCGTAGAACTGTGCCTGGCGGGTTCTGGCACGATGACCGGCAGCAGTCATCGCAGCCTGCATCTGGAGCCCGAAAGCTTTGCCAACGTGCCTGATATCTCCATCGACTTCGCGCTTATGGAGCGTTCGAGCAAAGTGGCGACGGTGCCTTGTGACATTGGTTGGAGTGATATCGGCTCCTGGAATGCCATGAGCGAGTTGTCTGCGGCGGATGAGCAGGGCAACCGCGTCGAGGGTGAAGCCATTTTTCACGACGCGAGCAACAACTACGTACGCAGTCAGCGCCGCTTGGCCGCCTTGGTAGGCGTTGAGGACCTCATCATTGTCGATACGCCGGACGCCCTGTTGGTTGCGCACAAAGATCATGCGCAGGACATCAAGGCGATCACGGCGCAATTGAAGAAAAATGGTCACCAATCACACTTGGACCACACCACCGTGCGGCGCCCCTGGGGCGCTTACACCACGCTGGAAGAGGGGCTGCGGTTCAAGATCAAGCGGATTGTCGTCAAGCCACAAGGCTCATTGTCGCTACAAATGCACCATCACCGTAGCGAACACTGGATTGTGGTGAGTGGTATGGCGCGAGTGGTTAACAATGATCGCGAGTTTCTGCTCAATACTAATGAATCAACGTTCATTCCCGCAGGTCATACACATCGTCTGGAGAATCCTGGGGTCATCGATCTGGTGTTGATTGAGGTGCAGAGTGGTGACTACCTGGGAGAAAACGACATCGTTCGGTTTGAGGACATCTACGGCAGGGTCGGAGGGTAAACGCGCAACTGTACGGGGAGGCGCTGAATGCCCGTTTTCTGCTTGTTTGCTTGTCTGCGTATGAAGGTGTGGGCCGCATTTAAGTGTTGCAACAAGTCAGGCATCTGTCTGGCTTTTTTTCAGGAGTCAGCGATGTTTGGGTTGTTTAGAAGCCTTTGGGAGTACCGGGGTTTCGTCTGGTCATCCATTCGGAATGAGTTTGTTGCCCGTTTTGCCCGGAGTCGCTTGGGCGGGCTGTGGATGATCATTAACCCACTGGCGCAGGTGGCGATATATGCGCTGGTTTTGTCCAATGTACTGGCAGCGAAGTTGCCAGGTATTGATAACAAGTATGCCTATGCGCTTTACCTGATGGCAGGAGTTTTAGCCTGGAGTTTATTCTCTGAAATCATCGGACGTTGCTTGACCCTATTCATCGATCAGGGAAACCTGATGAAAAAGATGCGGTTTCCACGTATTACCTTACCGGTAATTGCAGTAGGGTCTTGTCTGCTCAACTACGGGCTCTTGTTTGTTGCGTTGTTATTGGTTTTTGCACTTCTGGGACAATCTCTAACTCTGCACGTTTTCTGGATTGTGCCGTTGACGTTAGTCGTCACTGCGCTCGCGGTGGGCATTGGTCTGGTGCTTGGAGTCCTGAATGTATTTGTCCGTGATACTGGCCAAGTGGTCCCGATCGTTCTGCAAGCCTGGTTCTGGTTTACGCCGATCGTCTATCCCGACAACATCATTCCTGAAAGCTTCAAAGGGTTGATGGGATACAATCCGATGTACCCGATTGTGACCGCTTATCATGACGCATTGGTGCATTCGCGAGCGCCAAATCTTGATGGACTTATCGTGCCTGCGGTGATTGCAGTTGTACTTATGCTTTTGGGCTTGATGATGTTCAGGCGTGCAGCGCCAGAAATGGTGGACGTACTATGAGCCTTTTGAGTGTCAGTAATCTGGGTAAGGCCTACAGGGTGTATGCCTCGGAATTTCAGCGTATCGGTCGTTGGCTCGGCTTGCCGATAAAACCCAGTGAAGAGCATTGGGTGATAAAGGGTGTGAACTTCACGATTCACCCAGGAGAGTCGATCGGTATCGTTGGCCAGAATGGCGCGGGAAAATCAACGCTGCTAAAAATGATCACCGGTACGTTGCAACCCAGCGAAGGCAGTGTGCAGATCAATGGCCGCATTGCGGCCATCCTTGAGTTGGGGATGGGGTTTACGCCGGAGTTGAGCGGGCGACAGAACGTATTCCACTCGGCTGGCCTGATGGGCTTCAGCGCCGCCGAGATCGCGCAGGCAATGCCGGATATCGAGGCCTTTGCGGAAATTGGCGAGTATTTTGAAGAGCCCGTGAGAACTTACTCAAGTGGTATGCAAATGCGTGTTGCCTTTGCAGTGGCGACAGCGTTCAAGCCCGACCTTCTCATCGTCGATGAAGCGCTTTCTGTTGGCGACAGTTACTTTCAAGCCAAGTGCTTCAAACGTATCAAGCAGTACCGTGATGAGGGGATGACCCTGATTCTTGTCTCGCACAGTGCTGATGACATTGTGCGGCATTGTGAGAGAGCTATCCTGCTGAAAAACGGGCATATCGAACTCGATGGCCCTTCTCGGGAGGTTACCAATCGTTACCTAGATGAGTTGTTCGGCAAGAAGAAAGGCGTGGGGCATCAGGCCGACGTTGCCAGTCCCGGCCTTGTCCAAGAAGACTTCTTGAATACACACGATGTTTTCGCTACGCGCGGTGGGTATAACCCTGCTGAGTACCGCTGGGGACACGGTGGTGCAGCGATTTTAGATTATCTGCTGATTGTGGAGGGTGACCGATTTCCTTCCCGCATTGAAAGCAACTCAAACGCAGACTTTTACTTCAAGGTTAAGTTTGATGCGGATTTTGAAAGTGTGGTGCCGGGTTTTCTAATCAAGACAATTGACGGCATATTTTTGTATGGTACCAATTCATTTGTTTCCAGCCGTGGCCAGGCTGTTGTTTCGGTGCGTGCAGGTGATATCCGAATGTTCAGGTTTTCGCTGCCGCTTAATTTAAATGCGGGAGATTTCCTGGTGTCTTTTGGTATTTCGTCGGGCGACCCGTTGTCAGGCGACTTGCTACCCCTGGATCGACGATATGATTCGGTGATGGTGAAAATCAGCAGGTCTGTTCAGTTCTGGGGTATCTCCGATATGGGGGCAACGTTTGATGTCGAGTACCCGGAGTCTCCAAGCGATAAGGTCGCAGCCCATGATTGAGCAATTGGTAGCCGAGTTGCCAGAGGTTTATCAGCCGATCTTTGGTCGCTCCGATCTTTCGGATCATGTTTCACGTCCGTGCGCTGATCGGCTGGATGTTATTGCGCGCATCTATGACGCTCTGCAGGCTCATCTCGGCCGCCCTCTGAGAGTCCTGGACCTGGGCTGTGCCCAAGGCTACTTCAGCCTTAGCCTTGCCAGCCGCGGGGCAGCGGTTCGAGGGATCGATTTCCTGGATAAAAACGTCGCAGTATGTACCGCGCTTTCTCAAGAACATCCGCAATTGGATGCGACCTTTGAAGTAGGCCGGGTTGAGGATGTTATCGATCGTTTGGAGCCTGGCCAGTACGATCTGGTTTTGGGGCTGAGTGTTTTTCATCACGTGATTCACGAACGTGGGATCGATGAGGTGAAGCGGCTTTTTCAGCGTGCTGCCGAAATGTCTGGTGCACTGATTCTGGAAATCGCTTTACGAGAGGGCGATCTTTACTGGGCTGCCTCTCAACCTGAAGAGCCAAGGGAGTTGTTGGAGTCGGTTCATTTTGTCCGCGAAATGGCTCGTTGTCAGACACATCTAACGAGCGTGCAGCGCCCTCTGTATTTTGCCAGTAACTGCTATTGGACTGTCGACGGAAAAGCGGGAGCGTTTGATGCGTGGCGCAGTGATTCCCATGCACTGGCGAAGAATACCCACGAGGGAACGCGTCGCTATTTTTTTGGGGCACAGGAAGTCATTAAGTTGTATCGTTTTGTGGACGGGCGTGCAGACCACAATCGTATTGAGTTTCATCGCGAAAAATTATTTTTGACCGGAGCACCGCCAAACTATCCAGTTGCCGAGCTGATTGCCCTTTCAGAGGGTGAAAGCGAAGGTTGGGTGGTTATGCAGAGGTTTCATGGCGATCTGTTGTTGGATGTACTAAATGATGCATCCCTGGATCGAAAGAAGGTTCTTCGGGAGGTGTTGGAACAACTTTCCGCCCTGGAAGCCTTTGGTCTTTACCACAGTGATTTTCGGGCGTGGAACGTTATAGTGGCGCCAGAAGTCGGCGCGCGAGTTATAGACTATGGTGCCATATCGCAGGATTTCAAAGACTGCGTTTGGCCCAACAATATTTACTTGTCGTTTATGGTGTTTGTTCATGAGTTGGCAACGGGGCACGTTGTCGACCCATCACCGATCAGGCAAATAACGATCGCTCCCTTTAATCTGCCACAGCCTTTCCGTAGTTGGGCGACTGGATTGTGGGCCGTACCGGTGCATCAGTGGAGCTTTCGTCTGATGCTTGAGCATCTCGACGAATTAAACGAATCACCCAATGACGGCAGTGCCGAGAAGACAGAAGATCTTTGGATGCAGGCGATTGAGGAAGCGCTTGATCAGCACAGCGGTTACATAAAAAACTTAGATGGAAAATTGCTGGGGAATAGTTACGAAATGGAAGCGCAACTTGAAAAAGTGCGAAATCGCTTGGAGCAGGTGGCCGATATCGCTTTAGATGCTCAGGGGGGGATGAGTGGGTTTGAGCGTCGTGCGATATATAGTGAAGCCGTAGCCGAACAACAGCGGCTCCAGCTGCAAGAGGCAGGATTTCGAATTCAGTCGGCCGAGCGTCGTAGCCATGAAAACGATCTGGCATTGCGAGAGAGTATTAATCGGGCGGCGCAGGCCGAGCTTAAGCGTGTTTCGGCTGAAGCATTGAACGATGTGTTGCGTGATCAGGCCAGGCATGTAACCAATGAACTGTTGGAGCTCTACAAGAGGCATCAGCAGGTGACGATGCAATTTGAAATTGAAAAGCAGCATCGAATGGCCCTTGAGGATCAAATCCACGGGTTCAGAGTTCACGCCGGCAAGCTGGAGTTCGATAGCCAATCACTCCCAGAGGCGGTGCAGGGGCACACGCAGGTTGAGCCTGTCTTAGGCTGCTCTGAGGGCTTGTCGGGTCAGGTTGAGGCTCTGAATGAACAACTGGCTCTGGCAGAAGATCACAGGCGTCATTTAGCCGATGAGTGCCGGTCCAGTCTCGCCCGCATAGGCGAACTCGAAGCCCGGATACAAGAGCTGAGCCACCAACTGGACTTGGCGATGGGCAATACTCATCATTGGTGGCTTCAAGCTACTGCCCATGAAGAACATGTGGGCGTACTGCTCAAGAGCACCTCATGGAAAATCACTTCCCCACTGCGCTTTTGCGTAAGGGCCGGTGTTTGGACGGTCAAACTGCCCGTTCGTGGAGTGAAGTTCGTGGCGCGTTCAGTGTTGATGCGCTTGCTGCGTTACGTGTTAAGGCGCCCTGCTCTCTATGGGCGGCTGAGCAACACGATAAAAAAATACCCGCGTATTGCACGTTATTTGAAGCAAGCGGCAATGCATGGCGGCCTCGTGGCAGATCGACGAGAGCCAGCAAGGTCCGGTGTTTTGATTTCACCTGTGCAGCCCATCGAAGTGGATGTCGATAATCTGAGCCCGCGAGTATCGGGTGTTTACTCTGAACTTAAAGATATTATGCGGCGTAAGGATACCCACTGATGCGTATCGTCATTGATTTGCAGGGTGCTCAATCAGAAAGTCGGTTTCGTGGCATTGGCCGTTACTCCCTTTCCTTGGCGTTAGCCATTGCCAGGAAAGCGGGGAACCATGAAGTCTGGATTGTCCTAAACGGTCGAATGCCCGAAAGTATCTTGGATATTCAGGCTGCTTTTTCAACGTTAATTCCCAAGGAACGAATTCGTGTGTTTGATGTGCCCGACGAATTAAGTTCGGTTTGGGTGTTAAGTGCGGCAGAAGTTGTTAGGGAGGAGTTTATCAGCTCGCTCGTACCTGACGTTGTCTTGATCAGCAGTCTCTTTGAAGATCCTGGGGTAGGGGCTGTGACTTCCGTGGGCGCGAGCGCTCGAGACTATAAAACAGCGGTTGTGCTTTATGATCTGATACCTCTTCTCAATAAAGATGTGTACCTGCCCACCCAGGCGCTGCGTGATTACTACTGTAAGAAGATCGAATGGTTGGAGCGCGCCGATGCGTTACTGGCCATCTCTCAGTCTTCTTGCGATGAGGCCGTTGAGTACTTGGAAGTGCCGCGTGAGAGTGTGGTGAATATTTCTGCTGCCATTGGTGAACAGTTTTATCCCAAGGTTTTCACAGGAGAGACAGCGGCAAAGTTTTTGCAGCGCATGGGTATACATGAGAGGTTTGTACTGTACGCGCCAGGAGGATTTGACCCGAGAAAGAATTTCTCCCGGCTATTGGAAGCGTACAGCCTTCTCAAGCCTGAGTTGAGATCCGTTTATCAATTGGTTATCGCCAGCAAATTACATGATTTGCAGCGAATTGAGTTATTGGATCTGAAAGAAAAGTTTGGGTTTGAGATACATGAGCTGGTCTTGACAGGCTATGTCACGGATGAAGATCTCGTATCGCTTTATTCGCTTGCATCGCTGTTTGTTTTTCCCTCCACACATGAAGGATTTGGCCTGCCCGTCCTCGAAGCCATGGCGTGTGGCGCGCCAGTGATTGGCTCAAATTGCAGCAGTGTGCCGGAGGTTATTGGGCTCGACGAAGCACTTTTCGATCCGCTATCAGTAAACTCGATCTCTGCAAAAATCAGTCAGGTCTTGGAGGACGACCAGCTTCGTTGCTCCTTGATTGAACACGCAAAAGTCCAGTCAAGAAAGTTTTCTTGGGATGAAACTGCGACTAAGGCAATTGCTGCAATAGAGCGCTTGGGGACTTCGTTGGAAGACTCGAAGCATTATGAGTTTTCACAGCGAGCATTTCTGGAAGGCCTGCTTAACTTGCCTCACTGTCAGCCAACGGACAGGCAACTAGCAAAATTATCCAGTTGTATTGCTTTCAATTTTCTGGGGCAGGCTAAGAGGCAACTGCTTCTGGACGTTTCCAGTATTGTTCATTCTGATGCGAAATCGGGTATCCAGCGGGTGGTTCGCAGTTTGTTGCAAGAGCTTTTAAGTGCGCCGCCTGAAAGGCTTTCAGTTCGCCCGATATATTATCGTGCGGGCCGCTACTATTACGCCGATGAGTTCGTAGGAAGAGTATTTTCGGGAAGTGAAAGCGCATCAGATGCCCCGATTGACTATTCTCAAGGCGATATCTATTTGTCTTTGGATTTGACAATGCATCTGGCGGATGAACTCTATCCGCTCCACGCGAAAATGCGTTCCAGTGGCGTCGAGATAAAATTTATTGTCTATGACTTGCTGCTCGTGCATCGGCCTGATTGGTGGCCGGCACCGACAGCAGATTATTTTACAAACTGGCTTAAACGGATCACTGACGTCGGGACTGGGCTAATTTGTATCTCCGAGGCAGTAGCTCAGGAGCTGACACATTGGGTGGCTTTCAACTGCCCTGCTAGACGTGATGGTGGGCCTCAAGTGAGGAGTTTTCATTTGGGGGCAGATATTGCCAGCAGCATGCCTTCGGCTGGATTTCCCAAGGATGCCCAAAAGGTGCTTGCTCAGTTGAAAGCACGTCCCAGCTTCTTGATGGTGAGTACGATTGAACCTCGTAAAGGGCATGCTCAGACCATTGCCGCTTTTGAGTCGATGTGGGCGGAAGGTCTTGACGCGAACCTCGTCATTGTCGGGAAGCGCGGTTGGTTAGTCGACGCGTTGATTAGCAAAATCGAACAACACACAGCTTTAAACGTGCGACTTTTTTGGCTTGAAGGGATCAGCGATGAATACCTCGAAAAGGTCTATGCCGCGTCAACATGTTTGATTGCAGCCTCTGAGGGCGAGGGCTTTGGCCTGCCGCTTATCGAGGCGGCACAGCACCATTTGCCGATGATCGCCCGTGACATTCCCGTTTTCCGCGAAGTGGCGGGGGATCATGCTTTCTATTTTGAAGGGCTCACACCGCCATCACTGGCTAATGCCTTGAGAGAGTGGCTGGGGCTGTTCAAGCTAGGTGAGCATCCACAATCCGTGAATATGCCTTGGCTTACTTGGGAGCAGAGTGCCGACCAGTTGAAACAGGCGGTATTTCAGTGAAGAGGCTAAGTCTTTTTATTAGCGAACTTGCCGAGCAATTCGAGCGTTCAAGATTAAACACAGCATAACTAGGGAGCTACGCATGAAAAAAGCAATTATCACTGGCATCACCGGTCAGGACGGCGCCTATCTTGCTCAGCTCTTGCTGCAAAAAGGTTATACGGTCTTCGGTACTTACCGCCGTACTAGCTCGGTCAATTTCTGGCGCATGGATGAACTGGGTATCACCCAGCACCCGAACCTGCATCTGGTTGAATATGACCTGACGGATCTGTCCTCTAGTATCCGTCTGCTGCAGACTACTGCAGCGACCGAGGTTTACAATCTCGCCGCCCAAAGCTTCGTGGGTGTGTCTTTCGACCAACCGGTGACCACCGCCGAAATCACGGGGGTGGGTGCTGTCAATTTACTGGAGGCGATCCGCATCGTTAACCCGAAGGTGCGTTTCTACCAAGCCTCAACCTCTGAAATGTTCGGCAAGGTCCAAGCCATCCCGCAGGTTGAGACAACACCGTTCTACCCACGCAGCCCTTATGGTGTCGCCAAGTTGTATGCGCACTGGATGACCATCAACTACCGAGAGTCCTACGGTATCTTCGGGACTAGCGGCATCTTGTTCAACCACGAGTCGCCACTGCGCGGGCGTGAGTTTGTAACGCGCAAGATTACAGACTCTGCCGCCAAGATCAGTCAAGGCAAGCTGGACGTCCTGGAGCTGGGCAACATGGATGCCAAGCGCGATTGGGGGTTCGCCAAGGAGTATGTTGAGGGTATGTGGCGGATGCTTCAGGCCGATGAGCCGGATACTTTTGTACTGGCAACCAACCGTACTGAGTCAGTTCGTGATTTTGTTTCTCTGGCGTTCAAAGCCATTGATGTCCATCTCGACTGGAAAGGCGAGGGCGACCAAGAGCACGCGATAAATACCGAAAATGGTAAGACGGTGGTTCGGGTCAATCCGAAGTTCTATCGACCGGCCGAAGTCGAACTATTGATTGGTAATGCTGAAAAAGCCAAGACTGTGCTTGGCTGGGAGCCCAAAACCACTCTGGAGCAACTCTGTCGGATGATGGTCCAAGAAGACCTGCGCCGTAATGAGCAGGGTTTTTCCTTCTGAGTCCTGAAGAGCGTATTCACTTGCGCTCCAATCGGCAGGTTCGTGTTTGAACCCGCTGTGTCCTATTTATGTTGTTCAGGCCAAGGGTGAATAGCGGTGAAACATGTTCTGTTGACCGGGGCTAATGGCTTTGTCGGTAATGTACTGTTAGACCAGCTGTCGGCAGGCTATCGGGTGAGTTGTGCTTGTAGTGTTCTCAATCCGTCACCCCGCGCGGGTGTCGAGCAGGTTGTGCTGGATATTCGGGATCCGATGGCCTGCGTAGCAACCTTGGAGCGGCTCAAGCCCACCCATATTGTCCACCTGGCCGCCATCTCTCATGTGCCGACCAGTTTTCGCGACCCCCTGCTGGCTTGGAATACCAACGTCATGGGGAGTTTGAATTTACTGGAAGCCATCAAGCAAAAGGTGCCGGATGCATTCGTCGTATTCGCCAGTTCTTCGGAAGTATATGGGGAAGCGTTCAAATCGGGCGCAGCGTTGGGTGAGAGCAGCCCGTGTTTGCCGATGAACCCTTACGCCGCCAGTAAGTTGGCTGCGGAGTTGGCATTTGAACAGTACTTCAAGCAAGGCATCCGAGGTGTCATCGCGCGCCCTTTCAATCACATTGGTAGCGGCCAGTCTCCTGACTTTGTAACGGCTTCGTTTGCCCGGCAGATCGCCTTGATCGAAAGCGGCAAGCAAGCGCCTGTCATGCAGGTTGGCAATCTTGAGGCATGTCGCGATTTTCTGGATGTGCGTGATGTGTGTGCCGCTTACCTGCAATTGCTTGAGCTGAGTGACGGCCGTGAACACCCGCGTGTGTTCAATATCGCCTCGGGACAGGCACGCAAGATCAAGGAAATTCTCGATGAACTGATCAGCCAAAGTACGGTTGCCATTTCGGTTGAGCTTGACCCCCAGCGCTTGCGCCCGTCGGATATTCCGTTCGCTGTTGGCAACTGCGAGCGTATTCGAGAGGTGCTTGGCTGGCAGCCAAGTATCCCACTGAAGAAGACATTGGCCTCGCTGTTGGCTGACTGGCGCATGCGCGTGGTGACTGAACAATGAACGTGTTGATGGGAGCCGAATCGTTGCAGCCGCCGCTCACCGGGATTGGAAACTATACGCTCAATCTACTGAGGGAGTTTCAAGGGCTGCCCGCCATAGACGCTGTGGAATGCTTTGACGGTGTTCGATTCTCACCGGCAGAAGAGGTCTTGAGCAGGCAGGTGTCCTGTGTAAAACCCAGTGGCGGATGGAAAAGCAAGCTCCGCAGTTCTGTGCGCGCATTGCCTTTGGCTTATCGCCTCAAGGCGACCTGGTCAGGAGCGCGATTTCGACAGGGCGACGGTGCACGTCGAGACTTTGTCTATCATGAGCCAAACTTTATTCTCAAAGATCATGAGGGGCCTGCCGTTACCACCGTGCACGACCTTTCGTTCGTCAGTCATCCGCAATTCCATCCTGCGGAGCGTGTTGCCTGGTTGAGTCGCCAATTGCCTCGTACGCTAGACCGCGCCAACTTTGTCATTACCGATTCGGAAATTGTTCGTACTCAGTTGATCGAGCAATTCAGCGTGCCGCCCGATCGTGTTGCAGCGATATATCTGGGGGCGGATGCTCGTTTTATCCCGCGACCGGAAGAGTCGACTGAGTCGGTTCTTTCTCGATACGGTCTTGTTCATGGTCGCTATTTGGCATTTGTGGGAACTATTGAGCCGCGTAAAGGCCTCTCGGTCTTGCTGGATGCCTGGGAGCGCTTGCCGGTAGCGGTGCGTCGCAATTGGCCGTTGGTGATTGCCGGTGCTCCGGGTTGGCAAAATGCAGCGTTGATAAATCGCATCCTGGCTTTTCAGGCCAATGGCGAAGTTCGGTTTCTTCAATTTGTAAGCGATGATGATTTACCGTTCATATACGCGGGCGCTACTGTGTTTGTATACCCCTCGATTTATGAAGGGTTTGGCCTGCCGGTACTTGAAGCGATGTCCTGTGGGGTACCGGTTATTTGTGGCATTGGCACATCGATGGCCGAATTCGCTGAAGGGGCGTGCTGCCTTGTTGATGTCGAGCAGGCTGAATCGTTGGCTGCCGCTATTTTGGCGTTGGTAGAGAATCCTGGATTGCGCATTCAAATGGCGAGTGAAGGCCAGCGCCAGGCAAGTCGATTCTCTTGGTCACGATGCGCGCAGGAAACCCTTGATGTTTACGTCAAGGCGATGGAGTCTTCGTAACGTGCGCTTCAAAAAAATTATGCGGTAGCAGAGCCTAACCCATCAAATATGCTTCTAAAGCCGATATAGGTGTTTTTTGAAAATACTACATTTTTACAAGACCTTTGCCGCTCATCAACATGGTGGGGTAGAGATGTTCATCCGCCATTTGACCCATGCTACAAGTCGGCTCGGATGTGAAAACGTTGTACTTTCATTGACGCCCGACGGTGCATCAACGGAAGACGGGCCTGACTACCGATTGGTTCATGCCAAGGAGAATTTTAACCTTGCATCAACGGGAGTGTCGTTTTCATCTTTTAAGATTTTCTCTGAGTTGAGCAAGTCTGCGGATATTGTTCACTATCATTTTCCTTGGCCATTTATGGATGTCGTCCATTTCGCCACACGCGTGAAGAAACCGACTGTCGTCACTTATCACTCGGACATCGTTCGCCAAAAAATACTTAAGTGCCTTTACAGTCCTTTGCAAAGTGCCTTTTTGAACAGCATGGACGCTATCGTGGCGACCAGCCCGAACTATCTGGAAAGCTCGCCGGTCCTGGCTCGTTATCGTGATAAATCGACGTATATTCCAATTGGTTTGGAGGAGTCTATGTATCCAGGTCCGGAGGCAGAAAAAGTTGAAGAGTTGCAACAGCGACACGGTCGGTTTTTCTTGTTTGTAGGTGTTCTTCGTTACTATAAGGGGCTGAAATTCCTGCTGCAAGCTATAGAAGGCCAGGGTTGGCCCTTGTTGATTGTAGGGGGCGGGCCACTTGAGCGAGACTTGATGCAGATGGCGGCTGAACGTAATTTGCATAATGTGCAGTTTATTGGGCAGGTCAGCGAACAAGAGAAAGTGAATTTGATCCACGCCTGTTATGCGGTTGTGTTCCCTTCACACTTGAGGTCAGAGGCATTTGGGATAAGCCTGCTCGAAGCTGCGATGTTTGGAAAACCCATGATTTGTAGTGAGATCGGCACGGGAACCAGCTTTATAAATCAGCATGGAGTTTCTGGTTTGGTCGTGCCACCACGTGATGCGCTGGCCATGCGTGTCGCAATGAGACAGTTGTGGGAGTCCTCGGCACTAGCTGCACAGTATGGCAAAGCTGCCCGCGTACGCTATTTGAAGATATTCACCTCCCAATCAATGGGGGACGATTATATGAGAGTTTACTCGGAATTAGCCAGGTCTAGCGAAGAAAACGCGAGACTCAAAGAGCGCAGTGCTCGCTCTTTATGAAGAAGGTAACTCTCTTCAAGTGAACTGGCTTGGGTTAACTAATAACATGGATTTGCCGGGGACTTAATGGAAGTCTTTGGCTGGCAGTCTGGATAAACGGATAAATTTCAATATGACTATTGATCATCAGAATCAAATCTTGCTAGGCATAGGTAGTGCTTCCGATGCCGAAGGACGTAGTAGGATTGCTGTGTTGATTCCCTGGCGGCGGCAAAAACTGAGTGCAACACCTGACCTTTCCGGTACGGTGCTGCCCCTATGTCTTATACCGAACTCAGCGTTGAAGAGCGCGCCACCATTCAAATCAGTCATGCCCAAGGCTTCAGCCTGCGTAGGATTGCCTGCTTGATCAACCGATCCCCTTCGACCATCAGCCGGGAGCTGCGCCGCAATCGAGATGTCTGTGGCGGCTACTCGGCCCACGCGGCCCAGCAGCAGATGCAGGCTCGCCGCCAGGTGTGTCGACCGAAGCGAAAGCTGTTGCGGGGTGGTGAGCGCTTCGAGTTGGTGGCGCATATGCTCCGTGAGCGTTTGTCTCCCGAGCAGATTGCCGGCAAGCTGCGCAGCATGAACATTCCCAGCCTCAGAGATGCCTACGTCTGTCGCGAGACGATCTATAACGCGATCTATGCCCTGCCGGTCGGTGAACTGCGCAAGGAGCTGATCATCTGCCTGCGGCAAAGCAAGACGACACGCCGACCGCGCTCTGGTGGTGTGGATCGGCGCGGCCAGATTCCCGAGATGGTCAGCATCCATGTGCGCCCACCGGAGATCGAAGACCGGCTAATGCCAGGGCATTGGGAAGGCGACTTGATCAAGGGCAAAGCCAACGCCTCGTGTGTAGGCACGCTGGTGGAGCGAACCAGTGGCTACCTGATGCTGGTGAAGATGAACGACGCGACGGCGACCTCGGCGATGGAAGGCTTCAGTGCAGCGCTCAATGGCATGCCGCTGGCGATGCGCAAGAGCATGACCTACGACCAGGGTCGAGAAATGGCGCGGCATGCTGAAATCACCCAGCAGACTGGGGTGGCGATTTACTTCTGCGACCCGCACAGCCCTTGGCAGCGCGGTAGCAACGAAAACATCAATGGCCTGATCCGCCAGTACCTGCCCAAAGGCACAGACCTGTCGGTACACAGCCAGGAAGAACTGAATGCCATCGCACTGCAACTGAACATGCGTCCGCGTAAGCGCTTCGACTTCAAATGCCCAATCGAAGTTATGGGCGAGGTGATGCAGAAGGCCATGGCTATGCGGCATGATGCTCCAGCTTCAATTCAATGACCGTGTTGCACTCAGCTCCTGCAACCGCCCCTCCTTTAAAGTGGTCCCTCATATCTTGCGGGTGATTTCAGAAATTGGGCCAGAAGTAGAGCGTATTTACGTCGTTGATGACTGCTGTCCAGACGGCTCCGGTTCGCATGTTGAGCAAAATTGCACGGACCCTCGTGTAAGAGTGCTGCGCAATCCTGAAAACCAGGGAGTGGGTGGAGCCATCATGACCGGGTATAGGGCTGCCATTGAGGATGATATGGAGGTCATGGTCAAAATAGACGGTGATGGCCAGATGGATCCTTCGCTTATCATGAATTTCGTGAGTCCGATAATAGAAGGGGGAGCAGACTATACGAAAGGGAATCGGTTCTTTGACTTAGAAGAAATTCAAGCAATGCCGAGAATTCGGTTGTTTGGAAATGCTGTGCTTTCCTTCATGACAAAATTTTCCTCAGGTTATTGGGATGTTTTTGATCCCACCAATGGATATACAGCAATACATCGTGATGTGGCTAGACATTTACCGTTCAACAAAATCAGTCGGCGTTATTTTTTTGAGACGGATATGTTGTTCAGGTTGAATACTTTGCGCGCGGTAGTCGTCGACGTACCAATGCATGCGAAATACGGTGATGAAATCAGCAATTTGAAAGTGTCAAAAATTGTGGGTGAGTTCTTTTTCAAGCATGTCCGAAACTTTGGTAAGAGAATTTTTTATAATTACTATTTAAGAGATCTGTCACTGGCTTCCATTGAATTGCCCATCGGTCTGATTATGCTGGCGGGCGGCTTGGTCTTCGGGGCGACCCATTGGGTTGAGTCGATGTATTCCGGGGTTCCAACACCGGCAGGTACCGTCATGCTTGCGGCATTACCGATCATCTTGGGAATTCAGTTCATCCTGGCATTTCTGGGCCAGGATATTGCATCGGTACCCCGAAGGCCGTTTCATTTGACGAAAATAAAATCAAAATTCAAAAAGCTATAAGTCTGGCAACCTTCCATCAGTCGTAGATTTTTATTTTTATTTTTGTTTAAGTAGGGGAGAAAAAGTCGGTATGCAATTATTGAGTAAGGTACGGTTAAGCGCCCCGGTTGCAGTAGCCAGTGTCATGTTGGTTACGTTGGTGGTATTGGTTTCTCGGTCTGCTGGAATCTATCCTGGAATTATGGGGGATGAATATCTCTTCAGCACGATGTCGAGATTGACCCCGTTATCCATTGTGACCATTCCAAACTATCTCTACTTCTCTATCTACAAGTTTACCAGTGCGTGTGGGGATGGATACCTTGAATGCTCAAGAGTTTTGAATGCCGTATTTTTTGTCGCGTCAGCGCCATTTATATATTTTGTGGCAAGAAAATTTTGTGGTAGTCGGGTTTCACTGCTGATTGTTGTACTTTCCATGATGGGACCTATAAACAGCTATACGGTATATTTTATGCCGGATACGTTGTTCTTTTTATCGTTCTGGGTCTGTGTTTCTTATTTTTTAAGTCTTAGTTCTTTTGCCTTCGCCAAACACTGGCTGTTTTTTGGTTTCTTAATGGGCTTGTCGTCGCTGGTTAAACCGCATGCCCTTTTTATGATTCCTGCTTTTTGTTTGTGTATCCTGATTTTTTCTTATTCCGACAGAGTAAAGAACTGGTTGGTTGTGGGGTTGAAAAACTCGGCCTTGTTTTTAGCCGCGATGTTGATGGTAAAGTTTTCCCTCGGCTATCTGTTGGCGGGGAAGGCCGGGCTGACTATTTTGGGTGGGTTTTACACTTCAACATTCGAGGCGGGCGGTTCTACGCTTCAGCGTTATCTTGACATCGCTTCTCAGGCGCCGATGGTAGCAGGGGGGCATCTGCTTGCGAACAGCTTGATGTTCGGGGTGGCGCTGGCAGTTGTGATAGTGGGTAGTGTCGAAGTATTATCTCGCCGGGAAATTTCAGTCGGTGGAAAAGTTTCATTCTGCACACTGGCTATCCTGCTAAATCTGATCGCTGTTGTTGCTTTGTTCACGGCTTCAGTGGCAGGAAGTAATTCAGCCGAAAGTATCTTTAGGCTGCACATGAGGTATTACAACTTTATGCTGCCGTTGCTTTTTATTGCTGCGGCAGCCCAGCTTTCTCGGGCGCATGATTCATCGCTGAGGTATTTGAGGCTTGCAACGGCGCTGGTGATTGTTTCTGCTATCGCCTACGCGGCAGTTACTCATATGGCTCCTTATATCCTGTCCCACGTGGACGGCCCGGAACTTCATGGCTATGCACGTGGAACTAAAAGTTTTGTCGCACTTGCTGTGCTGTCGGGATTTGCCGTGCTGCTCTGGTACAAGGCTCCCAGGGCGGGGGTCGCTTTTTTTACATTCGCCTATCTGCCTCTATCTGTCGCGGTGATGGCAGTTTTCAACAATGCTGAAGTCAGGCAGCGCATGGTAGTTGATGCCTATGATAAGGCAGGCATGTTTGCCAAAAGCTACGTTCCCGATTTCGAATTGTCGAAATTGATTGTACTTGGCGATAGCATGCCAGCCAAATTTCGTACACTCTTTTATATCGATAATCTGGGTTCGACTATTGATAGTTCGTACGTCTATGCGGCGGGCAAACCATACAGTGTCGCTAATCTGCCGGACGATAAGAAGTGGGTGTTGGCGGTTGGAGATGTTGAGTTTGAAAAGAGTGAATTTGAGGTGTTGAATCTCAATGGGTTCTCTTTGGCCAAAAGGGCAACGGGAGCGTATTCTGTTCTCGATTTTCGTAAAGGGGCGCTTTGGGACCCATCGGTAAAGACCTCCGGACTATCCAGTGCTGAAGCATGGGGGACATGGTCTGACAGCGGGAAGGTGTCCATAACATTTGAGAAACCACTGCCAGAAGTTTTTGATCTGGTTCTCACTGCAAGTGCTTTTGGACCTAATGTTGATCAAGATTTCTATGTTGAGCTCAATGCCCAAAGAACACCGTTTACATTGACGGCCACTAGTGCACCCCATGTAGTCCGTGTGCGCTATTCAGGGAGTAGCAATGTCTTGTCTATAATTGTCCCGTCGCCTTCAACACCCAAACAATTAGGTATAAGCGGGGATGATCGTCCACTTGGGTTGGGAATTGAGCAAGTCGAGATTCGTAAAGCTAATTAATGTATGGGGGTCTCTTTTTGACGCCCTTCGTTGAAGAGGTGGGACTTACGCTTGATAGAGTCTTTATATGAAAAATTTAAACGGGAACGCATTTTTAAGTCTGTGTACTCAAGACCGAAAATCATGTGGTAGTATCGCGATCTTAGATGCGTTTTTTAGAGTGTTTTATTTGGTGATTTGGATTCATGTCTCTGTTTGATATGAATCGCTGCCATTGCCACGGGCTCGAGTTCGCCCGAGCGGAGTGGGCCGTTGCTCTTTGCACCAAAAGATGACCTCAGGAGAATGGGCAGCCATTTTTCCGCCCTGTTATCGCTTTGTGTCAACCGGCTCAGGCATTCCGATCATCGTAACGTCACGTCACTGCGGGAAAAAATTGATGAAGGCACTGAGGGATTTTTTGTCGGATCCATCGCTCAAGACATTGGATGTCGATGGTCCTGAGCGTATGGAGTTGCACGAGAAGGTGCTAGAGAACAAACGGATGCTACGCGAGGTTTTTATCGAGTTTCATCATTCGTTCCATCGCCTCGCGGAGCTCTTCTTCAAGGTCAAGGGCTCCGAGATAGAGCTGGGGGCAGGAATTGCACCTATGCGCAATTCCTACCCGCACGTACTGGCCACTGATGTTGTCTCCAGCGATCGGCTGGATATGGCGCTGAATGCTGAGGCCATGAGCTTGGACGATGATTCGGTCAGGGCATTTTATGGCCAGAACTGTTTTCACCACTTTCCTCACCCCGATCGGTTTTTTACGGAGCTACAGCGCACTTTGAAACCGGGAGGTGGAGCGATTTTAATCGAGCCTTACTATGGTCCTTTTTCGGCATATCTCTATAAGCGCCTGTTCAAGTCCGAGGGCTTCGACATGGACTTTGCGTCATGGGAAACGCCGTCCACGGGCCCGATGAACGGTGCGAATCAGGCCCTCAGCTACATTGTTTTCGTCCGTGACCGCAAGACATTCGAGCTCAAGTACCCTGATCTGGAAATTGTTCATCAGGAGGTGTGCGGCAATTACCCGCGGTACCTGATTTCGGGGGGGCTTAATTTTCGCCAACTGCTCCCAGATTTTCTTATCCCAGTGATTAAAATCGCGGAGAAGGTGCTAAGTCCTTTGAAGCGCATACTTGGGCTTCATCACATTGTGGTCATCAGGAGGAAGTCTTGACCTTCGTCCGTTATGGCACCATTCAAGTGTTAGCCTATGCGCTGGATATGGGCACCTTTTTGCTACTGCTTTGCTTATTCAGTGATCATGCGGTGTTGGCTAATATTGCCGGCAAGGGTGTCGCCGGTGTATTTGCGTTCTTCCTGCACCGGCATTTCACATTCCAGTCCACGGGATCCAGCGGTAAAGTCCAGGCGCTTCGGTATTTCTCTCTACTGGCGATCAACATTCCGGTGGCGTCTGCTTTGTTGGGGATTGGTTTGTTTTTTGTCGATAACCCAACCCCTGTGAAGTTTGCTTCTGATGTGGTCTGTGTGCTCATGACTTACTGGATCAGCAAGCTATTCGTTTTTCGTTCCAAGCAATACGATCCTGCCCCCTCTGATCACATGCAAGGCCAATAGCGATGAAGCTGCTTATTACCGGCGCAACCGGTTACATTGGCTCGCAATTGGCGTCTCTTGCCCGGTCGGAGGGCCATGAAGTCATTGGGGCGACGCGCCAGCCGTGCTCCAAGGCCTACCTGTGGTGCCCTTACGATTTGTCAGAGCCTGTGCCAGTTTTCCCGCCGGGCATCCAGGTGTTTATTCATCTGGCTGCCGATACCTCGACGGGCGCCCAGATCAGCCCGGATGATGAAGTCCGTGCGGCTCAAATGCTTATCCGCAGCGCTTATGAGGCCCAAGCAAGGTTCATCTTCATTTCCAGCCAAACCGCTGATGCTGCGGCCCCCAGCGTTTATGGGCAGACCAAGTGGCGTATAGAGCGTGATGTCCTGGCTGCAGGCGGTGTTGTCGTCCGGCCAGGGCAAGTTTATGGCGGCCCCGAACGGGGCCTCTTCGGAGTGCTGACAACGCTGGTTCGTAGAGTGCCGTTTATTCCCGTATTCGTGCCGGCACCTCGCGTTCAGCCCATCCATGTCGACGACCTTGCCGCCTCCATATTGACCCTGGTTGAGCTGCCGGATATTCGTGGCGACTTATTCAATCTGGGCGCTGTGCAGCCTGTTTCCTTTCATCTTTTTCTGAAAACAATCGCGTCAGATCGCGTCCGTGCCGTTCGCCTTCCAATCCCCGTCCCGGTAGTACTCCTCCGATTGCTGGTGCGGGTACTCGGGCACTCTTTGAGTGCAAAGTTAGGACTTCAGCGCATTTTTTCGCTTATTGAACTGCCTTCAATGGACAGTGCAGACTCCCTCGAGCGATTGGGTAGGGTGTTGCGTCCTATGGCGTATGGGATGCATCGATCTGGCCGGGGGCGTCGGCGTCAGCTTCTTCAGGAAGCGGTTGTGCTCCTGAGCTACTTGCTGAAAAAAGCACCGCATGCAAGCCTGGTTCGTCGGTACGTGAGGGTGCTTGAGCGCGCCGGGAAAAGCAGGCCGGCTGTTGCCTCTTGCCTGTTGAGGCGCTGGCCGATACTGCTGACACTTCTCGACAATCAAACCGTTCTGAAGTCGGCCCGCGGCGAGGGGTTGGCCTGGCGGCTTCAAGTTGCACTCGGCATCGCTGAAGCCAGTCCTCAGGGGGCGCAAGCGTTTCTCGGCACACTGCGCCAGCGTGGCCTCATTGTTACATTGCTTGCATTGGGAGGGACTACGATCAAAGAGTTCGCCTGGATGATGGCGAGTGTTTTGTTACGGCCCTTTGCCTGTCAGTTGTTTCTAGAAAGTGGAAACCCGCGTGAAGCCTGAATTTGATGTGATTATTGTCGGCAGTGGCCCGGCTGGAACTTCGGCTGCCTACCCGTTGGTCAAGGCCGGTCTTAAAGTGCTGATGGTCGATGCCCAGAGCGATCCTGGATCTTTGGCCGCGCCACAGCGTCCGTTTCTCGTTAGCAGGGCGAACGATGAGCAACAGTGGAAGTGGATGATTGGCGAAAACTTTCATGCATTGAATCAGCTGGATGCGGTTTCACCCAAGCTCAAGACGCCCACCCATGCCCATGTCTTTCAAGGCTTCAGCGCAAGCAATCGCATTGAATCCGAAAACTTCATCGGCATCGGTTCCCTGGCAACAGGTGGTTTGTCGAACGCCTGGGGGTGTGGCGTCGCAAGGCTGCCTGCCAGCGAGTTTTCCGAGGCCTGCATTGATTATGTTGAGCTGGAAAAATCCTACGAAACGGTTTCCAGGCGGATAGGTATCAGTGGCCAAGCCAGCGATGATTTGTCGGGCTACTTTGGTTTAGATAACTGGTCACAGCCGCCATTGCCGTTGGATAGGCTACATCAGCGAATGCTTGATAACTACAATCGACACCGAAAGGCATTTCCCGGCCTGGGGTTTCGGCTTGGGCGCTCCAGGGTCGCGGCCCTGAGTGAGCCTCTTGATGGGCGTCAGGCCTGTGACCTGTCAGGGAACTGCTTGTGGAAGTGTCAGAATCAGGCCTTGTACAGCGCTTCGTTGGAACTGCCAAAGCTCAAGCAATACCCTGGGTTTCATCATGTGCAAAACTTTCTGGTGGGTGACTTTCTCCAACAAGACGGCTCCTGGACTGTCACCGATGTTCGCTCTACCCGACGCTTCTCAGGTAAACGACTGCTCCTGGCGGCGGGCACGTTGGCCACGACGAGGCTCGTGCTCAAGCAACTGAATCATTCAGCCCCATTGCCATTGCTGTCATCGCCAACTGCTGCTTTCCTGCTATGGCTACCGAGACTCTTAGGCAGCCCACGGGCGCCAGGGTTTGGCCTTGGCCAACTCTCTTTTGCGCTGGAGTTGAACGCCACTACAACAGCCTTTGGTTCGACCTTCAGCACCACCGGCCTCCCAATGACGGAGTTTGTCAGCCGGGTTCCCATGAGTAAGCGCTCCAGCATTGAGTTGCTGAAAAACCTGCTGAGTTCCTGCCTTGTAGGCAATATATTCCTGCCCGGCAACCTGTCCAGTAACACAGCGGTATTATGTCCGGATGGTTTTCTGAAGATCAGCGGTGGTGTGAAGCCGGAAATACCTGCACTCATGGAAGCAGCCGAATCAACACTGCGTCGAATTTATTGGAAAATGGGCGCAATCCTGATGCCAATGAGCTTCACTGTGGGTAAGCCTGGAGCCGATATTCACTACGCTGGAACGCTCCCTATGCGCTCTAAGCCACGAGTAGGGCAGACGGATAGTTTCGGAGAGGTAGAGGGGTTGTGTGGTGTACATGTGGTTGACGCTGCCTGCCTGCCCACGCTTACTGAGAAGTCCCATACGCTGACCATCATGGCGAATGCGGACCGGATCGCGCGTTCAGTGGTAACGCAACTGCAGCAGGCTTGAAAGCATAAAAACAGGGTCCTTGTAACAATTGAAGCTGATAACAGGTTTGTGAGTATCTCAACGGCAGTCGATACCATCCAAAATGCTGCTGCGACGAACTGTGCAAGTTGTAACCAAGCGGGCCTGAATTATCACTAAGCGCGAAAGGCCATTGTGCTAGCATTCCGGGCTGAATGCGTTCGGAGCCTATTATTCGATTCGCTGTTAAACAATGAGGGATCATGATGTTTTTCAAGACCAAAGCCGCAGCTCTTGGTGCAGACGAAAGCCCTGCTTATACGCTCGATTCATTTCCGCTCCGACCACCGCTTCCTCTTCCCAAGGGAGTATCGAGACAAGAATTGTTCGATTGGTTAAAAACTGTGCGTGTCGCTGATGCTCCCGATTCGATTGCCAGTTACTGTACTCAGGATTTTGAGCGGTTTGTTCATACCTTTGGTTTGGTTCAGCGAGCGACGTCGAGCGCGACTGGCAATTTGACTGGGCTAGAGTTGGGCGGAAATCCTTATTTCACGACAATGTTGTTGAAGCAGTTCACGCCGATTGATTGGCGCCTTGGCAATTATTTTGGTGACCAGATCCCCAAGGGCGATGCCCATCAGCGCGTGTACATGAGCGAGTTTGGGGCGCTGGATAAGAAAACGCATGTCGACCTGACGTACTCGCATTTCAATATCGAAGAAGATGCCTTCCCTTTTGAATCAGGTTCACTCGATATCGTACTGTTTTGTGAAATTATCGAGCATTTGCTAAACGATCCCTGCGCTGTACTCCGGCAGATAAAGCGTGTTCTTCGAGATGACGGAACGCTGGTGTTGACTACGCCTAATGTCAATCGCATCGAGAACGTCGCACGCATGATTGTCGGTGCCAACTTGTACGACCCTTACAGTGGCTATGGACCTTATGGGCGCCATAATCGGGAATACAACAAGCACGAACTCTATAATCTACTAACGTACCTCGGGTTCACTATCGACGAGATTTTCACCGCCGATGTACACGATAATGCTACCGGCTCCTACCTCGATCCGGATAAGTTCGGGCATTTAATAAAATATCGAGAACACGATCTCGGTCAGTATATTTTTATACGGGCCAGGAAGACCGGGGTTGATAAGGGTAAAAAACCCGCGTGGTTGTACAGGTCCTACGATTCGGCCGAGCTTGAGTGAATTTCAACGTCTCGTAATTAATGGGGGGGCTGAGGAGACTGCCCCCACGTTTTCCGTCACTCCAACATCGGATAAACAAACAACCCAAAATGCACCAAATTCACCCCAAAATGCGTCATAACCGCTGCCCCCAACCCACCAAACCGATACGCCAACCCATACCCCACCCCTGCGATGGTTGCCAGTAACGTCCACTGCCAGCCCGCACCCAGGTGCACCAGTCCAAACAGCAACGAGGCCAGCAGCAGCGCTAGGTTGTCGCCATACGACAAATGCTTAAATCGTCGGCTTAGCCCTCCCTGTACGTACCCGCGAAACAACGCCTCTTCCACCAGCGTGACCAACAGTAAGTTGTTCAGTACCCATAACCACGATTGCTCGGGCCATTTTGGGGCCCAGTGAGTGATCCCCAGCAGCACTGCTCCACCGAGCGCAACAACGGCAGTCAAGGTCAGTGCCAGGGCGGCCACGCAGATCGACAAACGCAACGAGCGTCGTGCCACAATCCACGGGCAGGCCAGCAGCAGCCAGAAGCCAATCAGCGGTTTGTCCTGATTCAGGTACATCGAGAACGGCACGGCGTCAGGGGTAAATCGCTGAGGATCAATCCCGCGGCCGTTGTAGAAACCCGGCAACCAGTGCATCGCCAGGCTCAGGGCCAAGACGATAAACAACCCGTGGCCGAGGTAGCGCGCCCAGGGTGTGCGTTGCTGGCGTACGGCGTAACCGGCGATCAGCAGCAGTGCGACGGACACGCCCGCCAGCACCCCCAGTTGCCCGTAGATCAAGGCCAGCAGATAGCCGATGGAAAGGAGCGCCAGGTACAGCCAGGGCAATGCGATCATGAGGAGTCCTTGGAAAAATCTGGGCGGTATTATAGCGACCCGTCCGGTAGGGCCCACATGAAAACGCCTCCATTCAGGGTGATTGCAAAACCTGTCACCGGCTGGTTATAGTCCAAGCCTCTTCATCCCCTCACACAAGATCAACCCATGCCAGCTTCTCTGCGCACAGCGGTAGTCGATTCAGCGGTCAACGCTGCGGTCGTGCCGTGCGCGAACAAGCAGCCTGCACAGATCAGTCACTACCCCCCACCTGTCAGTAGCACGCCGGTGTACGCAGTCGTATCACCGCCGGGTGTTGGCATTTCGGGCTGATCAGCGAGTCGCTGGTTTCCCTCTGCCTGCCCCAAAAAATCTACTGAATTTCAGCAAACGCTGAGTCGGCTTTTTTGCCTGATGACAGGTGGTATCCATGTCTGTTCTTTCGAAACAATCCGTGGCCGCGGCGGCCTCGACGAGCCTGTTTGTCCTGCTGTGGAGCAGCGGGGCGATCTTCTCCAAATGGGGCCTGGCTCACGCCTCACCCTTCGCGTTTCTGTTGATTCGCTTTGCCATCGCTCTCGCGGGCCTGGCAGTGCTCATTCCCATCCTCAAATTAAAACTGCCGCGTCCCGGCAAGCCCATGCTGTATGCAGCGGCAACCGGGCTGGTGCTGTTGGGGGCCTATCAGATTTTCTACCTGTTGGCCTTGGACCTGAAAGTCACTCCCGGCGTGATGGCCACCATCATGGGCGTGCAGCCGATCCTTACCGTGGTGTTGATGGAGCGCCAGCGTTCGTTGAGCCGTCTTTTTGGCCTGGCGCTGGGGTTGGCGGGGCTGATCATGGTGGTTTACCAGGGTATCGGCTTGTCCGGCATGTCGTTGGCAGGGATGCTCTTCGGGTTATTGGCCCTAGCCAGCATGACCTTCGGCTCGATCATGCAGAAGCGCATCACCGACAACCCCCTGGGCACGTTGCCGGTGCAGTACCTGGCGGGGTTGCTGCTGTGTTCGGTATTCGTGCCGTTCCAACCGTTCCACTTCGAACACGGCAGCGGTTTCTACCTGCCGGTGCTGTGGATGGGGCTGGTGGTGTCGTTGCTGGCCACCCTGTTGCTGTACCGCCTGATCGCCCGAGGTAACCTGGTGAATGTCACCAGTCTGTTTTACCTGGTGCCGGCGGTGACGGCGGTGATGGATTACCTGATCTTCGGCAACAGGCTCGCGATGTTGAGCCTGATGGGAATGGGGTTGATCATCATCGGCCTGGTTTTCGTCTTCCGTAAGACCTGACACAACCGCACCCTGTAGGAGCCCGGCTTGCCGGCGATGGCGTTTAGAAGATCGCCATCGCCCGCAAGCGGGCTCCTACAGGATTCTTTTCGGCCGCAACACCAACCACAACGCCCCTGCAATCAACACCCCGCCATACAGGTGCGCCATCGATAACGGCTCATCCAGCAGCAGCGCACCCCACAGCACGCCGAACGGCGGGATCATGAAGGTCACGGTCATCGACTTCACCGGCCCGATGGACGTCAGCAACCGGAAGTAAAGAATGTAGGCAAACGCCGTACACACCAGCCCCAACCCCAGCAACGACAACCACACCTGCCACCCACCCCAACTCGCAGGCGGCTGGCTGATCGCGCTGTAGGCGAAGAACGGCAACAGAAATAACGTCGCGCCGAGCATGCTGCCCAACGCAGAGAGGCGACTGTCCAAACCACCGCGCTGATCCAACCAGCGCCGCGCCAGGAACCCGGCAAAGCCATAACAGGTGGTCGCCAGCAAACAGGCCAGCGCACCCATCAACAATTCCAGGTCAAACGCCACCGGCCCGGCGCGGGTCAGTACACCCACACCGAACAAGCCCAGGCACACGCCGGCAATTTTTGACGGCGTCAGGCGCTCGCTGAAAAACAGCCCGCCGATCAACACACCCATCAACGGCGTGGTGGCGTTGAAGATCGCTGAGTAACCCGCCGGCAACACCTGGGCCGCCACTGAGTACATGGTCGCCGGGATCCCGGAGTTGATGACCCCCAATAGCAACACCGTCTTGAACTTGCCCTGGAAATCCCAGCTCACGCGCATCATCGCCAAAATCACCAGCAACCCGGCGGCGGCGATCGACACGCGGAAAAACGCCGTCGGCACGGTGCCGATCTGGGGCGCGATGATGCGCATGAACAGGAAACTCGCCCCCCAAATGGCGGCGAGTCCCAATAAATACAGGCTGTCGACAGGTCTCACACAACACTCCTACCTCAATAAGCCCGCGAGTGTTGCATGACATTTCCAATGATTACAGGACAAACCGCGTCACCAGCCCATTCAGGTCCACCGCCAGGCGCGACAGTTCCTGGCTGGCCGCCGACGTCTGGGTGGCGCCAGCAGCGGTTTGGGTGGACAGGTCGCGAATGTTCACCAGGCTGCGGTCCACGTCGCGTGCTACCAGTGCCTGCTGCTCGGCGGCGCTGGCGATCACCAGGTTGCGCTGGCTGATCTGCGAGATGGCCGCGGTGATTTTCTCCAGGGCACTGCCGGCGCTGTTGGCGCGTTGCAGGGTCTGGCCGGCATGTTCGGCGCTGCTGTTCAGGGCTTCGACCGTGTCTTGGGTGCCCTGCTGGATACCGGTGATCATCTGCTCGATTTCTTCGGTGGAGTCCTGGGTGCGCTGCGCCAGGGAGCGCACTTCATCGGCCACTACCGCAAAACCACGCCCGGCCTCGCCCGCGCGGGCCGCTTCAATGGCGGCGTTGAGCGCCAGCAGGTTGGTCTGCCCGGCGATGCCACGGATCACCTCCAGCACCTTGCTGATGTCCTGGGCCTGTACGGCCAGGCCTTCGGCCTTGTTCGACGCGCCGAGCACCTCGTCCACCAGGTTCTGGATCGAGCTGATGGTTTCGCTGATCTGGTAGTGGCCGTGCTTGCTGTCCTCGTCGGAGGCCTGGGACGCTTCGGCGCTGGACACCGCATTGCCCGCTACTTCATCCACCGCCGCGCTCATTTCGGTCACGGCGGTGGCGGCCTGTTCGATCTCGTCGTTCTGCGCTTGCAGGCCACGGGTGCTTTGTTCCATCACCGAACTCATCTCTTCGGCCGCAGAAGCCAGTTGCTGCGCCGACTCGCTGATGCCACGGATGGTGCCTTGCAACTGCGCCTGCATGGTGGCCAGGGCCGTGAGCAATTGAGCCGGTTCGTCCTTGCCGCTGACCGCGATCGGCTGGCTCAAGTCGCCACCGGCGATGGTGCGGGCCACGATCAGGGCCTGGCCGAGGGGGGCGGTGATGCTGCGGGTCAGTAGCCAGGCCAGCAGCAAGGTGGCAATCAGCGCGAACACAATGATCGAACCGACAATCCACTGCGCGCTGGTATAGGTCTGTGCGGCGGAGTCAACAGCGGTTTCCACACCGCTCTGGTTGAAGGTGATCATGTCCTCCAGGCTTTTGTTGAGGATCACGCCTTGTGGTGCGAGGCGGCTGTTGAGCAGGTCGATGGCGTCCTGTTGCTGGTCCTTGTCCACCAGGGCAACGATCTGTCCGACGAGGGTCAGGTAGGCATTCACGTTGCCTTCGAGTTGCTTGAGCATCTCGCGTTCTTCATCGCCGCTGAGCAGGGTTTTGTGATGGTCCAGCAAGGTTTGCAGCTCGGTGCGTTGGCGGGTGATCAGGGCCTTGCTGTTGTCGCGTATCCGCGATTCGTCGGTGGTCGCCAGGCGCAACGCCTCCAGGCGGATGCTGGCCACGAAGGCCGCGCTGTCGTGGATGTTCTCGATACTCGGCATCCACGATTCTTCGATAACCAGTGCGCTCTGCCGCAACTTGGCCATCTGGCCCAGCCCAAACATCCCGACGATCACCAGCAAGCTGGCCAAAACCCCAAAACTCAGACTGGCACGCAGACCGATCCTCATGTTCCTCAATGACATCTCAATGCTCCTTGGGCGATTAGAACCTGTTCCCGGATCGGTCTTTGGACCTTGTTAGGGTGGGAGAGGGCGCGCTATATATCAAAGTGCCATCAGCGTGGTAATCAGGGTTTCCCTTAGTTGGATCCAAAGCCCTGTGCGATGATCGCCGCCGGAGCTGCGCGCGGTTTTCCGGCTTCAACCTGCCAAGCCCCGCCATTGAAGGCGTGCGGGTAAAACGCAGCGAGACTTCAGGGTGCGTTTATTGACCGAATGGTCGAATTAAAAAAATTGAAAATAAATGTACGAAATGAACGAAGTTGTACAAGGCAGTGCAAGAAATGACCCTTCTCCTGCTCTCGTACACTGGCTAAGCTCAGGGCTTCCAGATGCCCGTAGAGGTTTCCCGCATGTCGCAATCCGCCCTCGCTGTCGCCCAGATGATCCTCGATGGTTTCGATGATTACCGTGAGCACTTCCGCCAGATCACTGACGGCGCCCGTGAGCGTTTCGAAAAGGCCCAGTGGCAGCAGGGGCAGGCGGCATCGGCGGCGCGGATCAACCTCTATGAAGAAAAGGTCAGTGAAGTGATTGCGCGTTTGCGCAGTAGCTTTGATGACGGAGCATTACTCGATGTTGACCAGTGGCCCGTGGTGAAAAGCGCCTACATCGGTCTGATCGACCTGCGTTTCGATGATGAACTCTCCGAGACCTGGTACAACTCGATCTTCTGCGGGCTGTTCAGCCACGACCTGATCAGCGACGGCTGCATGTTCATCCACACCACCCGACCCAGCCTGCGCCGGGCGCGGGCCGCGCAGACGCGTACCTACACCCCCGCCGGGAAAATCCCGGAGATGCTCGCGCAGGTCTTTGCCGACTACCGTTTCAGCGAGCCTTACGCCGACCTGGCCGGCGACCTGCGCCGCCTCGAGACCCAACTGCGGGAAAACCTACCGGACTGGGTGTGCAAGGACCCGGACCTCAAGGTCGAGCTGTTTTCCTCGGTGCTCTACCGCAATAAAGGCGCCTACCTTGTAGGGCGTATCTACACCCGCGACGAACAATGGCCACTGGTGATCCCACTGCTGCACCGTGAAGGGCAGGGCATCCAGATCGACGCACTGATCACCGACGAAGCCGACGTGTCGATCATCTTCTCGTTCACCCGTTCCTACTTCATGGTGGATGTGCCGGTGCCGGCGGAATTTGTCGGTTTTCTCAAGCGCATCCTGCCGGGCAAGCACATCGCTGAGCTGTATACCTCGATCGGTTTCTACAAGCACGGCAAGTCAGAGTTCTACCGGGCCTTGATCAACCACCTGGCGACCACCGACGATCAATTCATCATGGCTCCCGGCGTGCGCGGGATGGTCATGAGTGTATTCACGCTGCCGGGTTTCAATACGGTGTTCAAAATTATCAAGGACCGCTTTTCGCCGTCGAAAAACGTCAACCGCGCCACGGTGATCGAGAAGTACCGCCTGGTCAAAAGTGTCGACCGGGTCGGGCGCATGGCCGACACCCAGGAGTTCGCTGACTTCCGTTTTCCCTTGAGCAAGTTCGAGCCCGAATGCCTCGCCGAATTGCTGGAAGTCGCCGCTGGCACCGTCGAAGTCGAAGGCGACACGGTGTTGATCCGCCACTGCTGGACCGAACGGCGCATGACCCCGCTCAACCTCTACCTCGACAACGCCAACCCCGCCCAGGTGCGTGAAGCCTTGGAAGACTACGGCCTGGCGATCAAACAACTGGCGGCGGCCAACATCTTTCCTGGCGATATGCTGCTGAAAAACTTCGGCGTCACTCGCCACGGTCGCGTGGTGTTCTACGACTACGACGAAATCTGCTTTCTCACCGAAGCCAACTTTCGTCACATTCCGGCGCCGCGTACCCCCGAGGATGAGATGGCTTCCGAGCCCTGGTACTCCATCGGCCCGCTGGATGTTTTCCCCGAGGAGTTCCCGCCGTTTCTGTTCGCCGACGCCGGCCAGCGCAAGCTGTTCGATGAACTGCATGGCGAGTTGTACAACGCCGATTACTGGAAAGGCCTTCAGGAGGCGATCCGCGCGGGCAAGGTCATTGATGTGTTCCCGTACCGACGCAAGGACCGCGATAACGAATGAGGGGGCACGCTTATGGGTGGTTTTCTGCGACAATCCGCCCCCTGCATATATAGACGACCCTTGCGTACCTGATGACTGACCAAGCGCCCACTATCGACCAACTGCTCAAGACCCTCGATCACGCCATGCTCGCCGACCGCCACCGCTTGCGGCGGCAATTGCTTGAGTTGCGCAAGAAGCCTGACGAGGAAAAGCTGGCGCAGTGGGTCGCGCGCATGCAGGCGTCCTGCGCCCAGGTCACGGCGCGGCGTGCCAGCCTGCCGGTGATCCGTTATGACGACAGCCTGCCGATTGCGGCCAAGCGTGATGAGATCAAAGCCGCGCTGAACAAGCACCAGGTGCTGATCATTGCCGGTGAGACCGGCTCGGGTAAGACCACCCAGTTGCCGAAGATCTGCCTGGAAATCGGTCGTGGCCAATTCGGTCTGATCGGCCACACCCAACCACGCCGGATCGCCGCGCGCAGCGTCGCCAGCCGGGTGGCGGAAGAGTTGGCCACGCCTTTGGGCGCGCTGGTTGGCTATCAGGTGCGTTTTGAAGACCAGAGCGATTCCAACACCCTGATCAAGCTGATGACCGACGGTATCCTGCTGGCGGAAACCCAGAACGATCGCTACCTGGAACGCTACGACACGATCATCGTCGACGAAGCCCACGAACGTAGCCTGAACATCGACTTCCTGTTGGGCTACCTGAAAACCCTGCTGCCGCGTCGTCCGGACCTGAAAGTCATCATCACTTCGGCAACCATCGACCTGGAGCGTTTTTCCAAGCATTTCGATGACGCGCCGATTGTCGAAGTCTCGGGCCGTACTTTCCCGGTGGACACCTGGTATCGCCCGTTGACCCTGGAGCAGGACGAGGAGGGCAATCGCGTCGAGGACGACTTGACCGTTGACCAGGCGATCCTCGCCACCCTCGATGAAATCGCCGCCTACGAGCGCAGCGAGCGCCGCAGCCCTGGTGATGTGCTGGTGTTCCTGCCGGGCGAGCGCGAAATTCGCGATGCCGCCGACATGCTGCGCAAGGCCCAGCTCAAGCACACCGAGATCCTGCCGCTGTATGCGCGCCTGTCGCCGGCCGAACAGCAGCGCATCTTCCAGTCCCATCCGGGTCGGCGCGTGGTGTTGGCGACCAACGTCGCAGAAACCTCGCTGACCGTGCCGGGCATTCGTTATGTGATCGACAGCGGCACCGCGCGCATCAGCCGCTACAGCTACCGCGCCAAGGTGCAGCGCCTTCCGATCGAGGCGATTTCACAGGCCAGCGCCAACCAGCGTAAGGGCCGTTGCGGCCGGGTCGAGCCGGGTATCTGCGTTCGGTTATACAGCGAAGAGGATTTTATCGGGCGTCCGGAATTTACCGACCCGGAGATCCTGCGCACCAACCTCGCCGCCGTGATCCTGCAGATGCTGCACCTGCGCCTTGGCGAGATCACCGATTTCCCGTTTATCGAGCCGCCGGACGGCAAGGCCATTAGCGACGGTTTCAACCTGCTGCAAGAGCTGTCGGCGGTAGACCGCAACAGCCAGCTCACGCCATTGGGCCGTCAGTTGGCGCGTCTGCCGGTGGACCCGCGCATGGGCCGCATGTTGCTGGAGGCCGCCAAGCTCGGCAGCCTGCAGGAAGTGCTGATTGTCGCCAGCGCCATGTCGATTCAGGACCCGCGCGAGCGTCCGCCGGAGCGCCAGCAAGCGGCCGATCAGGCGCATGCACAGTGGAAAGATCCGGATTCTGACTTCGCTGGGTTGGTCAACTTGTGGCGCGGTTTCGAAGAGCAGCGCCAGGAACTGACGGCCAGCCCGCTGCGCAACTGGTGCCGCAAGAACTTCCTCAACTACCTGCGTTTGCGCGAGTGGCGCGACTCCCATCGCCAGCTGAGCCTGATCTGCCGTGACATGCAGTTGACCGTCAATAAAGAGCCGGCGGATTTCCCGAAACTGCACAAGGCGGTGTTGTCCGGTTTGCTCAGCCAGATCGGCCAGAAAACCGAAGACGGCGATTACCTCGGCGCACGCCAGCGCCGCTTCTGGATCCACCCGTCGTCGGGCATCGGCAAGAAGCGCCCGCAATGGCTGATGACCGCCGAACTGGTGGAAACCACCAAGCTGTATGCGCGCATGGTCGCCAAGATCGACGCCGACTGGATCGAGCCGCTGGCTGGGCACCTGATCAAGAAAAACCACTTCGAACCCCATTGGGAGAAGAAGCGCGGACAGGTCGTGGCCTTTGAGCAGATCACCCTGTTCGGGCTGATTGTGGTCGGGCGCAGGCCGGTGCATTACGGGCCGATTGACCCGGTGGTGTCGCGCGAGTTGTTTATCCGCGAAGGCCTGGTGCGTGGCGAGATCCAGTCGCGGGCCAAGTGCCTCACTGCCAACCAGCAACTGCTGGAACAGCTCGACGAACTGGAAGCCAAGGCGCGCCGCCGTGACATCCTGGCGGACGAAGAAACCCTGTTCGCCTTCTACGATGCGCGCTTGCCGGCGGAGATCCACCAGACCGCGACCTTCGACAGTTGGTACAAGATCAACAGCCAGAAAGACCCGCAACTGCTGATCATGCGCGAAGAAGACGTGCTGGCCCGTGAAGCCAGTGAAGTCACCGCCGCGCATTATCCGGACACCCTGCACCTGGGCGACCTGGAACTGGCCTTGAGTTACCACTTCGAACCCAACCACCCGCGCGACGGTGTGACCCTGCGCGTGCCGGCACCGCTGCTACCGGCGTTGCCGCCGGAGCGTCTGGAGTGGCTGGTGCCGGGGGTGATCGAAGCCAAGTGCATCGCCCTGGTGCGTAACCTGCCCAAGGCATTGCGCAAGAACTTCGTGCCGGTGCCGGACTTCGTCAAGGCCGCGCTGCAACGCATCGAGTTTGGCCAGGGCTCGTTGCCTCAGGCGCTGGGCCGCGAATTGCTGCGCATGACCGGGGCGCGGGTCAGCGATGAAGCCTGGGCTGAAGCCGCGCAGCAGGTGGAAAGCCACCTGAAGATGAACCTGGAAGTGGTCGATGGCCAGGGCAAGTTCCTCGGCGAAGGCCGCGACCTGGCCGAACTGACGGCGCGTTTTGCCGAGGCCAGCCAGGCCGCGCTGGCCGTGCCGCAAACCGCAAAAAGCCAGCAGCCGGTGGAAGCCAAGGTGTTTGCGGCGGTGGCGGAAAAGACTCAACAGAAGATCGCCGGGCTGTCGATGACGGTGTATCCGGCGTTGGTGGAGGAAAACGGCACGGTCAAGGAAGGACGCTTCTCCACGGCCGCCGAGGCGGAGTTCCAGCATCGCCGCGCCTTGCAGCGTTTGCTGATGCAACAACTGGCAGAACCGGCGAAATTCCTGCGCGGCAAATTGCCGGGCCTGACCGAACTGGGTCTGATGTACCGCGAATTGGGCCGCATCGACGCGTTGGTGGAAGACATCCTGTTGGCCAGCCTCGACACCTGTGTACTCGAAGGCGAAGCCAACCTGCCGCGTGATGGCGCAGGCCTGGCCGCTTTGGCCGAGCGCAAGCGCGGCAGTTGGACCGAACACGCCGAGCGCCTGGCGCGCCTGACCCTGGATGTGCTGAAACTGTGGCACGGCCTGCAGAAACGCTTCAAAGGCAAGATCGACCTCGCCCAGGCCGTGGCCCTGAACGACATCAAGCAGCAGCTGAGTAACTTGGTGTACCCAGGTTTCGTGCGGGAAACCCCGGCGCAGTGGTTCAAGGAGTTGCCGCGTTACCTCAAGGCCATCGAGTTGCGCCTGGAGAAACTGCCGAGTCAGGTGCAAAAGGATCGGGTGTGGAGCGGCGAACTGGCCGGCTTGTGGACGCAGTACGAGAACCGTCTGAAAAAGCATGCCCAGGAAGGCAAGCGCGACCCTCAGCTGGAACTCTATCGCTGGTGGTTGGAGGAATATCGCGTGTCGTTGTTTGGCCAGCAACTGGGTACCAAAGTGCCGATTTCCGACAAGCGCTTGAGCAAGCAATGGAGCCTGGTAGAAGCCTGAAGACCTGCCTCCCCTGTAGGAGCGAGCTTGCTCGCGAAAAACGTCAACGATAACGCGGGCAGTCTGGACGACCGCGGCGTCCTTGAGTTCTTCGCGAGCAAGCTCGCTCCTACAAGGGAAGCCGGAGGGTGTTTATCTGGCATATGGCGCCAAATCCCAGGGTTTGTGGCAAACTTCGCGCCTATAAATGCCGGGATCGTCGTGAAGGGCTGCGACGCGAAGGAATAAAGCGATGCCAGTTTGATGTCCGCTGGGCGGGATCGAACTACTTACAGTTTGGTACGACGGTACCAATATCTTCTGCCTGACAGATTTAGAGGAACGACCGTGCATAACGTCGTCATCAGCGGCACTGGCCTGTACACCCCGGCCAACAGCATCTCCAACGAAGAGCTGGTGCAGTCTTTCAATGCCTACGTGCATCAGTTCAACAGCGATAACGCCGCCGCCATCGAGCGCGGTGATGTGCAACCGCTGACCGAATCCAGCGCAGCCTTCATCGAAAAAGCCTCGGGCATCAAGAGCCGCTTCGTGATGGACAAGGATGGCATTCTTGACCCGCAGCGCATGGCCCCACGCCTGCCCGAGCGCAGCAACGACGAATGGTCAGTGCTCTGCCAGATGGCCGTCGGCGCTGCCGAACAGGCCCTGCAACGCGCTGGCAAAACCGCTGCCGACATCGACGGCGTGATCGTCGCGTGCTCCAACCTGCAGCGTGCCTACCCGGCCATCGCTATTGAAGTCCAGGAAGCGCTGGGTATCGAAGGGTTTGGTTTTGACATGAACGTGGCGTGTTCCTCGGCCACCTTCGGCATCCAGAACGCCGCCAACAGCATCCAACTGGGCCAGGCGCGGGCGATTTTGATGGTCAATCCGGAAGTCTGCACCGGCCACCTGAATTTCCGCGACCGTGACAGCCACTTCATCTTTGGTGACGCGGCCACTGCCGTGATCCTGGAGCGCGCTGACCTGGCGACCTCCGAGCACCAGTTCGATGTGGTGAGCACCAAGCTGCTGACCAAGTTCTCGAATAACATCCGCAACAATTTTGGCTTCCTCAACCGCACGGCGGAAGAAGGCATCGGCGCGCCCGACAAGCTGTTCGTACAGGAAGGCCGCAAGGTATTTCGCGATGTTTGCCCGATGGTGGCCGAGCTGATCGGCGTGCATTTGCAAGAAAACCAGCTGAACGTGGCCGATGTGAAGCGCTTCTGGCTGCACCAGGCCAACCTGAGCATGAACCACCTGATCGTGAAGAAACTGCTGGGCCGTGAAGCCTCGGTGGAAGAAGCGCCAGTGATCCTCGATACTTACGCCAATACCAGTTCGGCGGGCTCGGTGATTGCGTTCCACAAATACCAGGACGATTTGCCCAAGGGCTCCGTGGCGGTACTCAGCTCGTTTGGCGCGGGCTATTCGATCGGCAGCGTGATCCTGCGCAAACGCTAAGACAATCGAGGTCATGAATGGCAGCAGCGGACGACGCGCACCTGCTTGAACGCCTGCTCAAGGGTGAGCAGCGGGCCTACAAGGAATTGGTCACCACTTACCAGAGCGCCATGCGGGCGGTGGCTTATGCCATTGTCGGCCAGCGTCACGCCGACGAAGTCGTGCAAGACGCCTGGCTGTCGGTGGTGCGCAACCTGGCCAAGTTCGAAGGGCGTTCCAGCCTCAAGACCTGGCTGCTGACCATCACCGCCAACGCCGCCAAGGGGCGCTATAAGCAGAATCGTCGCGAAGTGTTGCTCGACGACCTGCCTTCGCCCCATGGCACTATTGGTGATGATCGCTTCACCCCCGACGATGGTCATTGGGCCGTCGCCCCCTACGCCTGGCACCAGGACACTCCGGAAGCCCTGCTGACCGAGGATGAACTGCGTAAATGCCTGGAGCATACGTTGCTGAGTCTGTCTGAGTTGCAGAGCAGCGTGCTGGTGCTGCGTGAGCGCCAGGGGTTGGAGTTGGAAGAGATCTGTAATCTTCTGACGCTGTCGCTCTCCAATGTCCGTGTGCTGTTGCATCGAGCACGGCTTAAAGTCTTCGCCACGGTGGAGCATTTTGAGGAAACGGGCGAATGTTGACCTGTAAAGAACAAGTGGCACGTTCCAGTGACTATCTCGATGGGCAATTGACCTTTCGCGAGCGTCTGCTGGTGCGTCATCACTTGATGTTCTGCCCGAACTGCCGCCGGTTTATCCGCCAGATGCGCCTGATGCAGGCGACGCTGAAGATAATGCCGGATGAGCCGGTAGAGGGTGTGGAGGCCTTGGCGCAGCGGTTGGCGCAAGAGCGACTCAAGGATCACAAAGGCGGGGAATAATCAGGCTCGCATGGGGGGACCGGACGGATGATGGGGACCGTTCCACCCACGCAAGACTGTTGCTGCTACCTCGGGCCGTCCTGGCCCAAGGTTTTTAACACTTACCTTTAGAACTTGGCTTCTGCGTCCAACTGCAGGGTGTTGGTGTTGGCGTCACGCTGGGTGCGGCTGGCGTAGTCGGCCTTGGTCAGGAAGTAGGTAGCACCGAGCGCGAAGTTCTTGTCGATGTCGTAGCTGACCTTCATCTTGTGACCGCGCGAACCGGTGGTGCCGTTGGCGAAGTCCGAGTCGGTGAAGGCACCCACCACGGCATTACGCTGAATGTCGCGATAGTTGTAGTCCAGATTGAAACCGAACACTTTCGACTTGGCGCCGATCAGCCAGGCAGTGTCCTGGTCGGTCACGGCGTCGTTATTTTTCACGTACTGGCCGTAGAACGCCAGCGGTACTGCCAGGCCGCCGATGTCGGCTTGGGCAAAGCCTTCATACAGGCGGAACTGGTTGTCGGCCGAGTTGCCGTTGACCGCCAGTGCGCAAGGCGTGGTGGTGGTTGTGCAACGGCTGTCCTTGTCGTTCTGGTAGGCGTAGACGCTGCCGCCCAAGGTCATTTTCAGGTTGTCGGTGACCGAGAAGCGCGTCCCCAACTGGCCAGAGGTCAGGCGCAGGTCGTGGCGGAATTGCACGCCGTCGCCGTCGACGTTGTCCTTGAGGTTGTAGTTACCGATGCTACCGAACAGCTCGGCGCTGCTACCCAGAGGGTATTTGTAGGTCAGTGCCAGGCCTTCAGGGTTGATGTCGCTATCCCAGATGACGTCGCCCATGTTCACCCACGGTTGCAGCATCTTGCCGCCGATCACGTGCAGGTTCTTGATCTGGTCCGGGTGGTAGTCGATGTAGCCAAGGTCCAGCCAGATCGATTTCTTGTCGAAGTAGTTGTCCTGGTCCTGGTTGGTCGAGCGCGCATCGTCGCTGCTGCCGGTGGCGATACGGATGCCGGTGTCGACTTGCGAGTTGATCTCGGTGTAAGCGCCCAGGCGAGCACGGATGCGCTGACGGTCCTTGTCGCGGCCGCCGTTGTTGGATTCGCCCTGAATTTTCACGGTTTCCTGACGGAAACGTACGTCACCCTTGAACTGAGTCTTGGCCGCCCAGGCCAGCTTCTGGTCGAAGCTGCTCAGCTCGTTGGTTTTCTTCGCGGTGGCCGCGATCTGTTCGTTGGTCTCTTGTTGAGCTTGCCGTGCGATCTGCTGCTCTTTCTGGTCCCGTGCCAGTTCAGCTTGCAGTTCGCTGTACTGGGCATTGGTGATTTGGCCGTTGGCCTTGAGCATGTCGAGCAATTTAGCGTCGACTGCAGCGCTGGCCGGAACGCTCAGGGCCAGTAACAGGCCGCCGCACAGGACCGCCGCAGTTTTAGTGGAAGCAAGACGCATATCAATCTCCGAAAGTGAGGAGGGATGGCAAACCATCCAGGACACAACCGACCGATGACGGACGGAAAAATAGCCGCCGGGTAGAACCAGGCGCTCTAAAAACAGGCGTCAGTATCACGATCGTTTATGACGGCGCAGTGGCGAAGTGATGTCATCTAGATGACAAATTTTTCACGTTCGGAACTATTGGTTTAGAGCCTTGTCGCGCGAAACAGGGGTGTGCCAAGGCCGGCAATCAGCGATACTCGCCAGGCTTTCACGCCCTGAAGTAGTGAGGATGCCGATGCCGTTGCAACGCCTGGACAGCCTGTCCGAGATCGCCCCGCAAGCCTGGGATGCGCTGGTGCCACAGGCCCAGCCGTTCGTACGGCACGCCTTTCTGAGCGCATTGGAAGACAGCGCCAGCCTGGGCCCGCAATCGGGCTGGCAGCCGGAGCATTTGTTGCATTGGGAAGGTGATCGGCTGGTGGCGGCACTGCCCAGTTATCGCAAGTGGCATTCCTATGGCGAATACGTGTTTGATCACGGTTGGGCGGATGCCTGTGAGCGGGCTGGCATTGAGTATTACCCTAAGCTGCTGACCGCCGTGCCGTTCAGCCCGGTCAGTGGGCCACGCCTGTTGGCGGCGAGTGCAGAGGATGGTTTTGAGCTGCTGAAAAGTCTGCCGGGTTACCTGGAAATCGAAGGGCTCTCCAGTGCCCACATCAACTTCACCAACGAATTGGCCGATGCGGCGCTGGCCCAACAACCGGGCTGGCTGCAGCGTTTGGGTTGTCAGTTTCACTGGCAGAATCGGGGTTATCGAGACTTCCAGGATTTTCTTGATGCGCTGAGTTCACGCAAACGTAAACAGATGCGTAAAGAGCGCGAACAAGTGGCGGGGCAGGGCATCGACTTCGAGTGGCTGCAAGGCCATGAGCTGAGCGAAGCCCAGTGGGATTTTGTCTACGCCTGCTATGCCAACACCTACGCCATCCGCCGCCAATCCCCGTACCTGACCCGCGCGTTCTTCAGCCTGCTGGCCGAGCGCATGCCCGAAGCGATTCGCGTGGTCCTGGCCAAACAAGGCACTCGCCCGGTGGCCATGGCCTTCAGCCTGATCGGCGACGACAGCTTCTACGGCCGCTACTGGGGCTGCCTGGCAGAGTTCGATCGTCTGCACTTCGAAACCTGCTTCTACCAGGGCATGGACTACGCCATCGCCCACGGCCTGCAACGCTTCGACGCGGGGGCACAGGGCGAGCACAAGCTGATTCGTGGGTTTGAACCGGTGATTACACGGTCATGGCATTATCTGCGCCATCCGGGGTTGAAGAGTGCCGTGGAGGATTTTTTGGAGCGTGAGCGGGTGGGGATTGTGGCGTATGCGCAGGAAGCGAGGGCAGCTCTGCCTTATCGGCAGGGCTGAACCACTGGTCTGGCGGCGCTTCAAACCAAGACTGAAATCGTTATCCTGTATGTACAAAGGTACATACAGGATGTGCCATGTTATTTGAGTGGGATGAATCCAAAAATAACGCCAATATTGTTAAGCACGGCATCGATTTCAATGACGTCCCGGATATCTTTAGGCACCCAATGCTGGCCTTACGCGATGATCGAGCGGATTATGGCGAGGAGCGTTGGATTAGTATTGGCTGGATCAAATTGTTAATAGGTGTGGTCGTATACACCGAACGATGTGGTGATGTGATCCGTATCATCTCCGCCCGAAAAGCAACCAAGAAGGAGGCCAAATATTATGACGCAAACATCGAAAACTGATTGGGAGCGCTTGGCCAAGATGAATGATAAAGAGATCGATACCAGCGATATCCCTGAGCTGGATGCCGATTTTTTCCGGCGTGCTGAGTTACGTGTTCCAGTAAAGCAGGCGGTCACTATTCGGCTGGATGCTGATGTACTGGAGTGGTTCAAAGGTCAGGGATCTGGTTACCAGACGCGTATCAACCAGCTATTGCGCCAGTACATGCAGGCCCATCAAGGGTGAAAGGTCGCCCGAAATGGGCAGCCCTGCCTTATCGGCAGGGCTGAACCCCTGTTGCGTCAGCCCTGCTCTTCCTTGCCAAGCCATCGATAGGTAACCCCACCGATTAACGCGCCAAGGATCGGCGCGAGCCAGAACATCCACAACTGCTGGATCGCCCACCCGCCGACGATCAGGGCAGGGCCGGTACTGCGCGCCGGGTTGACCGAGGTGTTGGTCACGGGAATGGAGATCAGGTGGATGAGTGTCAGCGCCAAGCCGATGGCGATGGGTGCAAGGCCCGGCGGGGCACGGCGATCGGTGGCGCCGAGGATGATCACCACGAACATGGCGGTCATCACCAGCTCACTGACAAAGCCCGCGGCCATCGAATAACCGCCCGGCGAATGCTCGCCATAACCGTTGGACGCCAGGCCCGATGCCAGTTCGAACCCCGGTTTGCCGCTGGCAATGAAATACAGCAACGCAGCGGCGATCGTACCGCCGACCACCTGCGCCACGATGTACGCGGGCAGTTCCCTGGCAGGAAATCGTCCGCCTACCACCAACCCCACTGACACGGCCGGGTTGAGGTGGCAGCCGCTGATGTGCCCGATGGCGAAGGCCATGGTCAGCACCGTGAGCCCGAATGCCAGGGACACACCCAACAACCCGATCCCGACTGCAGGGAACGCTGCGGCCAGCACCGCACTCCCACAACCGCCCAACACCAACCAAAATGTACCTAGCCCCTCTGTGATTGAACGCTTGAACAAAGACATGCAACCCGTCCTTGATAGATCGCTCTACCGGATCCGTAAATCAGTGATGCTCCTTGCAGATTTACTTCAGCGCCCCTCTGGGCACTGCACTGATTACAGCAGGATTGCGGCAAAAGTGTAGGAGCGAGCTTGCTCGCGAAGAACGCCAGGACGCCACTTAAAACCAGACTGCCCGCGTTATCGTTATCGTTGACGTTTTTCGCGAGCAAGCTCGCTCCTACAGTGAGAGGGGTTAGTCGATGCCGACAAAACCTCCGGTCTGGTGCTGCCACAACCGCGCATACAGTCCGCCATGGGCCAGCAACTCGGCGTGGCTGCCGCTCTCGGCAATCTGGCCTTTCTCAAGCACCACCAGGCGGTCCATCCGTGCAATGGTCGACAACCGGTGCGCGATCGCAATCACCGTCTTGCCTTGCATCAGGGTTTCCAGGCTCTCCTGGATGGCCGCTTCCACTTCCGAATCCAGCGCGGAGGTGGCTTCGTCCATGATCAGGATCGGTGCGTCCTTGAGCAGCACGCGGGCAATGGCGATACGTTGACGTTGCCCGCCAGAGAGCTTCACCCCGCGCTCACCGACATGCGCATCCAGCCCGGTACGGCCTTCGGAGTCCGACAGCAGCGGGATGAACTCATCGGCACGCGCCTTGTGCACGGAGGCCCAGAGTTCTTCGTCGGTGGCGTCGGGCTTGCCGTACAGCAGGTTGTCGCGGATCGAACGGTGCAGCAATGAAGTGTCTTGGGTGATCATGCCGATCTGTTCGCGCAAGGATTCCTGGGCCACGTCGGCGATGTTCTGGCCATCGATCAGGATGCGTCCGCCTTGCAGGTCGTACAGGCGTAGCAGCAGGTTGACCAACGTCGACTTGCCGGCACCCGACGGCCCGATCAGGCCGATCTTTTCACCGGCCTTGATCTCAAGGTTCAGGCCGCCAATGATTCCGCTCTTCTTGCCGTAGTGGAAGTCCACCTGTTCGAAACGCACTTCGCCCCGTGGCACGCTCAGGCGCGGGGCGTTGTCGCGGTCGATCACGGCGAGTGGCTGGGCGATGGTCTTCAGGCCGTCCTGCACCTGGCCGATGTTCTCGAAAATGCCGTTGACCACCCACATGATCCAGCCGGACATGTTGACGATACGGATCACCAAACCCGTGGCCAGGGCAATCGCGCCCACCGAGATCAGCGACTGCGTCCACAACCACAGGGCCAGGCCGGTGGTGGTGACGATCAGCAGGCCGTTCATGGTGGTGATCACGATGTCCATGCTGGTAACGACGCGGCTGGCCAGCTGGGTTTTTTCGGTTTGCTCGATGATCGCTTCCTTGGCGTATTCCTGCTCATAACGGGTATGGGCGAACAGCTTCAAGGTGGTGATGTTGGTGTAGCCGTCGACGATGCGACCCATCAATTTGGAGCGCGCTTCGGAGGAAATCACCGAGCGCTCCTTCACCCGTGGCACGAAATAGCGCAGCGCCAGGCTGTAGCAAATGATCCAGGTCACCAGCGGGATCATCAGGCGCCAATCAGCTTCGGCAAACAGCACCAAGGAGCTGATGGCGTAGATCGCCACGTGCCAGATCGCATCCACTGCCGCCACGGCAGAGTCGCGCAGGGAGTTGCCGGTTTGCATGATGCGCTGGGCAATACGCCCGGCGAAGTCGTTCTGGAAGAAGTTCAGGCTCTGCTTGAGCACGTAGCTGTGGTTCTGCCAGCGGATCAGGCTGGTCATGCCGGGGCTGATGGTCTGGTGCACCAGCAGGTCATGCAGGGCACCGAAAATCGGGCGCAGCAGCAGGGCGACCACGGCCATCCAGATCAGCTCGGTGCTGTGCACTTGGAAGAAGTTGGCCGGCGGCGTGCCCTGAGCCAGGTCGATGATGCGACTCAGGTAGCTGAACAGCGCGACTTCGATCAGCGCCCCGATCAGGCCCACCACCAGCAAGGCGGCGAAATGCGGCCACACCTGGCGCAGGTAGTAGAGGTAGAAGGGCAAGACTTTGTCGGGCGGGGCTTCGCTGGGGGCGTCGCGGAAAATATCGATCAGTTGTTCAAAACGACGATAGAGCATTAGGGTTGACGCCCGCGGGGCGGGCTCTCCTTTCAAATGCGCGCGCGGCCTAGTGGGCAGCGCGCGGGACTACCTGAAGAACGCCCTGCTGACCTCAGTCGATGCGCTTGGCCGACTTGATCACAACAGGATCGATTGGCACGTTCTGCATGCCCTGCTTGGTGGTGGTCTGCGAGTTGACGATCACATCAACCACGTCCATGCCCTTGACCACTTTGGCGAAGACGGCGTAACCGGCATCGCGGCCCGGGTCGAGGAACGCATTGTCGGCCACGTTGATGAAGAATTGGCTGGTGGCCGAATTCGGGTCATTGGTGCGCGCCATCGACAGGGTGCCACGCACGTTATGCAGGCCGTTGCTGGCTTCGTTCTTGATCGGTGCTTCGGTCGGCTTCTGCGACATCTGTGCGGTAAACCCGCCGCCCTGGACCATGAAGCCTGGGATCACGCGGTGGAAAATCGTGTTGGTGTAGAAGCCCTTGTCGACATAGGCCAGAAAGTTCTTGGTGCTGATCGGCGCCTTGACCGGGTCCAGTTCGATCTCGATGTCGCCGTTGGTGGTGGTGATCAATACGTGGGGCGCCTTGGCGGGCTCGGCGGCCATCAGGTTGGCGGCGAACAGTACGGAACCGGCAAAGAAGGCGATTTTTTTCAACATGGGTCAGTGATCCTGGGTAGTGGTTTCGACTGTCTTTAGAAAATCGAGCAGGGTTGCGTTAAAGACTTCGGGTTGGTCCAAGGGCGTGGCATGGCGGGAATCCTCGATCACCACCAGTCGCGCATCGGGCAGCAGTTTTACATAGTTTTCTTTTTGCGCCACGGGGGTGTAATCGTGGTCGGCGCTGATGACCAGGGTTGGACAGGTGATTCTGGAAAGTCGTTCCTGCACGCCCCAGCCCACAATGGCATCGAAGCTGGCGAGATAAGCACGTTTGTCGTTTTTTGCCCAGCGTTCGGCCATCTTGCGGCGCAGGTCGGCTTGCTCCGGCTTGGGAAACAAACGGTCGCCCAGCGCCTTGCCGATAGTGGCCAGGCTGAGCACACGTGCCAGGCTCCAGCGTTTGGCCCATTGCCAGTAATCATCGGCACTGCGCACCTTCACCTCTGGCGCGCTGTTGACGATGCAGAGGCTCTTGACCTGCGCGGGTTCGTCCACTGCCAGTTGGAAGGCGATCATGCCGCCCATGGACAGGCCGACCACATGGGCGGGTGGCAGGTCCAAGTGTTCGATCAGCGCCAGCAGATCAAAGGTGAAGCCCTGGATGCTGTAGCGTTCGCGCGGTTTGTCCGAACGGCCATGGCCGCGCACATCCACCACGATCAGTCGGTAATGCCTGGCCAGCACCGGAATCTGCAGTTCCCAATCCTGGCTGCTGGAGCCCAGGCCGTGGATCAGGATCAGCGGCGTACCGTGGCCGTATTCCTCGTAGTGCAGGCTGCATCCTTCGTGATCGAACCAGGCCATGCATGAACTCCGTTTCAGGCTTGCTGCGGGGCGGCGAAAGGCGCGTCCAACGGGGCGGTGTCAAAGGTGCGCAGCAGTTCCACGAGGATCTGCGTGGCGGGCCCCAAGGGTTTGTCCTTGTTTGAGTACAGGTAGAACGTCGGGTTGCGGCTTCCACCCTTTTCCAAGGGTAGCTGCTTGAGCAGGCCTTCCTTCATTTCGCGTTCGATCAGGTGGCGCGGCAGCCAGGCAAAGCCCAGGCCGCTGCTGACGAAGGTGGCGGCGGTGGCCAGGCTGCCGACGGTCCAGCGCTGTTCGGCGCCAAGCCAGCCTACATCACGCGGTTGCTGGCGGCCGGAGTCGCGAATCACCACCTGCATCTGGCTTTCCAGGTCCTGGAAGCTCAGCTCGCGGTTCAGACGATGCAATGAGTGGTCAGGATGGGCCACGGCGATGAACTCCACATCACTCATTTCCGTGCCCAGGTAGCCGGGGATAATGAACCCGCTGATGGCCAGGTCGGCCATGCCATCGAGCAACAACTCTTCCACGCCCGACAGCACTTCTTCACGCAGGCGCACACGACAACCCCGGCTCTGCGGCATGAACGCGGTGAGCGCGCGCACCAGGCGAGCGTTTGGATAGGCCGCGTCCACCACCAGACGTACCTCGGCTTCCCAGCCTTGTTCCATATGGTGGGCGAGGTCTTCCAATTGACTGGCGTTTTTCACCAACTGCCGGGAGCGGCGCAACAGCACTTCACCGGCGTCGGTGAGCACCGCCTTGCGCCCGTCAATGCGCAGCAGCGGCACGCCGAGCTGGTCTTGCATGCGGGCCACGGTGTAGCTCACCGAGGACTGCGAACGGTGCAGCGCTTCGGCCGCCTGGGCGAAGCCGCCATGGTCGACCACGGCTTGCAGCGTGCGCCATTGATCGAGGGTAACGCGGGGCGCTTTCAAGATGGGTTCCTCTTGTCCTAAGCTGACAGTCCTTATTGGAGACTGCCGAATGAGAAAATTCTGTTGTGTGTTGCTGGCGTTGCTGCCGTTGAGTGCGTTTGCCTACCCCATCGACGTGACCAAAAAGATCGACGGCGTCAGCATCGATTACACCCCCTCCGATGTGGACGGTGATATCAGCTCGATCCAGCTCAATAACTACGGCACCAACGATGCCGTTTGCTCGGTAATCTTCACCAACGGCCCGGAATCGCCGCGTCGCCGCACGGTCACGGTGCCAGCAGGCAAAAGCACCAACACCACGGTCAAGTTCAACCGCGCCATTATCAAGATGCGGATCGCCCTGGCTTGCGCACCGAAGTGACCGAGCAGCGGAGCATGCTCCGCTTATAAACAAATTTATAGATGGGTTATAGCAGTTTTTTGCGCTTTTTTATCGAATTGGCTCTGTTTAATCTCCACTCCATCGCCTTACAGCAATTTCCGATGGAGCCTACAAAGCCATGTCCAATGTTCTGATCATCGAAAGCAGTGCTCGCCAGCAGGATTCGATTTCCCGCCAACTGACCCAGCAATTCATCAGCCAATGGCAGGCCGTTCACCCGGCCGATCAGATCACCGTGCGCGATGTGGCCCTCAACCCGGTTCCACACCTGGACGCCAACCTGCTCGGCGGCTGGATGAAAGCGGCGGATCAGCGAAACGACAGCGAGCAGGCGTCCCTGGACCGCTCGGACGAATTGACCAATGAGCTGCTGGCTGCCGACGTTCTGGTGATGGCGGCGCCGATGTACAACTTCGCTATCCCCAGCACCCTCAAAGCCTGGCTGGATCACGTGTTGCGGGCCGGTGTGACCTTCAAGTACACCGCCACCGGACCACAGGGTCTGCTGACCGGAAAGCGTGCCATCGTGCTCACCGCGCGCGGCGGCATTCACACCGGGGCCAGCTCCGATCACCAGGAACCTTACCTGCGTCAGGTCATGGCGTTTATCGGGATTCACGACGTGACCTTCATCCACGCCGAAGGGGTGAACCTGAGTGGGGACTTCCAGGAAAAGGGCATCAACCACGCCAAGGCGTTGTTGGCACAGGTAGCGTGATCCTTTAATCGCCAGATAATCCCGTGATGTTTATCTAGCTCCACGCAAGCCCTTCAAGTACGCGTAACGAACCTCCCTTTGCACTTTTGCTCCTGAGTGCTCCTGCCCGACTGCCGCTTTAGCGAGGTCGGGTTTTTTTTGCCCCGAGTTTCTTCAACCGCCGAAAACCTTTAATGTCCCGCCCATTCGAAACGAGGCGCGCATGGGCTACTTACTGGTTGTCACCCTGATTCAGGCATTTTCCTTCAGCTTGATCGGCGAATACCTCGCCGGTCACGTCGACAGCTATTTCGCCGTGCTGGTGCGCGTGCTGCTGGCCGGCTTGGTATTCATCCCGCTGACCCGCTGGCGCTCGGTGGAACCGGGCTTCATGCGCGGTCTGCTGGTGATCGGCGCGTTGCAGTTCGGCGTGACCTACGTGTGCCTGTACCTGAGCTTTCGCGTGCTTACGGTGCCGGAAGTGTTGTTGTTCACCATTCTCACGCCCTTGCACGTGACGCTCATCGAGGATGCGCTCAACCGGCGCTTCAACCCCTGGGCGTTGATTGCCGCGCTGGTTGCGGTGGCGGGCGCGGCGGTGATCCGTTTCGACCAGATCACTCCGCACTTCCTGGGAGGCTTCCTGCTGCTGCAACTGGCCAACTTCACCTACGCCGCCGGACAGGTGATGTACAAGCACCTGGTCAAACGCTACCCAAGCGAACTGCCGCATTACCGCCGCTTTGGTTTCTTCTATGTGGGCGCATTGCTGGTGGTGCTGCCGGCGTTCCTGATGTTTGGCAAGGCCAACTACCTGCCCGATGCGCCACTGCAATGGGGTGTGCTGGTGTTCCTCGGGCTGGTGAGCACCGCGCTGGGCATGTACTGGTGGAACAAGGGTGCTTGCCTGGTGCAGGGCGGCACGCTGGCGGTGATGAATAACCTGCATGTGCCTGTGGGGTTGCTGCTGAACTTGCTGATCTGGAACCAGCATGAGCCGCTGGGGCGGTTGGCGTTGGGCGGGTTGGTGATTCTGGGGGCGGTGTGGATCAGCCGGTTGGGTGTGCGCAAACAGCCAGCCCACCACTGAACCCCCTGTGGGAGCGGGCTTGCTCGCGAAGGCGGTTTGTCAGAAAAGAATGTGCTGACTGACACACCGCTTTCGCGAGCAAGCCCGCTCCCACAGTGGGTTGTGGTGGCGTCAGGCAGATTTGTTTTCCAGCGTGGGTAAATGACTGGCCCCCAAAATCGCCGGCAACACCCCCGCACGCAAGTCATTCCCACTCGGCTGCTGATACAGGCTCAAGCCAAACTCCGGCAGTACCGCCAGCAGGTAATCAAAAATATCCCCCTGGATACGCTCGTAATCCGCCCACGCCGTGGTGCGGGTAAAGCAGTAGATCTCCAGCGGCACGCCCTGGGCGGTGGTTTGCATCTGGCGCACCATGCAGGTCATGTTCGGCTGGATGTCTGGGTGGCTTTTCAGGTAGGCCAGGGCGTAGGCGCGGAAGGTGCCGAGGTTGGTCATGCGGCGGCGGTTGGCCGAGAGCTGCGCACTGTGGCCCTGGGCTTCGTTCCAGGCCTTGAGTTCGGCCTGTTTGCGTCCGATGTAGTCGGTAAGCAGGTGCACCTGGGTCATGCGTACTTCCTCATCGTCACGCAGGAAGCGCACGCCGCTGGCGTCGATGAACAGGCTGCGCTTGATGCGTCGCCCACCGGAGGCCTGCATGCCGCGCCAGTTCTTGAACGACTCGGACATCAGGCGCCAGGTGGGGATGGAGACGATGGTCTTGTCGAAATTCTGCACCTTGACCGTGTGCAGGGTGATGTCCACCACGTCACCATCCGCGCCGACCTGGGGCATTTCGATCCAGTCGCCGACCCGCAGCATGTCGTTGCTGGTCAACTGCACGCTGGCGACGAACGACAACAGCGTGTCCTTGTATACCAACAGGATCACCGCCGACATGGCGCCAAGCCCTGACAGCAGCAACAGTGGCGAGCGGTCGATCAGGGTGGCGACGATGATGATCGCGCCAAACACGAACAGCACCATCTTCGCCAACTGCACGTAGCCCTTGATCGAGCGGGTGCGCGCGTGTTCGGTGCGGGCGTAGATGTCCAGCAGGGCGTTGAGCAGGGCGCTGACGGCCAGCACCAGGAACAGGATGGTGATCGCCAGGGCCACATTGCCGATGAACAGGATGGCGGTCTTGCTCAGGTCTGGCACCAGGTACAGGCCAAACTGAATCACCAGCGACGGCGTCATCTGCGCCAGGCGGTGGAACACCTTGTTGTGCCGCAGGTCGTTGAGCCAGTGCAGGGCCGGTTGCCGGCCGAGCAGTTTGACGGCGTGGAGGATGAGGTAACGTGCCACTCGTCCGAGCAACAGGGCCACCACCAGCAACACCAGCAAGCCGAGGCTGGCATGCAGCAGCGGGTGTTCGTCGAGGGCGCCCCAGAGGTCTTGGACGTTGAGCCAGAGCTGTTTGATATCCATGGGTGAAACCGATTCTTCTATAAGACAACACGGGGCGATTAGAGCATTTAAGTGCAACAAAGTTGATGTCATGGACAAATGCCCTGACAAAAAAGCGGTCGATTAGCACTGTTCGCGTAAAGAAACTCGGTTTGGGCGCCCGAAACCGGTAACCTATGCAGCTGATTTTTTGTATTTCTTCGAGGTAGCACCCGTGTTTTCCCAATTCGCCCTGCACGAACGCCTGCTCAAAGCCGTGGCCGAGCTTAAATTTGTCGAGCCTACGCCTGTGCAAGCAGCGGCCATCCCGCTCGCGCTCGAAGGGCGTGACCTGCGGGTGACAGCTCAAACCGGTAGCGGCAAGACCGCTGCTTTCGTCCTGCCGGTGCTGAACCGCCTGATCGGCCCGGCCAAGGTTCGCGTCAGCATCAAGACCCTGATCCTGCTGCCGACTCGCGAGCTGGCCCAGCAGACCCTGAAGGAAGTCGAGCGTTTCTCGCAGTTCACCTTCATCAAGTCCGGCATCATCACCGGCGGTGAAGACTTCAAGGTCCAGGCCGCCATGCTGCGCAAGGTGCCGGACATCCTGATCGGCACCCCGGGCCGCATGATCGAGCAGCTCAACGCCGGCAACCTCGACCTCAAGGAAGTCGAAGTGCTGGTGCTGGACGAAGCCGACCGCATGCTCGACATGGGCTTTGCCGATGACGTGCAGCGTCTGGTGGGCGAATGCGTCAATCGCCAGCAGACCATGCTGTTCTCCGCCACCACCGGTGGTTCGACCCTGCGCGACATGGTCGCCAAGGTGCTGAACAACCCTGAGCACCTGCAGGTCAACAACGTCAGCGACCTGAACGCGACCACGCGCCAGCAGATCGTCACCGCTGACCACAATGTGCACAAAGAGCAGATTCTCAACTGGCTGCTGGCCAACGAGACCTATCAGAAAGCCATCGTGTTCACCAACACCCGCGCCGCCGCCGACCGCATCTATGGCCGCCTGGTGGCCCAGGAATACAAGGCGTTCGTGCTGCACGGCGAGAAAGACCAGAAGGATCGCAAGCTGGCCATCGACCGCCTCAAGGCGGGTGGCGTGAAAATCCTGGTGGCCACCGACGTCGCCGCCCGTGGCCTGGACGTGGACGGCCTGGACCTGGTGATCAACTTCGACATGCCGCGCAGTGGCGACGAATATGTGCACCGTATCGGGCGTACCGGGCGTGCCGGCAATGACGGCCTGGCCATCTCGCTGATCTGCCACGGCGACTGGAACCTGATGTCGAGCATCGAGCGCTACCTCAAGCAATCGTTCGATCGCCGCACCATCAAGGAAGTCAAAGGCACCTACACCGGGCCGAAGAAGGTCAAGGCGTCGGGCAAGGCCGTTGGCGTGAAGAAGAAAAAGACCGACGCCAAGGGCGACAAGAAGAAAACCGGCGCGAAGTCGCCGACCAAGCGCAAGATCGCCAACCGACCGAAGACCGACAACCTGTCGCTCGTCAGCAAGGACGGCATGGCGCCGCTCAAGCGCCGCAAGCCGGAAGCCCCGGCTGCCGAATAAGGCGCAGGTGATGTGAAAAAACCGGACGATTGTCCGGTTTTTTTATGCCGTCAGTTCTTGGCCTTGGCGGCTGCTTCCTTGAGCTCTTTCAGGCGAGCATCGATCAACTGGCACTTATCGGGGAATTCCGCGCTTTCGGTGTCCAGGTCCATCTTCTGCAGCTCGTCGTTCATCTCCTTGGCCTTGGTCGGGTTCTGCTCGGTCAGCTTGGCCACTTCCTGGGCCAGTTGCTCGCGCTTGGCGGTAGCCTCGTCTGGCGTACAGGCCCAGGCGGGCAGGGCGGTCAACAACGCGGCGGCGATGGCCAGGTTCATCAGGGTTTTCATGGGTGGACCTCCTTGGCAGTGATACTCAGTGGAGGTCGTGGGTCCCTGGAAAGTTCACGCCAATGACGCTCGTCTCCTGGGCTGAACGGCCAGTGACGCGGCGGGTCACACCTCTTAACGGGCTACTTTCCACCCGCCCGCAGGAGGAATCAGGATGACGACTTACAACTGGGATCTGATCGAACGTCTGCTGCATGAAGTGCAGAACGGCGAGGGCAGCTTCGCCCCGCGCAAATACGCCGAGCAGGAAGCGGCCGAGAAGGCCACGGCGGGCGAGTCCACCGGCAACCTCGACGCGCTCAAGAAGACGGCGGCGGATTATGAAGCGCTACTGTTCAAGCGCGGTTTTATCGAATCGCGCCCCGAAGATGAGGGCGGTAATGGCGAGAATTTCATCCTGACTCCGCTGGGCGCGCAGTTGCTGGCGCTGATCGACAGTTCGATTCCGGGCAACGATCACCCACGCCAGGTGCTGGATGAGCAATCCGACGCGCTGGACCCGGCGACCTTCGCCGAGGTCGCCTCCAAGGCCCAGATCGCCTGATGTCCATTACGCCCCGGCACGCTCGCAACGCCGGGGCGAAACTGTCAGATCGGTAATCTGCCGCTAAGCTGGCTGACAGCCGGCCCTGCCTAATCTGCTGCCATTCAACTCATGGAATTGAATCGGCATGTACTCCAATACCTCCCGACGAACCTTCGTCAAAGGCCTGGCTGCCGGCGGCTTGCTCGCTGGATCTGGGCTCTGGCGCAGCCCGGTCTGGGCCTTGACCAGCCCCGGCCAGCCCACGGTGCTGGCCGGCACCGAGTTTGATCTGTTCATCGACCAGACTCCCGTCAACCTCACCGGCCGCCACCGCACGGCGCTAACCATCAATGGCAGCTTGCCCGGCCCGCTGCTGCGCTGGCGCGAAGGCGACACCGTGACCTTGCGCGTGAAGAACCGCTTGGCCGAGCCGACGTCGATTCACTGGCACGGCATTCTCCTGCCGTCGACCATGGACGGTGTGCCGGGCTTGAGCTTCAAGGGCATCGAGCCGGGTGGCGTGTTTGTCTACCAATTCACAGTCAAGCAGCACGGCACTTACTGGTACCACAGCCATTCCGGGTTCCAGGAACAGCAGGGCGTGTATGGCCCGCTGGTGATCGAGCCTAGAGAGCCCGAGCCTTACACCTATCAGCGCGACTACGTGGTGATGCTGTCGGACTGGACCGACGAAGACCCTGTCGCGCTGATGAAAACCCTCAAGAAACAGTCCGATTACTACAACCTGCACAAACCCACCGTGGGCGACTTTATCCGGGATGTGGGCAAGCAGGGCTGGTCGGCCACGGCTGCCGACCGTCTAATGTGGGCGCAGATGAAGATGAACCCCACGGACCTGGCCGACGTGAGCGGCGAGACCTATACCTACCTGCTCAACGGCCAGCCGCCGGAGCGCAACTGGACCGGTGTGTTTCAGGCTGGCGAGACGGTCCGCTTGCGCTTTATCAACGGCTCGGCAATGAGCTACTTCGATGTGCGCATTCCGGGGCTGAAGATGACCGTGATCGCCGCCGATGGCCAGCCAGTGCAGCCGGTGAGCGTCGACGAGTTCCGTATCGCCGTGGCGGAAACCTTCGATGTGCTGGTCGAGCCGACGGCAGCGGCCTACACACTGTTTGCACAGTCAATGGACCGCAGTGGTTATGCCCGCGGCACGCTTGCCCGACAAACCGGGGCGACGGCCCCCGTGCCGGCACTGGACCCGCGCCCCTGGATCACCATGGACGACATGGGCATGGGAGGGATGGATCACGGCGCCATGGCGGACATGCCGGAGATGGCGGGCATGGATCACAGTGCCATGTCGATGCAGGCCCATCCTGCCAGCGAGCAAGGCAACCCGCTGGTGGATATGCAGGCCATGAGCCCGGTGCCCAAGCTCGACGATCCCGGCATCGGCTTGCGCAACAACGGCCGGCGTGTCCTGACGTATGCCGACCTGCGCAGCACCTTTGAAGACCCCGACGGACGCGATCCCAGCCGTACCATTGAACTGCACCTCACCGGGCATATGGAGAAGTTCGCCTGGTCCTTCAATGGCGTGAAGTTTTCCGACGCCGAGCCTTTGCAACTGACTTACGGCGAGCGAGTCCGGCTGGTGCTGGTCAACGACACCATGATGAGTCACCCCATTCACCTGCACGGTCTGTGGAGTGACCTGGAAGACGAAAACGGCCAGTTCCAGGTACGCAAACACACCATCGACATGCCGCCGGGTTCCCGGCGCAGCTACCGGGTGACCGCCGATGCGCTGGGGCGTTGGGCCTATCACTGCCACCTGCTGTATCACATGGAAATGGGCATGTTCCGTGAGGTACGCGTGCATGAATGAGGACGCGAGCATGAGCCGTCGAGTTTTACCTGTTTTGCTTGCGCTGGCGTTTGCTCCGCTGGCGCAGGCCGACGAGTTCCAGGGCATGAGCCCGGCGACACCGGCGCTTACCGAGAGTCGCACACCGATTCCCGTGTTGACTGACGCCGATCGCGCTGCGGTCTACACCGCGCCCGGTGGGCATAGGGTTCACGACAGTGGCATCAATTCCCTGCTGCTGATCAACCAGTTGGAATGGCAGGGCGGCGAGGGTGAGGGCGCGCTGAACTGGGATATCAAGGGCTGGGTCGGCGGCGATATCGATCGCCTGTGGCTGCGCAGTGAAGGCGAGCGCAGCGCCGGTCGCACCGAAAGCGCTGAAGTCCAGGCGTTGTGGGGGCATGCCATCAGTCCTTGGTGGGACCTGGTCGGCGGTGTGCGCCAGGACTTCAAACCCGGTGACGGCCAGACCTGGGCCGCGTTCGGCGCGCAGGGCATGGCTCTTTACAACTTTGAAGCCGAAGCCACGGCGTTTGTCGGTGAGGCAGGGCGCACTGCTGCGCGGCTGGAGGGCGACTACGACTTCCTGCTGACCAATCGGCTGATCCTGCAACCCACTGCCGAACTCAACTTCTATGGGCGCAGCGATCCACAGCGTGGCGTCGGTTCGGGCCTGTCGGACAGTGAGCTGGGACTGAGGCTGCGTTATGAAGTGCGCCGCGAATTTGCGCCCTATGTGGGTGTGACCTGGAATCGCAGCTACGGCCAGACCGCGCAATACGCCAGGGATGAAGGCGAAGACACGAACCAAGTGCGCTGGGTCGTGGGTGTGCGCCTGTGGTTCTGACGTTTCTATTTTTCCTATAACTCGCCGCCACGAGCGGCCTGGAGCCTTGCATGTCGATGTTGAAAACCGCCCTGGCGGGCGTTGTGTTGTGCACCAGCGTGGCGGCTTCAGCCCATCCCACACTGCTGTCTTCCAGCCCGGCATCCGGTGCCCAGGGCGCGGCACCCGCAGTCATTGAACTGCGCTTCTCGGAAAACCTGTTGACGCAGTTTTCCGGTGCCAAGCTGATCATGACCGATATGCCCGGCATGCCCAATTCGCCGATGCCGGTAAAGGCCAGTGTCGCCGCCAGTACCGACCCCAAAGTGATGCTGATCAAACCGGCTTCCACGCTGACGACCGGGACCTATCGGGTCGATTGGCGGGCCGTGTCGTCCGACACGCACCCGATCCTTGGCAACGTGGTGTTCAGCGTCCAGCCATGAGTGAACTGGTCCCGGTGTTACTGCGCTTCGCCCTTTATCTGGACTTGATGCTGGTGTTTGGCCTGGGGCTGTTTGGCCTGTATGCAGACGGCAGGTTGCTGAATCTGAAGCCGCTACTACGCCGGTTGGCGGCGCTGGGGTTGCTGCTGTCGTTGGCGTCGCTGCTGTCCATGACCCAGGCCATGAGTGGCGCCGAGGATTGGCCAACACTGTGGACGCACCTGCAGATGATGCTCTGGCAGACCGAACTGGGCTGGACGTGGTGGTTGCGTGTTTCGGCGCTGGTTTTGGTTGCGCTGAATACCCGATTGGCCAGCTTGTTCGGCGGCGTCGCGCTGGTGACGCTGGCGTGGGCCGGGCATGGCGTGATGCATGAGGGCTCCTTGGGGCTGTGGCATCTCCTCAGCGACAGTGCGCATCTGCTGGCGGCGGCGGGTTGGGTCGGGGCATTGGCGGCGTTCAGTCTGATGTTGAGAAGTACCTCTGAGCAGGCGGTGCCAGTGTTGGCACATGCCTTGGCGGGCTTCGAGCGTGTCGGCGCAGTCTTCGTCGCGGTGCTGATCGGCACGGGCGTGGCGAATTATCTGTTTGTGGTCGGGCCGAACCTGGATGGCATTACGGGCGGCGCCTACGCGATCCTGCTTTGCTTGAAGTTGGGCTTGTTTGGATTGATGTTGGGGCTGGCCGCGCTTAATCGCTCGCACTTGACGCCGTTGCTTCAACGCTCGCTGGCGGCGGGCGATCACCGAGCGGCGCGTGAAGCCTTGCGTCGTAGCATCACCCTGGAGTTTGGGGCGGTGGTGCTGATCCTGGGGCTGGTGGCCTGGTTGGGAACCTTGGCACCCCGTTAGGGCTGCACGCTCTTCAGGCATTTAAGCGCCTGGAAATCGCTGCGCACCTTGTCGATTTTCTGGGTGAGTTTCTGCCGTTGCTGCACAGTGCTTTCGGCCATCACGTCGACAATCAGGCTGCGGGCCGCAGCTTCCGTCTGTGCATAGGCGGTGCGATATTGCGGCGTCCACAGGCTTTCGCGGTCCACCAGCAACTGCTGCATTTTTTGTGGGAAGTCAGCGTTTTTGCGCTGTTGCACGGCGTCGATAAACTGCGCCTGCCAGCGGGCGCGGTTGCCGATCCATTCCTCGTTCTGCTCGCCCAGAGCGATGGACCAGGCGGTCACGCGGTTCTGCTGGCTGGCGCTGAGCGGGCCGATCCAGGCGTCCAGGCGTTTGCTCATGCGCTCGGCGCGGTCCTTGATCTGCTGGGCCAGGGGCGGCTTGAGGTATTCATCCTGGCGCTTGCGCAGGTCCTTGGCCAGGGCGTCGTTCATTTCCTTGACCTGCTGGTCGTCCAGGCCTTGGAGCAGTTCGATGGCGGAGGGCGTGATTTCACGGGCGACTTCGTCGATGGCCTGTTTGGCCTCGGTGGTCCGCGCCTGAAGCGCGGCGTCGGTGACCTGATTGCCGTTGGCCATCTGTTGCAGGCGGTCCAGCCAATCCAGGTAACCCGGCAATTGCGTAGTGCAGTGCCAGGCCAGGTGTTCCTTGAGCTTGTCGTTGAACCAACTCTTCTGCCCGGCATTCATGTCCAGGTAGTCATTGAGGGTCCAGGGGATGATCACGTCGAGGTTGCGATAGGCCAGGCCCACGCGATTGCAACCGGTGAGCACCAGGCTCAGGGTCAGCAGTACCACCAATAGTTTGAGCCGACGCAGCATGGGCGGGTCCTTCGCAGAGTGGGTTATCACATGTGAACCCGCGCCGGGTGCGACAGTTCAGCCCCTCAATAAAACGACCGCGCAGCCTTCAACGTCAACAGCCCATCGCATTGCGAGTTGTGTCCGGAATAGGCCGAGCAATCCCCGCCGCTGAGGCTGGAATCGCTGTAGATCAGGTTCAAGTCCACGCCCATCCACTGCCGGGAGAATTGCACCGACCAGTCGCTGAAGGCCCGAATGGAGCCGCCGTCCACCGAGACCGGGGTGCCCAACTGATGAGTGGTGTATTTCATGCTGACGCCAATGCCGAACGGCTGGGTGCCTCCGAGGTCGGCAAACAGGGTGCTGTCCTGGCGATCCGGGTCGTTGCTGAAGGAGGCGCCGAAGCGATTGCCCAGCAGGTTCAGGCCGCCGTAGAACTCCTGGCTGTCGAGGGGGCTGAGCCTGGGGTAGCTGTAGTGGATCAGACCCACTTCGTAGCCCAGGGTCTGGTCGAAGGGGTGCTTGAAGCCCATGTAGGAATCGACTTCGAGGTTGCTGGACGAGGACAGGCCCATGTTCGGTGAAAACTGGCCGAAGTACAGGCCGCTGTCGTGGCTCAAGTCCAACCCGCCATGGAACGAGTCGCTGCCAGGAGACGTTGGCTTGACCAGGCCCTGGGCCATGCTGCGGCTGGGCGTCGTGCCCAATTTCAAGTCGAAGTCACCCAATTCACGCTGGAAGATTTGCGCTTCGGCGAGAGGGCTGGCAATCAGGGCACCGACCAGGAATATGCAGGGTTTGAACATGCTTCACTCCATGAAAAGCGAGGAGCAGTGACAGAGAAAGTCGGGCAGATGCCCGTGCTAGACGTGTGCAAGCATACTGGCGAATGCCAAGCGATGAGGCCCGTTCGTCGATTCGCGTGGTTCTGAAGGTATTGCAGAGGTATTTCGGGCTCTAGTCCTAGCGCCTTGATGGCAAGACGCTTAGGGACCAGGTGTGTTGCGCGGTATTACTTCTTACCCAGGCTGATCTGCTTGGATGGGCCGAAAGTCTGGCCGCTCACGCCCTTGGCAATCTGCTGGATTTCGCCGCCGGACTTGAGGAATGCAGCAATCTGGCTGTTGATCGATTCGCTGGTTTCAACGGCGGGAGCTGGCTTTGCTTTGCTGTTGGATGCTTTTACGCGCATGGCGGCCACTAACCTGTAGAAAATTAACTTGGCCAGGCATCGTACAGGAAATACTTGACAATTGCTTGGCAAATATCCCCCGGGAATAACTGGGGCGGTGAGAAATAGCCGAAGTTCATCCTTGAAATAATCCCCTAACTTACTGTTTTAACTCGAAACCCTGCAGCTGTCCGCGACTGACTGCGTGGAAAAAATGGGCCGATTGATCAGACGGGCGGGGCAGCGCCATGGCAACCCGTGATTTTTCAGGCACGCGCGCGTGGCGAGCGCAACTCGGGTAGAATGCCGCCCACGTAATGAGGGTATTGAAAATGGCTTTGGTCGGGCGCTACAACAGCTTGCAAGTGGTTAAACACACTAACTTTGGTTTGTACCTGGACGGTGCGCAAGATGGCGAAATCCTCTTGCCTAATCGGTATATCCCCAAAGATATTCCCAGTGAAGATGAAGACTGGCTTAACGTTTTCATTTACCTGGACAGCGATGACAAACTTATCGCCACGACTGAAAAACCCAAAGTTCAAGTGGGTGAATTCGCCAGTTTGAAAGTGGTGGAAGTCAACAGCATTGGTGTGTTCCTCGACTGGGGTTTGCCCAAGGACCTGTTGCTGCCGTATTCGGAAGAAAAGCGCCAGATGACCGCAGGCGAATACTGCGTGGTGCACGTCTACCTCGACAAACACACCAAGCGCATCACCGCCACTGCACGCCTGGATCGCTACCTGGACAAGACCCCGGCCAACTACCAGGTGGGCCAGGAGGTCGACCTGCTGGTGGCCGAAGCCACTGACATGGGCTTCAAGGCGATCATCAACAACAAGCACTGGGGCCTGATCCACAAGAACGAAGTGTTCAAGTTCCTGCGCCCAGGGAAAGAAGAGAAGGGCTTTATTAAAGAGATCCGCGCCGATGGCAACATCAGCCTGAGCCTGCAGCCGGTCGGCCAAGAAGCGGCCTCCAGCCTCAACTCGAAGATCCTCGCCAAGTTGCGTGAAAACAACGGCAGCTTGCCGGTCAGCGACAAGAGTGATCCGGCGGTGATCAGCAACTTGTTCGGGGTGAGCAAGGGCAACTTCAAGAAGGCCATTGGTGCGTTGTACAAGCAGGGCCAGATTGTGATTCACGCGGATCGCATTGAACTAAGCTGAGTTCGCTTTGCTCTTCTGTAGACGCCCGTCGGCGTCTACAGAGGTTGCATCAATGAGCAAGAAATCGCTGTTCGGCTACTTCGGCACGTTGTTCGCCTTCCTGATCCTGGACGGCCTCTGGCTCGGTGTCCTCATGGGGCCTACCTATAAGTCCCTGCTGGGTCCACTGATGCTGGACCAACCCCGTCTGTTGCCCGCCACACTCTTTTATCTGCTTTATATGCTCGGTTGCGTGGTGTTCGTTGTCTTGCCAAGCGCAAGTTGGCAACGCGCTGCACGCCTGGGCGCCTTGTTGGGCCTGGTCGCCTATGGCACCTATGACTTGAGCAACTGGGCCACGCTGCAAGGTTGGTCTGCGCAGCTGGCGGTCATGGACATGGCGTGGGGCACCTTCCTGACCGCAGCCTGCTGCACGGTGGGTTATCTGTGTGCACATCGAGTGCAGCGCTGATTGTGTACAGGATTTTTGTGCACCGTTGCCGAGCGTAGGCCCTGTATCCAAGCCTGTTCCCCTCCCTTTGGAACACCGTTCCAGAGGGATTGCGTTCAATTGGCACGCATTCTGCTGAACACCTCGTATACAAACCATGCCGCCTCCCGTATGCACCCCCGTGACGGACGCGCAGGCCGGTATTTCGAGGAGCCCCGCGATGACCGAACAATTGCCCAAAGGCTACAGCCCGCGCCTGTACAACCAGGACTTGGGCCCGCTGCCGCAAAAGTGGAACTGGTACAACATCTTCGCTTTCTGGATGAGCGACGTGCACAGCGTCGGCGGTTATGTGTTCGCTGCCAGCCTCTTCGCCCTGGGCCTCGCCAGTTGGCAGGTGCTGATCGCCTTGCTCGCCGGAATCTGCATCGTGCAAGTGATCGCCAACCTGGTAGCCAAACCGAGCCAGCAAGCCGCTGTGCCTTATCCTGTGATCTGTCGCCTGTCATTTGGTGTGTTTGGTGCGAACATTCCTGCGGTGATTCGCGGCTTGATCGCGGTGGCCTGGTACGGGATTCAGACGTACCTGGCGTCGAGCGCCTTGATCATCGTGGTGCTGCGTTTCTTCCCACAGATGGCGGTGTACGCGGAGCCGCATTTCGCGGGCTTGTCCTACCTTGGTTGGTTTGGTTTCCTCAGTCTGTGGCTGTTGCAAGCGGCGGTGTTCTGGGCCGGTATGGAATCCATCCGGCGTTTTATCGATTGGGCCGGGCCGGTGGTCTACGCGGTGATGTTCGCCCTGGCGGGTTGGATCGTGTGGAAGGCGGGCTGGTCGAACATCAGCTTCACCCTGGCAGAGAAATCCCTGTCGGGTTGGCAGGCATTCGGCCAGGTGATCGTGGCGACGGCGTTGGTGGTGTCGTACTTCTCCGGGCCGACCCTGAACTTCGGCGACTTCAGCCGCTACTGCCGCAGCATGCAGGACGTACGGCGCGGCAACTTCTGGGGGCTGCCGGTGAATTTCCTGGCGTTTTCCCTGGTGACCGTGGTGATCGTCTCGGGCACCTTGCCGGTGTTTGGCGAAATGCTGCATGACCCGATCGCCACGGTTTCGCGCATCGATAACAGCATGGCGGTGTTGCTGGGCGCCTTTGCATTTGTTACCGCGACCATCGGCATCAATATCGTCGCCAACTTCGTGTCCCCGGCCTTTGACTTCGCCAACGTCGCGCCGAGCAAGATCAGTTGGCGCGCGGGTGGAATGATCGCCGCCGTGGCGTCGATCTTCATCACACCGTGGAACCTGTTCAATAACCCGCTGATGATCCACTACACCCTGGATATTCTCGCGGCCTTCATTGGGCCACTGTTCGGCATTCTGCTGGTGGATTTCTACCTGATCAAAAAACAGCAGATCGATGTGGACGCGTTGTTCGATGACAGCCCGAGTGGGCGCTACTACTTCGACGGCGGCGTGAACTGGACGGCGGTCAAGGCGCTGGTGCCCGCGACGCTGGTGGGCGTCGCGATCACCTTTACCCCGGCGTTGCAGGGTATGGCCAACTTCGCCTGGTTTACCGGCTGCTTCCTGGGTGGGCTGTTTTTCCTGGTGTTGGCGCGGCGTGAACAGGTGCGCGTGCCTGCGCCGCTGGTTGCCGGCTGACCAGAATCGAGCCCGCCACCAGTAATCCGGCGCCGGCGACTACCAGTGCCGGTTGCAGCCCGCCACTCAGGTGGCTGCTGACCGAGGCCAGTAGCGGGCCGCTCAATTGGCCGATGGCGAAGCTGGCGGTGAGCAGTCCGGTGCTGCGCTGATAGCCGTGGGGGGCAACGTCCCGCAGGCGGGCCATCACCAACTGCATGCAAGCCAGGAACGGTCCGCCGCACAGCAATACCCCCAGTGCCAGGCCCCAGCCATTGCCCAGCAAACAGGCAAACACCCCGGCCGCTTGCAGCCACAATGTAGTCATCAGCCAGCGGCGAGTGGTGTCTGGGTCCTTGCGGCGCAGGGTCGCCACCACCACGCCAATCGCGGCGGCCAGGCCAAAGCATGGCCAGAACAGGTCGGCTTGCCAGGCACCTTTGAATTGCGCGCTGGCCATCTGCGACAGGAACGTCGCCGGGATGATGTAGCCAAGACCATACAACACATAGATCCAGCACAGGTGGGCAATGCTGCCATTGCTGCCTGCATCAGTGTGGCCGGCAACAGGCGTGTCGGTCGCAGAAGGCTTGGGCAGGAACGGCAAGATGGCCAGTAACATCACCAGCGCCACCGCGCCATATACCAGCCACAACGTGCCCGAGTTTTGCCCCATCAGGTTGGAGCCCAGCGCCAGCAAACCGGTCAACAAAATCCCCAGCCCCGGCCCGGCAAAAACCAAGGCACCCAGGCGCGGACGCCCGGCGGCAATCGCCAGCGGCTGGCTCAGGCTAGTGATCATCACCAGCGCCCAGGCGCTCGCGACCCCGGTCCCAAAGCGCAGCAACAGGTGCGGCCAGAACCCATGGGCCCAGTACGACGCCAGGGTCAGCAGCACGCACAGCCACAACCCGCCATATAAGCGCCCACGGACATGGTGGTGGCTGCGCGCGAAGATCGAATCCACCGCGCCGACGAAGTAGCCCAGGTAGTTGGCGGCGGCAATCAGGCCGGCGCCGGTCAGGTCGATCTGCCCTTCACTGAGCAGATGGGGCATTTGGGGAGTGAGGGCGAAGCGGCCAATGCCCATCGCCATCATCAGGGCGACAAAGCTGGCGAGTAAGCGGACTAATGGAGACATGGTCAGTTTTCCTGCGGGTAAACGAATACCCTCAGGCTAAAGCGGATTGACTTTCTGCAAAAATGAATAATAGTGAGTAACTTGTTCAGTTTTGGAGAAAGGTATGGAGTTCAGTCAATTGCGCATTTTCCAGGCGGTGGCGGAAGAGGGCTCCATTACGCGCGCGGCTGAGCGCTTGCATCGAGTGCCATCGAACCTGTCGACGCGCCTCAAGCAAATGGAGGAGCAGCTCGGCGTCGAGCTATTCGTACGTGAACGCCAGCGCTTGCAGCTTTCTCCTGCTGGCAAGGTGTTGCTGGACTACAGCACCCGTCTGCTGGCCCTGCATGACGAAGCCCACGGCGCGGTGCAAGGCGGGCAACCGGCCGGCGATTTCGTGGTAGGCAGCATGTACAGCACGGCGGCGGTGCATTTGCCGAAGCTGCTGGCGGGCTATCACAAGGCTTACCCGATGGTGAATCTGCAGGTGCAATCGGCGCCCAGCGGAGAACTGCTCGAAGGGTTGATCACCGGCCGGCTGGATGCGGCCTTTGTGGACGGCCCCATCACAATCGCCTCCCTGGACGGTGTGCCTCTGTGTGAAGAACGCCTGGTGCTTATCTGCGAGGCCGACCACCCGCCTGTGCGAGGGCCCCAGGATGTTGCGGGACGCTCGGTGTTCACCTTCCGTCGTAGTTGCGCCTATCGCACGCGCCTGGAAACCTGGTTTTCCCACGAGCGCGTGGCCATGGGGCGGGCAATTGAGATCGAGTCTTATCAGGGCATGCTGGCGTGCGTGATCGCTGGCTCCGGGGTGGCGTTGATGTCCGAATCCATGCTTGAGAGCCTGCCAGGCAAGGACAGCGTGTCCGTTCATCCGCTGACAGGGCCTTTTGCCACTGCGACCACCTGGCTGATGTGGCGAAAGGGTATGCTCGGCGCTAACCTCAACGCATGGATCGACCTGCAGCAAGCCAGCAAGGCTGCGGTCCTGCAAGACACCCGCGCCATTGCTTGAGCGATCCGTCAGGATTTTGATGAATTCAGTAATAGTTCGTTGTGGTTTCGTTCAAGCATTACGTAGGACTTAGGGCTACTATCAGTGTAGGAAAGGGCGACAGAACTTGCGCCTACCAGCATTACCCTCAAAGGGGGCAACCATGAAAGAGAAAATTCAAAACTGGCTCCATGATCTGGGTGTTGCACTGGGCTTGATCGAGCCCCCACTGCAACCCGTGCCGATTCGCACCGATGACGAGCAACGTCGCCCACGTCGCAGGTAAGTCCTGGAAGCGCTCACGTGATTGAATCGCGCGGGCGCTAATACCTCGGTTCGTTCTTCAGGGCGTGTTCGGTTCCCTGTAATCACGCTGTATTCGCCGTACATTTCGTAGTGTCCGCAACTGTCTGACGAGGCATACCTCATTGTCAGAGCCTTCTTCTTATTCCGTCATCCGTGCCCTTTTTCCTGTTCGTCCTTCTATATTTCTGCCTTCACATGGATGAATGGGCATTGGAATGTCGAGCATTGATAGCGAAGGCATGTTGATTTCCGACAGAGTCGAGCTCCGTCGGTTTCCAACGATCGAGCATGGGGATTTGCGTGGCGTGGGCGCTTTGGTAGTCCACCAGACGGACGCTCCGACGGCGCAACACACCTTTAATGCTTACCTTGCCAAGGGCAACGGCGCGCACTTTCTCATCGAGAAAAGTGGCGTGATCTACCAGACGGCCAGCCTCAAAAAGCGCTGTTACCACGTTGGGCGCTACCTGCGTTCCAAGTGCCTGGCAACGGATAAGGCGACGTGCGACCCGGCTCAAATCCACTCTATTCAAACACTCACCTGGACGTTGCAGGTTCGAACGCTGGACCGTTATGAGCGTAACAAGGACTATCCTGATCGCTACCCGATGAATGCGGACTCCTTGGGGATTGAGCTGGTCGGCAAGCACCTTGATGCAGCGCGATATGAGGAAGTGACTGCTATGCAAAATCAGTCTCTGCAATGGTTGGTGAGTGAGCTGTATGGCCATTTCCGCCTGACGCCAGAGGACGTCTACACGCATCCGCAAATCTCCTACAAGCACCCTGGTGAAGCCAGCAGCGCGGTGTGGCAATGAACCTATGGGGAGGGTTGTTGGGCGTGTGGGTGATACTCGCCGGGTGCGCGGCTTCCCCTCCAGATATCGACAACATCGCTATCTCGGGTTTTCACTCCGAAGAACCGGAGCGCTGTCGACCCAGCGACGTTATGTTGGATAAGCGACAAGTCGCGTCCTTCTTCAAACGCGCTGAACCTATTGACGCACGCACGCTGCATGACGAGTACGACTGGGCACCTTGTTACCTTGAAGGCACACTGAAGTATCGCGGTAAGGCATGTACTTGGCGGGTGAGGGCGGGGGCGATAGGGGAGATCGAATGCTCTGCAACCGAGCAGTATTTTGGCTGCCAGGCGTGTGGTGATTTGTTCAAAGGACTCTAGCCGTAGGGAGGAGTAAACACATGCTGTCAGTCAGGCTTTGCAATTATCGGAGTTGGACTACCAGGTAGTCAGAATCGGCCGGCTTATTTAATTCTTAAGAGGCGCATAGGTTGAAACCCAAGCGCCCATTCGTGGCGCCCCAACGTTATTGAACTCCTCTTCTCAAGGGGTCAATAAACCAGAATTGTTGGAGACAAAGCTATGTTGCTCTCTTCAGTTCCGCCGGTCGCCGCGTCACTCATCACCACAATCGACAGTGTTCTACATATTGCACCGGTGTCGAAAGGCTGGAAGGCCGACGCTCCCAGAAACGTAGTGTTTCTTCCTCCCGCATTGACCAAGCAGGCTCTTCTCCTACAACTCGGGCTACTACGCCCTACAACGTTCATCGTTGGCGACCAAGCCATTGATGCCGACCTCATTGACCAATGGCGCGCCTCTCACCCCTTTGGAGAGCTCTGTTTGATCCGCAGAGGTACGAGTCTGGATAAGATACGACTGGACCTATGTGAATCTAATGGTATTCAAGTATTCAACACGCCCGGGGTGAACGCGCCGCATGTGGCTGCCTATCTCCTACGTTGGCTGACACTGGCGGATGGTTCCATCCCTCATGATGTGCGTGTACTGGGATACGGCAATGTGGGAAAGGAACTGGTCAATTTGTTGCTTGATCGAGATCCCGATGTTCGGATCAAGGTATTAGTCCGCCATGATCGAGCACCGGACGCTCTTGAGCAGGCGTCTCCCGATAGTCGAGTGTCATTTGTCGTGGATTGGTCCGAGGTGTTGGCGGGCGCTTCCGCTGTCGCCCTATGCCTATCCCTTAACGATGAGTCCACTCATCGCATTGATTCATCCCTCATCCAATCCCTGTGCACAAACGCTCGATTGGTCTGTGTCGCCAAGCCGGATGTGTTGAGTGACGATGCTTTGCATGCCCTGGCAGCGGCTGAAGATATCCAGCTTGTCGTGGACTATGGGCCTGCGACATTGGAGGCGTTCCGCCTACGCACACAAACGCTCGGCTGTGATGTCTCCACCTGGTACAGACCTGCCACGCTGACTACGCAGGCATCAACCAGCGAGGCCTGCCACTGCGACCTTGACTACGCTGTTTCAGTTCAGTTGAGCCTGATGGCTGTGCGCGGCCTGGTCAGGCGCAAACTTACACAATCCTTGGCGATTCCTCCTCGGCCCGCAGGTGCTGGTGCAGCGCGTGTGTCGATCATTGGCAGAGGGATCAATGGCCTGCTCCAGGCGGTGATGCTCCGCCTGGCGAATTATCAAGTGACGATATATGGAGGCAATCAGAGGGGCGACGGCGCCAGTCACAAGCCTGTGAACATGCGCCACCTGTCGGCCACGGAGACGAGCGCAAAGCCACTGCATAACGATTATCTGCTTCCCGCCAATCAGCATTTGGCCGTTGAATGCAATCGCGCGGGCATTGAGTTGTTTGAAAAACTACTGGCTGATAATCCAGCGTTGGCGCGATTCGCTCGAGCTCGGATCGTACGTGCTTACAGGGATGGCGCCCTTGGAGTAGACGCAGCGATAAGAGAGCAGTCCGATATCGAAAACAGGCCTTGGCCGAGTGGCAAATTGGGATGCGAACTCAAAGAGATCACTCAACGACAGTTTTTTGAGCGGTATGGCGTTCCAGGCATTGGTCGGGCTATTGAAGTGTCGGGCTACGATCTGGAGTTTGTCCATTTGAAGGATGAGATAGAGGCGCTTTTACTGAACACCGGGGTTCAGTTCATGCCTGGGCATCTGAATTCGTCCCAAATTACTGAGCTAAGCAGGCAACACTTCGTCGTGACTGCCAAGGGAGTAGAGGAGTTTGAAGTCGTTTCGATTATTGGTTGGTTTTTCAAGCTGCGCGCTGCTGATCATGAAGGTGCTGGAATGCGCGGACTCAAGTTGCAGTACGATTTGCCAATCGGTGTCATGAATTGCCGTTTGGATGGGGACTGCATTCTCATTTCAGGTGGACAGGTTCCGCCCGATTCGACAGCAGAGCACAAGGAGCAGATATTGGCGGCATGCTTGGCTGCTGTCTCTCGGCACTTTCCAAGGTCCTATCGCAGGGCAATCGAAAGTGGTGACTTACAAGTTATCGAATGCGCCAGACCCGGCACCTCGGATGGGTTGTCGATAGTGCATTGTTCCGCCCACCACCTAATTGCAGCAGGAGGGACCTACGCCGGCGGCACCACACAGGGATTGCTATGGGCCTCCCTGGTCCAGGAAATCATCCAGGCAAATCAAGATCTGGCTGTTGAATGAAAAAAACGGGCACGACATCCGACGTCGCGCCCGCTGAAGAAACCGCTCTAAATCCAGTTGTATCTCAAACCGCGCTGGCCGCCACACCCGCTGGCCGGCGCGACAGCAAACTCACCACCACAAAACTCACCAGCCCAATCGCCAGGCTGTAGTAGATCGGCGTGTTCGCATCCAAGCCATCCTTGATCATGAACACCAGCGCCGTCACGAAGCCCAGGGTCATGGAGGTGATGGCGCCTGATGTGGTGGCGCGCTTCCAGAAGATCGCGCCGATCAGCGGGATCAACATGCCGCCCACCAACAGGTTGTAGGCCAGGGTCAAAGCGCTGATCACATCGCTCACCACCAGGGCGATACCCAGCACGGCAATGCCGGTCAGCATCGTGAACAGGCGGTTGATGGCCAGGCTCGACTGTTTGCCGCCACGCAGGCGCGGCAGCAGGTCTTCGGTCAGTACGGTAGAGGCGGCGAGCAAGCCTGCGCTGGCGGTAGACATCATCGCCGCCAGTGCTGCGGCAATCACCAGGCCACGGATGCCGTCAGGCAGCGAGGCTTTGACGATGGCGGCAAAGGCGTTGTTGACGTTATCCAGGTCCGGGATCAGCACATGCGCGGCCATGCCGATCAATGCACAGGCCAGGCCGTAGAGGATGCAGTAGAAACCGGCGAACGTGCCTGCGTACTTGGCGACCTTTTCGTCGCGGGCGGTGAACACCCGTTGCCAGATGTCCTGGCCGATCAGGATGCCGAAGAAGTAGATCATGAAGTAGGTGATGATGGTGTCCCAACCGATCGCGGTGAAGCTGAAGCTCGATGCGGGCAGCTTGGCTACCAGTTCGTCCCAGCCGCCGACGCGGTACAGGCAGATCGGTAGCAGGATGAACATCAGGCCGACGGTCTTGATCACGAACTGCACGATGTCAGTGAGGGTCAGCGACCACATGCCGCCGATGGTCGAGTACACCACCACCACGCCACCGCCAAGCAGTACCGAGATCCAGAACGGCAGGCCGAACAGCACTTGCAGCACGGTGCCAATAGCGAGGATTGAGGTCACGCCGATCATCAGCGCGTAGGCCAGCATGATCACCGCGCTGGCCTGGCGGGCCATGGGGTTGTAGCGTTTTTCCAGCACCTGGGTCACGGTGAAGATCTTCAGCTTCAACAGCGGCTTGGCCAGGAACAGGTTCAGCGCAATGATGCCCATGCCCAACGCGGCACACAGCCAGAAGCCGGAGATGCCATGCACGTAGCCCAGGCGCACGGTGCCGACGGTGGACGCCCCACCCAGTACCGTGGCGGCCATGGTGCCCATGTACAGCGACGGGCCCAGGTTGCGCCCGGCCACCAGGTAGTCTTCGTGGGTCTTGGCGCGGCGCATGCCGTAGTAGCCGAGCACGAGCATGCCGGCGGCGTAGATGAGTACGACGAATAAATCCAAAGCCATGACGGCGGTTCTCCGATTATTTTTTTAGGCTATTGAGGCGCTTTTTGTGGCGAGGGAGCTTGCTCCCGTTGGGCTGCGAAGCGGCCCCTGGGGCCCATAAACAGCCGCCGGTTCCGGGAACACACGAAGCAAGGTCAGGTACACCACCGAGGCCAACCCCAGCGTCACCGGCAGGCTGATATCAATGCCATCCGCCAGATTGCCCAGCGGCCCGACAAACTGCCCCGGCAGGTTGACGAAGCACAGGCCAACCAGCGCACTCGGGATCCACGCTCCCAGCCCGCGCCAGTTCCAGCCATGGCTGAACCAGTAGCGGCCGCCGGTTTCACCGCGCGTGAACACCTGCAGGTCATCCGGGCAGTAAAAGCCGCGACGCACGATCAGGCCGATGATCATCATCACCATCCACGGCGTGGTGCAGGTGATGATCAGCACGGCGAAGGTCGACACGCTTTGCACCAGGTTGGCGGCGAAACGTCCGATAAAGATGAAGGCAATCGACATCACCCCGATCAGCAACGTGGCCTTGACCCGTGACAACAGGCGAGGAAACACGCTGGACATGTCCAACCCGGTGCCATACAGCGAAGTAGTGCCGGTAGACATGCCGCCGATCACGGCGATCAGGCACACCGGCAGGAAGAACCAGCTCGGCGCCACCGCCAGCAAACCGCCGACATAATTGTTGGCTGCGATGTAGTCCGGTGCCTTGATCGCCACGATGGTCGCGGTGGCCAGGCCGAACAGGAAGGGGATCAAGGTCGCGATTTGCGCCAGGACCACCGCCAGCATGATGCGTATTTTCGGTGTCTCACGCGGGATATAGCGCGACCAGTCACCCAGGAACGCGCCGAAGGAGATCGGGTTGCTCATGGCGACCAATGCAGCGCCGATGAACGCCGCCCAGAAGCCGGTCTGACCCAGGGCGACAGTGCCGGCGAAGTGGCTGTCGAAGGCCGGCGCGAACGCGAAGATCCCCAGCAGGAACAGCAGGCTCGCCGCCCACACCGCAATACGATTGACCCACAGCATGAAGCGAAAACCGTAGATGCATACGGTCAGCACCAGGATCGCGAACACGCCGTAGGCCAGGCCCAGGCTCAGGTCGGTTTCCGGCAAGCCGATCAGACGTTTCGCACCGCCCACCAGTGCATCACCTGAACTCCACACCGACAGTGAGAAGAAGGCAATCGCCGTCAGCAGCGAGAGAAAAGAGCCGACAATCCGCCCGTGCACGCCAAAGTGCGCACCGGAAGACACGGCGTTGTTGGTGCCATTGATCGGCCCGAACAGGCCCATGGGCGCCAGGATCAGCGCACCCACCAGCACGCCCAGCACAATCGCCCAGACACCCGCCTGGAACGACAAACCGAACAGTACGGGGAAAGAACCCAGCACGGCGGTGGCAAAGGTATTGGCACCGCCGAAGATCAGTCGGAACAGATCCTTGGGGCCGGCGGTACGTTCGTGGTCCGGGATCTGCTCGACCCCGTTGGTTTCTATCTTGCGAATACTTTTATCGTTGTTTTTATTATTCATGATCTGCTCCGATCACATTGGCTAAGGGGGCGGCAGCCCTTCCGGCATAGCGGACAAATGTTCGTGACAGGCCAGCCACAGGCCTTCTTGTTGTTCTGCGCCAAGCCCTTGCCGTTTGAAGACAATGGTCTCGCGTTCCTGGCTATTGAATTGCTCCCCGTTCATGCGCAACTCGGTGGCCACGTCATGCATGAATATCGCCACGTCACCTTGCAGGCTGACAAAGGCGTTGCTCGAGGTGCACGACAGCACCTCGAACCCCTCATCCCGGCGCCAGCTGTCCCACAACGCCTGGTAGGCGTCGCGACTGAGCAGCGGCTGGGGCAGGGTGTAGAACACAAAACTGGCGTCCGCCGTGAATGCGCCGAAGTAGGCGGCGCGGTCATTGCGGGCGAAGGCCGCCACCAGGTCGGCAGCGGCTTGCAGCACCTCGCGCGTGCTCATCAGCGATGCGCCACGCCAGGCAGCACGCAGAGCATCTCGTACAGCAGGTTGGCGCCCAACAGCGAGGTGTTGCCGGTGGTGTCGTAGGGCGGCGAAACTTCTACCAGGTCGCAACCAATCAGGTCGAGGCCCTGGCAACCGCGGATAATCTCGATCGCCTGGATGGTGGTCAGCCCGCCGATTTCCGGAGTGCCGGTGCCCGGCGCCCAGGCCGGGTCGATACCGTCGATGTCAAAGCTCAGGTACACCGGGCCGCCGCCGACTTTTTCACGCACTTCGGCCATCAACGGCGCGAGTGAGTGGTGCCAGCATTCTTCGGCCTGAACCACACGGAAGCCTTGTTTGCGGCTCCAGTTGAAGTCTTCGGCGGTGTAGCCCTGGGCGCGCAGGCCGATCTGCACCACACGGTCGCAATCGAGCAAACCTTCTTCTACCGCGCGGCGGAAGGTGGTGCCGTGGGCGATTTTCTCGCCGAACATATGGTCGTTGACGTCGGCGTGGGCATCGATGTGCACCAGCCCGACCTTGCCGTGTTTCTTGTGGATCGCCCGCAGGATCGGCAGGGTGATGGTGTGGTCACCGCCCAGGGTCATGGGGATCACGTCGTGTTCGAGGATCTCGTCGTAGGCTTCTTCGATGATGCGCACGGCGTCGAGCAGGTTGAAGGTGTTGATCGCCACATCGCCGATGTCGGCCACCGACAGCGAGTCGAACGGTGCGGCGCCGGTGGCCATGTTGTAAGGGCGGATCATCACGGATTCGGCGCGGATTTCACGCGGCCCGAAGCGGGTACCGGCGCGCAGCGAGGTGCCGATGTCCAGGGGCACGCCGACAAAGGCGGCATCCAGGCCCTTGGCCGTTTGCAGGTGGGGAAGACGCATCATGGTGGCGATGCCGGCGAAGCGCGGCATTTCGTTGCCGCCCAGTGGTTGGTGGAAAATCTTGTCCACGGGAGTGCCTCATCGTTGTTTTGTTTATTAGGGGCCGATTCTGCGAAATACATGGAAACGAAAGAATCGGCAGGGGCAAATACTTAGTTCAGATTTTTCTAAACTAATGCCTGAGGTAAACTCGGCTCAAATGTGGGAGCGGGCTTGCTCGCGAATACGGTGTGTCAGCCATAGATCGCTCGACTGATCCACCGCATTCGCGGGCAAGCCCGCTCCCACAGGTTTTGTGTTTTTCTGGAGAACCGATGGCCAACGCCTTGCCCGACCTGAAACTCCTGCGCATCTTCGTCAGCGTCGTGCGGCACCAGGGGTTTGCCAATGCCCAGCACGAACTCAACCTGTCCACATCCGCCATCAGCACGTACATGAGCCAGTTGGAAGCGGCGTTGGGCCTGGTGCTGTGTCATCGCGGGCGCGGCGGGTTCAGCCTCACCAGCAAAGGCGAATTGTTTCATCAAGAGACCTTGCGCCTGCTCGGCGAGCTGGAAGGTTTCGAGCAGTACGCTGCTGCGTTGAAGGGCGAGTTGCGCGGCACGCTGAAACTGGGCGTGCTGGACTCCACGGTCAGCGACAACGCGTTGCCCTTCGCCGAAGTGATCGGCGCCTACAGCCTGGAACACCCGGCGGTGCACTTGCATCTGTCGGTGATGAGCCCTTATGAGCTGCAACTGGGCGTGCAGGACAACCGCCTGGACTTGGCCATCGGCGCGTTTTCCAACCGCATGAGCGGGCTGATCTACATGCCGTTGTACCGCGAGCAGCACTGGCTGTATTGCAGCACGCGGCATCCTTTATTCAATGAACGGCGCATTCCCGAGCAGGTGATCACGCAGCAACGCATGGTCGGTCGCGGCTATTGGAGCCAGGCCGAGTTGGCACGCCACGGCTTCAAACACAGCGCAGCCACCGTGGAGAGTATGGAGGCGCAGTTGATCCTGGTACTGTCCGGCGCCTACATCGGCTACCTGCCCGAGCACTATGCCCAGGCTTGGGCCGACAAGGGCGACCTGCGTGTGTTGCTGCCGGCGACCTTCGGCTATCAGGCACCGTTCTCGATGATCATGCGTCGAGGCCGCAGTCGCGAACCGCTGATCCAGACCTTCCGCGACTTGCTCAAAGCCCAGCTCAACCAGGCCTGATAAACCATGTCCAGACCCCAATGTTCCCGTTGCCTCAGGCCTGTCGCCCACTGTCTGTGCGCGTTGATCCCCAGCCTCGATAGCCGCACCCGCGTGTTGCTGTTGCAGCACCCGAGCGAGGTCAACCATGCGCTGAATACCGCACGGCTGGCGGCGTTGGGTTTGAACAACGCGCAGTTGGTAGTAGGGGAGGTGTTTGAAGACTTGCCGACGTTGTTGAACGTGCCCGGTTACCAGGCACGGTTGCTGTTTCCGGCTGACGACGCCCAGCCATTAAAGGTGTACGCGCCCGAAGATCAGCCGCTGCTGCTGGTGGTCCCCGACGGCACTTGGCGCAAGGCGCGCAAGCTTTTGCACCTCAACCCGCTATTGGCGGCGTTGCCAAGGGTGGCGTTGGCCGACAACGCAGTGTCCCGCTATCGGCTGCGCAAGGCGCCCGGCCCCGGCGCGCTGTCGACAGTGGAAGCGATTGTGCAGGCGCTGGAGGTCCTGGAGTCGCCCGCTTCGTTTGCACCCTTGCTCAAACCCTTCGATGCGTTGATCGACGGCCAGATTGCGGCGATGGGGCCTGATGTGTTCAACCGCAACCATGGCGAGCGGTGAACATTCTGTGTCTTATTCCTTTAAGCCATAAGCACCACACTTTGCGTGATATGGCCCGCCGGCCTTTCCCGGTATGATGTTCGCCCCCGCAGTCTGGATTGCGAATACGCCATGACCTTGCAGTACCCTACAATCGCCGATTGCGTCGGCAACACGCCCCTGGTCCGCTTGCAACGCATGGCGGGTGAAACCAGCAATACCCTGTTGCTCAAGCTTGAAGGGAACAACCCGGCCGGCTCCGTGAAGGACCGCCCGGCGCTGTCGATGATCACCCGCGCCGAGCTGCGCGGGCAGATCAAGCCCGGCGACACCCTGATCGAAGCTACCTCGGGCAACACCGGGATCGCCCTGGCCATGGCCGCCGCGATCAAGGGTTACAAGATGATCCTGATCATGCCCGACAACGGCAGCGCCGAACGCAAGGCGGCAATGACCGCCTACGGCGCCCAACTGATCCTGGTGACCCAGGAAGAGGGCATGGAAGGCGCACGGGACCTGGCCGAGCGCATGGCGTCCGAAGGCCGTGGCCTGGTGCTGGACCAGTTCGCCAACGGTGACAACCCCGAGGCGCACTACACCACCACCGGCCCGGAAATCTGGCGCCAGACCCAGGGCTCCATCACCCATTTCGTCAGCTCCATGGGCACCACCGGCACCATCATGGGCAACTCGCGCTACCTCAAGGAGCAGAACCCGGCGATCCAGATCGTCGGCCTGCAACCCATGGAAGGCTCGGCCATCCCGGGTATCCGCCGCTGGCCCGAGGAGTATCTGCCGAAGATCTACAACTCGACCCGCGTGGACCGCATCATCGACATGGCCCAGCGTGAAGCCGAAGACACCACCCGCCGCCTGGCCCGTGAAGAAGGCATCTTCTGCGGTGTGTCGTCCGGTGGCGCGGTGGCCGGCATGTTGCGCTTGTCCCAGGAAGTGGAAAACGCGGTGATCGTCGCGATCATCTGTGACCGAGGCGACCGCTACCTGTCGACCGGCATCTTCGACGAACCCAACTGATGGCCAAGCACGAGAGAGGCCTGCGCTTCCAACCGACAGGCGGCAGCCGGGCCCCGCAGATCCCTGTGGGCAAGAAACAACGCCTGACCATCGAGCGCCTGGCCAATGACGGCCGGGGCATCGTGTTTTTTGAAGGCCGCACCTGGTTCGTGAATGGTGCGCTGGCCGGCGAAGAAGTTGAAGCAAGGGTATTGGGTGCCCACGGCAAGATCGTCGAGGCGCGCACCGAGCGCGTGTTCAAGGCCAGCGAATTGCGCCGCCCGGCGCCGTGCGCGCATGTTGGCCGCTGCGGCGGTTGCAGCGTGCAGCACTTGCCCCATACCGAACAGCTTGCCCTGAAACAGCGCATGCTCGCCGAGCAACTGTCCCGTGTGGCCGGTGTCGAACCGCAAGAATGGGCTGCGCCTTTGAGCGGTCCGGAATTCGGTTACCGTCGCCGCGCCCGCGTGGCCGTGCGCTGGGATGCCAAGGCGAAACAGCTGGAAGTAGGTTTTCGCGCCGTGGCCAGCCAGGACATCGTCGCCATCGACGATTGCCCAGTGCTGGTACAGGCCTTGCAACCGATCATGCAGCGCCTGCCGAACATGCTGCGTCGCCTGAGCAAACCGCAGGCCCTGGGGCACGTGGAGTTGTTCAGCGGCACCTCCATCGCCGTGTTGCTGCGGCATATGGCGCCGTTGTCGGAAGCGGACCTGCAGGTATTGAAAGAATTCTGTGCCTTCCATGAAGCCCAATTATGGCTGCATGGCGAGGGTCAACCTGAGCCGGTCGACGTCGATTCGGTCTTGGGTTTTCGATTGGAACAGTGGGATCTGGAGCTCGCTTACCGACCTGGCGACTTCGTGCAGGTCAACGCCGGGGTCAACGAAGCGATGGTCGCGCAGGCCCTGGAATGGCTGGCGCCACAACCCGACGAACGGGTGCTGGACCTGTTTTGCGGCCTGGGCAACTTCGCCCTACCACTGGCGCGCCAGGTGCGTGAAGTGGTGGCGGTGGAAGGCGTGCAGACCATGGTGGACCGCGCGGCCGTCAACGCCGTCAGCAACGATTTGCATAATGCACAGTTTTTTCAGGCCGATTTGTCCCAGCCTTTGACTAACGCGGAATGGGCCAAACAGGGCTTTTCTGCGGTACTCTTGGACCCACCCCGTGATGGTGCCCTGGAGGTTGTGCGCAAGCTCGCGACCCTGGGAGCCAAGCGTCTGGTGTATGTGTCCTGCAACCCGGCCACGCTGGCGCGGGACACGGTTGAGTTGGTCAAGCAAGGCTACCGGCTAAAACGTGCCGGGATCCTCGACATGTTTCCGCAAACCGCGCATGTCGAGGCCATGGCGTTATTTGAAGCGGGCTAGGATGCCCGTTTAATCCGACCGGCCTGTCGTCTCCAGGGCCTGTGATCTGCCAGGGAGCAGTAGAAGGTCGGCGATGAATTCTGGCGCATCGAAGGTGCGTCGTAGGGAAGGTAAGCAAGATGGTACAGGTGAGAGCACACCAGCCGATCAACACCGACGGCAGTATCAATCTCGAGGCATGGCTGGATCATGCCATCAGTGTCGACCCGGCACTGGACCGTGAAGCCTTGAAAGCAGCCTGCGAGTTCGCTCGCGAGTCTGAGCAGCAAGACAATGCGGCCAAGAACCTGTGGGCCGAAGGCACTTCGAGCTTTCGCACCGGGTTGGAAATCGCCGAGATCCTCGCCGATCTCAAGCTGGACCAGGATTCACTGATTGCCGCCGTGCTGTATCGCGGCGTGCGTGAAGGGCATATTCAGTTGCCCACCGTCAGCCAGCGTTTCGGCGCCGTGGTGGCCAAGTTGATCGACGGCGTGCTGCGTATGGCCGCGATCAGCGCCAGCCTCAGCCCACGTCAGTCCATGGTGCTGGGCACCCAGGGCCAGGTCGAGAACCTGCGCAAGATGCTGGTGGCGATGGTCGACGACGTGCGTGTCGCCTTGATCAAGCTGGCCGAGCGTACCTGCGCGATTCGTGCGGTGAAGACCGCCGACGACGAGAAGCGCAACCGCGTTGCCCGCGAAGTTTTCGACATCTATGCACCGCTGGCGCACCGCCTGGGTATCGGCCATATCAAGTGGGAGTTGGAGGACTTGTCCTTCCGCTACCTCGAACCCGATCAATACAAACAGATCGCCACGCTGCTGCATGAGCGGCGGCTGGACCGTGAGCGCTTCATCGCCGACGTGATGAACCAGTTGCGTTCCGAGTTGCAGGCCACCGGCGTCGAAGCCGACATCAGCGGCCGCGCCAAGCACATCTATTCCATCTGGCGCAAAATGCAGCGCAAGGGCCTGGCGTTCAGCCAGATCTATGACGTGCGTGCGGTGCGCGTGCTGGTGCCGGAAATGCGCGACTGCTACACCGCGCTCGGCATCGTCCACACGCTGTGGCGGCACATTCCCAAGGAGTTTGACGACTACATCGCCAACCCCAAGGAGAACGGCTATCGCTCGCTGCACACCGCGGTAATCGGCCCCGAGGGCAAGGTGCTGGAAGTGCAGATCCGCACCCACGCCATGCACGAAGAGGCCGAGCTGGGCGTGTGTGCGCACTGGCGCTACAAGGGCACCGACGTCAAGGCCGGGTCCAACCAGTACGAAGAAAAAATCTCCTGGCTGCGCCAAGTGCTGGAATGGCACGAAGAACTCGGCGACATCGGCGGCCTGGCCGAACAGCTGCGCGTGGATATCGAGCCGGACCGGGTCTACATCTTCACACCGGACGGCCACGCCATCGACTTGCCCAAGGGCGCCACGCCGTTGGACTTCGCCTACCGTGTGCACACCGAGATCGGCCACAACTGCCGGGGTGCCAAGATCAATGGGCGCATCGTGCCGCTCAACTACAGCCTGCAGACCGGTGAACAGGTCGAGATCATCACCAGCAAGCACGGCACGCCGAGCCGCGACTGGCTGAACCCGAACCTGGGCTACATCACCACGTCGCGGGCACGGGCGAAGATCGTCCACTGGTTCAAATTGCAGGCGCGCGACCAGAACGTCGCCGCCGGTAAAACCTTGCTTGAACGCGAACTGGGGCGCCTCGGCCTGCCTCAGGTGGACTTCGACAAGTTGGCCGAAAAAGCCAACATGAAGATCGCCGAAGACATGTTCGCCGCCCTCGGTGCTGGCGATTTGCGCCTGGCCCAACTGGTCAACCTGGCGCAACAATTGGTCGAGCCGGAACGCGGCAGCGAACAGTTGGAACTGATCCCACGCAAGGCCACCGGCTACAAGCCCGGCAAGCGCGGCGATATCCAGATCCAGGGCGTGGGCAACCTGATGACCCAAATCGCCGGTTGCTGCCAGCCGTTGCCGGGCGACGCCATCGTCGGCTATATCACCCAGGGCCGTGGCGTGAGCATTCACCGCCAGGACTGCGCCTCGGTGCTGCAACTGGGCGGGCGTGAGCCGGAGCGGATCATCCAGGTCAGCTGGGGCCCGGTGCCGGTGCTCACCTACCCGGTGGACATCATTATTCGTGCATACGACCGTTCCGGCTTGCTGCGGGATGTGTCGCAAGTGTTGCTCAACGAGCGGATCAACGTGCTGGCGGTCAACACCCGCTCGAACAAAGAGGACAACACTGCGTTGATGTCCCTGACCATCGAGATTCCGGGGCTGGACGCACTGGGGCGGTTGCTGGGGCGGATTTCCCAGCTACCGAATATCATCGAGACGCGGCGTAACCGAACCCCATGATGTATTCGCTCGAAGACCTGCTGCACTTGATGAACCGCCTGCGGGACCCGCAATACGGGTGCCCGTGGGACATCAAGCAAACCTACGCCACCATCGTCCCGCACACCCTTGAAGAAGCGTACGAAGTGGCCGACGCCATCGAGCGCGGCGACTTCGATCACCTGCAAGGCGAGTTGGGCGACCTGTTGTTCCAGGTGGTGTATTACAGCCAGTTGGCACGGGAAGAAGGGCGCTTCGAATTCGCCGGGGTGATCGACAGCATCACGCGCAAGCTGATCCGTCGTCATCCCCACGTGTTCCCCACGGGCGATCTGTATGCACCGCTGGACATCCCGCAGCTGAGTGAAGAACAGGTCAAGGAGCGCTGGGAGCAGATCAAGGCTGAGGAGCGTGCGGAAAAGTCCGACGCGCCGGAGCAACTTTCCCTGCTGGATGACGTGCCCACGGCGCTGCCGTCCCTGTCCCGCGCCGCCAAATTGCAGAAGCGCGCCAGCCAGGTCGGCTTCGACTGGCCGTCGGCTCTGCCGGTGGTGGATAACGTGCGCGAAGAGCTGGATGAAGTGCTCGAAGCCATGGCCGACAACGATTCGGCGGCAATTGCCGATGAGGTTGGTGACCTGTTGTTCGCGGCGGTCAACCTGGCCCGTCACCTCAAGGTCGACCCGGAAACCGCGCTGCGTGGCGCCAATGCCAAGTTCGAACGACGCTTCCGATTTATCGAACAGGCATTGCGCGATACGCACCAATCCATAGAAGATTGCACCCTCGAAACGATGGACGCCCTGTGGGGCGAAGCCAAACGTCAGGAAAAGAATGTGTCCAGCTGCGGTTGAGCAGTTGCCTAAGTGAGTAAGCACCATGAGCCTTTCCCTTCGCGACCAGTTGCTCAAAGCAGGTCTGGTCAACCAAAAGCAGGCCAAGCAGGTCGGCAAAGAGAAACAGAAGCAGCAGCGCTTGGTCCACAAAGGCCAGATTGAGGCGGATGACACCCAGGCCCGCCTGGCGGCCGAAGCACACGCCGAGAAGGTCAAGCGCGACCAGGAGCTGAACCGTCAGCAGCAGGAAAAAGCCGAGGCCAAGGCCCGCACCGCCCAGGTCAAGCAGTTGATCGAAACCTCGCGCCTGCCCAAGCTGACCACCGAGGACTACTACAACTTCGTGGATGACAAGAAGGTCAAGCGCCTGTCGGTCAATACCTTGATGCGCAACAAGCTGAGCAACGGCTCCCTGGCTATCGTGCATCACGGCGGCAGCTACGAGGTGATCCCGCGCGAAGCGGCGCTGAAGATCCAGGAGCGCGCACCGGAGCGTATCGTGCAGCTCAATATCCTGACGGAAAGCCAAGTGCCGGACGAGGATGATCCGTACGCGGCCTACCAGATCCCGGATGATCTGATGTGGTAAGGCTGTAGAAACAACAAACCCCGCTCAACAGGCGGGGTTTTTATTTGTAGGAGCGAGCTTGCTCGCGAAAAACGTCAACGATAACGCGTGTAGCCTGAATGAGCGCGGTGCCTATGAGTTTTTCGCGAGCAAGCTCGCTCCTACAGTATGGGGTTAACGACTTTCTGACTGGCGTCTCATCTCAAGGGCTTCGAGCTCGTTTTTATAATTATGAGCGTCGCTCTCGTTGTGAAACATGCCGACCAACAGGTCTTGTTGGTGTACATCCCAGATGTGAATCCCATGGCCCAGTGCTTCGTGGGACATATGTTCGTCGTCGCGTTCAGTTACTTTTACAGTCATCTGCTTGCTCCAATCTCTGGTGAGTCTGCGGCAAGTCGTCGCAGGCCTTTGTTATATGATTTGTTAGCTTGCTAAGTAAACCGACTTTTCGCGCAACAATTCATTGCAGCAAATGCAACAGTCCTGCAGGCCGCGTAAACCGCGACATTGCGCCGCAGGGTGCTGAGTTTTATGACAAAAGTTTCATGTTCGCGTCAGGGGCAGCTCAATCGACAGGCGAAAAAAAGCCCCGCATTCGCGAGGCTCTTTGTTCCAGCTACCGGTCAGCTACCTTTGACAGCCTTACCGTCAACAGTGCCGTCCTGCAGCATGATGTTGTATTCCTTGCCATCGGTTTCCACCTGACGCAAGGCAACCAGGATGCCGCCCTGGTCCTTGGCAAACCACATCTGGGTGATGCGCTTGCTCTGAGTCGGGTCACGCACGCGCTCGACCTTGATCGCGTCGATGGAGCCGACCTTGGTCTGGACCTTTTCCGGGCCGATCACGCGGAAGTCGTAGGTGTCGACGTCGGTGCCTTCCACCACGTTGTAGCTCATACTCTTCTTGCCAGCCGCCACGTCGCGCTGCAGGGCCAACTGGTAGGTCGACTTGTCGAGCATGCCGCTTTGCAGGGGCACGTTGACCGCGTCCTTGTTTTCAAAGCCGGTGACTTTCTTGGCGGTCTGGTCGAAGTCCAGGTTGATCTTCTTCGCCTTGCCCAGGCCGCCGCGTTCGAAGGTGTAGCTCTTCGGTTGCAGGGTGTCCTTGTCGAATTGGATCACGCTGGTTTCGGTGAGGCTGGCGATCATCATGGAGGCCTTGAAATTCAAGGTCCAGGTGCCGTCGCCATTCTTGGCCAGGCTGCGTTCAGCCGAACCACTCATGGGCAACTGTTTCCAGTCGGCGGTGTAGCTTACGGAGAAAGGGTGAAGGTCTGCTGCTTGCACGGCTGGCAAGGCGAACAGCGCAAAAGCGAAGAGCAAGGCGCGACGCATAAAATCTCCTAGGTTCGAATCAAGTGGCCGCTGGCCGCAAGTAACTGACCGTCCAATAATGCACCCTGGTCACCAAGAATCAACCGCCCCTCGGCAAACCAGCGAACTGCCAGCGGGTAAATCCTGTGTTCCTGGGTGTGAACCCGTTGCGCAAGCGTCTGCGCCGAGTCGTCAGACTCTACCGGAACCACTGCCTGTACGACCAGAGGCCCGCCATCGAGTTCCTCGGTGACAAAGTGCACGCTGCAGCCGTGCTCGCTGTCGCCGGCATCGAGCGCGCGCTGGTGCGTGTGCATGCCTTTGTATTTGGGCAGCAGGGAAGGGTGGATATTGAGCAGGCGCCCTTCGTAATGTCGCACGAAATCAGCGCTGAGGATGCGCATGAAGCCGGCGAGTATCACGAGTTTGGGATTGAAGGCGTCGATCAGTTCGATCAAGGCGCTGTCGAAGGCCTCGCGACCTTCGAAAGCCTTGTGATCCAGCGAGCGGGTGTCGATACCCGCGTCCCTGGCGCGTTGCAGGCCGTAGGCGTCGCTGCGGTTGGAGATCACCGCAGCAATGCGCACCGGGCTGTCGCCGGTGCGCGTGCTGTCGATCAAGGCCTGCAAGTTACTGCCGGTGCCGGAAAGCAGCACCACGACATCACAGGTCTGAGACATTAATGAGCCTTGAGGTTCTTCAGTTCAACCTGAGCTGCGCCTTCGGCGGCAGTGGCGATCTGACCGATGACCCAAGGCTGCTCGCCAGCTTCACGCAGCACGTTCAGCGCGGTTTCAACGTGCTCTTGTGCCACGCAGATGACCATGCCCACGCCGCAGTTCAGCACGCGGTGCATCTCGGTTTCGTCGACGTTGCCTTTCTCTTGCAGCCAGTCGAATACTGCCGGACGCTGCCAGCTGGCCACGTCGACGATCGCCTGGGCGCCTTTTGGCAGGACGCGCGGGATGTTGTCCAGCAGGCCGCCGCCGGTGATGTGGGCCATGGCCTTGACTGCGCCAGTGTCCTTGATCAGCTTGAGCAGTGGCTTGACGTAGATGCGGGTCGGGGCCATCAGCAGGTCGGTCAGCGGTTTGCCGTCGAGTTGGGTGTTCTCGATCTCGGCGCCGGACACTTCGATGATCTTGCGGATCAGCGAGTAACCGTTGGAGTGCGGGCCGGAAGAAGGCAGGGCCAGCAGGGCGTCACCGGCGGCAACCTTGGAGCCGTCGATGATCTCGGCTTTTTCCACCACGCCGACGCAGAAGCCGGCCAGGTCGTAGTCTTCGCCTTCGTACATGCCTGGCATTTCAGCGGTTTCGCCGCCGACCAGGGAGCAACCCGACAGTTCGCAGCCAGCGCCGATACCGGTGACCACTTGTGCAGCGGTGTCCACGTTCAGCTTGCCGGTGGCGTAGTAGTCCAGGAAGAACAGCGGCTCGGCGCCGCACACCACCAGGTCGTTGACGCACATGGCAACCAGGTCGATGCCGATGGTGTCGTGCTTGTTCAGGTTCAGTGCCAGGCGCAGCTTGGTGCCCACGCCGTCGGTGCCGGAAACCAGTACAGGCTGCTTGTAGCCGGCCGGGATTTCGCAGAGGGCGCCAAAACCGCCCAGGCCGCCCATGACTTCGGGGCGCGCAGTGCGCTTGGCGACGCTCTTGATGCGTTCGACCAATGCTTCACCGGCGTCGATGTCTACACCGGCGTCCTTGTAGCTCAGGGAGGGTTGCTTGCTCATGATCCAGGCCTTTAGGGGGGATTCAGGGGTAACGACCGAGCGGGCGGGGGCTTTTATAAAGGCCACGCCGTTGACGGTCTGCGAAGGCGCGCGATTTTATCAGGCTTGAGGGGCAGCGGCCATCCTCGGGCCGACGGGCAGGGGCATATGGCGTTAAAAAAATGCTAATCGAGTCTGCTTTGGTGCGTATTAAGGTATAGCCTTTACGGCGCTAGCGTTGTGACAGTACGAAAACTTACCAAGACCCTGTGAATGTTTTACCGGTCGCCGTGGTCACAGCCTTGGCAAACCGAGTTCACGCGGTCTGTTCCAGCCGCTAAATTTGTCGTTCGGGAATCTTCCATGCGTCTGTGTAAATTCTTCTTTGTAGGCTGCTTGTCGTTGGTCAGCCTGGCGAGTCATGCCGAAACCCTCAATGGCCTTTATCAAGTACTCGAGCCCGTCAGCAGCCAGTCGCCCCAGGAGCGCGACCAGGCGACCCAGCGTGCGGTGCAGACCCTGGTGATCCGCCTGACCGGCGACGCCAAGGCCGCCGACGGCCCGGGCCTGGCGGCCGTTCGTAAAGATCCGCAACAAATCATCAGCCAATATGGCTATGACGCCGGCCCGCCGGAAAGCCTGCAAGTGGATTTCGACCCGGTAAGCACTGATCGCGTCTTGCGTGAAGCCGGCTTGTCGATCTGGGGCAGCAATCGGCCGTCGATCCTCGGCTGGTGGCTGAACGACTCCACCGAAGGCAGCAGCCTGGTGGGTGATGGCCAGACCGTCGCCCAGGCGCTGCGCCGTGCCGCGCAACACCGAGGCTTGCCGCTGCGCCTGCCCCTGGGCGACCTGGATGAGCAGGTGGTCGCCACCGCGCCGAACCTGGAAAGTGCTGACGCCACACCGTTGCGCGCCGCCTCCGAGCGTTACGGCGCCGACGCTTTGCTGGCCGTGCATGCGCGCCAGGAAGGCAGCCAATGGCAAGCCAAATGGCGCCTGTGGCTGGGCGACAAAAGCGAGCAGGGCACTGCGCAAGGCGCCGACACTGGCGCCGTGGCGGATGCGGTGATGCTGGCAGTCAGTCAGAAGCTCGCGCCACGGTTTGCGGTCAAGCCTGGTGTGAGCACCGAGCAATTGCTGGAGGTGCAAGGCATGACCCTTGAGCGTTATGCCACCCTGGGTCATTTGCTCGAACCTTTTGGTGGTCAACCACAGCTCGTGGACGGCAATCGCATTGTGTACCGCGTCAATGGCAGTGCCGATCAGTTGCGCACGCAGTTGAGCCTGGCCAAGTTGCAGGAAATCCCTGCCGGTGAAGTGCCGTTCCAACAACCAGTGACGGATAACACTCAACCTGCAGTTGCCCCAGAGCCTCAGGCGCAGCTGCGTTTTCGTTGGTAACAGTTTTCTTCTATATATAGATGGAGTGGTTTATGGCGGATACGCGTCGTTGGGTGTGGCTTGGCGGGATTGTCCTGCTGTGCGTTTTTGTGTTCCTGCTGCATTCGATCCTGACGCCGTTCCTGGTCGCGTTGCTGCTGGCCTACCTGTTCGATCCGGTGGTGGATCGCCTGGAAAAAGCCGGCTTGTCGCGAACCTGGGGCGTGGTGGCAGTGTTCGCCCTGTTTACCTTGATCATCACGGCGTTGGTGTTGGTGTTGGTGCCGATGCTGGCCAAGCAACTGTTTCGCCTGTATGAGCTGGCGCCGCAGATGCTCGATTGGTTGCAGCACACGGCGATGCCGTGGGCCCAGGCCAAGTTGGGGTTGTCGGATGGTTTCTGGAAGTTCGACAAGGTCAAGGCGGCGATCAGCGAGCATATGGGGCAGACCACCGATATCGTCGGTGTGGTCCTCAGTCAGGCGACGGCGTCCAGCCTGGCGTTGATCGGCTGGCTGACCAACCTGGTGCTGATCCCGGTGGTAGCGTTCTATCTGCTGCGCGATTGGGACATCATGATGGCCAAGATTCGCAGCCTGCTGCCGCGTAATCGCGAAGAGCGCATCGTGTCTCTGGCCGAGGAGTGTCATGAAGTGCTTGGCGCCTTTGTGCGCGGCCAATTGCTGGTGATGCTGGCCCTGGGAATCATCTACGCCGCTGGCTTGATGGCCATCGGCCTGGAGCTGGGCCTGTTGATCGGCCTGATCGCCGGTCTCGCCGCCATCGTGCCGTATATGGGCTTTGTGATCGGTATCGGCGCGGCGTTGGTGGCGGGGCTGTTCCAGTTTGGCGGCGACCTGTACCCAATGCTGGGGATCGTGGCGGTGTTCATGGTTGGCCAGGCCTTGGAAGGCATGGTGCTGACGCCGTTGCTGGTGGGTGATCGGATCGGCTTGCACCCGGTGGCGGTGATCTTTGCGATCCTGGCGGGCGGTGAGTTGTTTGGTTTTACGGGCATCCTGCTGGCGCTGCCGGTGGCGGCGGTGATCATGGTGCTGGTGCGCCATGTACACGATTTGTATAAGGATTCGGATGTGTACACGGGGGTTGAAGACCCCGATCTGTAATCGCTCTGCCACAAACCCGGCCCAGGCCGGGTTTGTGGTTTCTGGAGCCGGGGCGTCAAACAATCTGCGTAAATCCAACAAGTTAACGCAAACCTTTGATTTTGCTTGGGGTCTGTTGCATTGTGCGCCCGGCGTCACGGGTATAAACTTTGCAAACTTTACACAGAGGCCACTAACGGTTCGTTTGGAGCCGTTCAGTCAGCATGAAACCGATTCAGCTGCCCTTGGGTGTGCGTCTGCGTGACGACGCCACCTTTATCAACTACTACCCAGGCGCCAATGCCGCTGCACTCGGCTATGTCGAGCGGCTCTGCGAAGCCGACGCCGGGTGGACCGAAAGCCTGATCTATCTGTGGGGCAAGCACGGCGTAGGGCGTACCCACCTGTTGCAGGCCGCGTGCCTGCGTTTCGAGCAGATGGGCGAACCGGCGGTTTACCTGCCCCTGGCTGAGTTGATGGATCGCGGTATCGGCATCTTCGACCATCTTGAACAGTACGAACTGGTGTGCCTCGATGATTTGCAGGCGATCGCTGGCAAGGCAGAGTGGGAAGAGGCGCTTTTTCACCTGTTCAATCGCTTGCGTGACAGCGGTCGGCGCCTGCTGATTGCCGCGTCCACCTCGCCGCGCGAGTTACCGATCAAGCTGGCCGACCTCAAGTCGCGAATGACCCTGGCGCTGATTTTCCAGATGCGCCCGCTGTCCGACGAAGACAAATTGCGTGCCTTGCAATTGCGTGCATCGCGTCGCGGCCTGCACCTCACCGACGAAGTGGGGCATTTTATTCTCACTCGCGGCACGCGCAGCATGAGCGCGTTGTTCGACCTGCTTGAACAGCTCGATCAGGCTTCCTTGCAGGCCCAACGCAAGCTGACGATTCCCTTCTTGAAAGAAACCTTGGGTTGGTAGTCAGCCCGCTGTTTTCGCGGCTTTCGGCAGATTCCAGGCGCCAGAAAACCTGCGTTTGAGCCGGTTTGGCTACGCAAAAGGCAGATATAGGGTGTTAAGGGCTTAGATGTCATAGTCCAAACAAGAAGTCACATAGATCACGATTGAATTTGCAAATCGATGTGATAGAGGGCATAGTCTCGTCTTCTTTACATATCAGCCACGGTCGTGCCCATGCTAAATCGCTTCGCACCCCTCGTGCCTCTCGCACTCGTTACCCTGTTGTTTGGTTGCGCCTCCCACCCTCAACAGGTGGCAGAACAGCAAAAACCACAGGTTCAAAATCAGGCAAAATTCGTTGCTGCACAGTCTGCTTCTGTTTATGAAGAAGAGCTGGCAACGGAAAAAGAACTGGCCAATTTCTCCGGTAGCAAGCCTTACCAGCTTCCTGTTCTGGCCGACAGCATTCTCGAACGCGGCATGTCCCTGATCGGTACCCGTTACCGTTTCGGCGGCACCTCTGAAGCCGGTTTCGACTGCAGCGGCTTCATCGGCTACCTGTTTCGCGAAGAAGCGGGTATGAACCTGCCTCGCTCCACCCGCGAAATGATCAACGTGGATGCACCGTTGGTCGCGCGCAACAACCTCAAGCCCGGTGATCTGCTTTTCTTCAGTACAGCGGGCCGCGGCCGTGTAAGCCATGCCGGTATCTACCTGGGCGATAACCAGTTTATCCACTCCAGCAGTCGTCGCAGTGGCGGTGTTCGGGTCGATAACCTGGGTGACAGTTACTGGAGCAAAACCTTCATCGAAGCCAAGCGCGCACTCGCCATGGCCCCGACGACGGTTACCGCTAGCAAGTAAACTTAAAGTGATACTTGAAGTTTGACGTGTAAGCGCTAGAATCCCTGGACATTGTTGTAATCCGTTCGCGCGAGCTTTGCTTGCGCGTTCTGGTTTTCAGCGTTCGGCAGCGAAAGCCGCATCCAGACCAGGATTGTTCTGCCCATGTCGACCTCGGCCCGCCTGATCCTTCTTCTTTGCGTCGCGCTGCTCAGCGCCTGCGCAAGTCGTCCACCGCCCGCGCCTGTAGTGGTTAAGCCCAAGCCGGTGTTCAACTATTCCACCCAGAATTTCTCGCCTGCGGCTGAAGATGTACTCTTCCGCGCGCTGGGCCTGGTCGGCACGCCTTATCGTTGGGGCGGCAACACACCGGACTCCGGGTTTGATTGCAGTGGCCTGATCGGTTTTGTCTTCCGCGACGCTGCTGGCATTTCCCTGCCGCGTACCACCCGTGAGCTGATCGTGATGCGCGCGCAGGATGTCAGCGAGCAGAACCTGCAGACCGGCGACTTGCTGTTCTTCGCCACGGGCGGCGGTTCACAGGTCAGCCACGCGGGGATCTACGTCGGCGAAGGCCGCTTTGTGCATGCACCGCAAACCGGCGGTACAGTGAAGTTGGACACCTTGTCCAAGGCGTATTGGCAGAATGCCTACCTGAGCGCCAAGCGCGTATTGCCGGGGAATCTGGCGCGGAATCCGTAAGAAGCAGCGGCAAGTTTCAAGCTTCAAGCTGCAAGGGGGGTGATGCCTGCCTGCAGCTATCTGCTTGAAGCTTGCAGCTCGCCCCCCAACCTACTACCCTTCGCCGCTTGTTCCAGGTGCTCTGTGACCCATGGGTCGACGGAGTGAAACAGGGAAGCCGGTGAGTGAGCGCACTTGTACACAGTGCCGCCGCGATTCCGGCGCTGCCCCCGCAACGGTAAATGAGTCAAGACGCTGCCTTTTGCCACTGTATCGCTCGCGATATGGGAAGGCGCAGCGTCGGTCTGCGCGTCTATAAAGCGCGCGCCACTCATGAGCCCGGAGACCGGCCTGCAACATCCAACAGCATCACGGTGGGCGATGCTTGGCTGTCTGTTTTTTTCTTTTTCCTGCCCGCCGTTTTTGTCCAGCCCCAACGGAGAGCTGCCATGACCGATTCCCCCGACCGCGACGAACGCCACCTGGCGCGCATGCTGCGCAAAAAAGCCGTGATCGATGAACGCATCGCCAATTCCCCGAACGAGTGCGGCCTGCTGCTGGTGCTGACCGGCAACGGCAAAGGCAAGAGCAGCTCTGCGTTTGGCATGTTGGCCCGGGCCATGGGTCACGGCATGCAGTGCGGTGTGGTGCAGTTCATCAAGGGGCGTAACAGTACCGGTGAAGAGTTGTTCTTCCGCCGTTTCCCCGAGCAAGTGCGCTTTCATGTCATGGGCGAAGGCTTCACCTGGGAAACCCAGGACCGCCAGCGCGACATCGCCGCCGCCGAAGCCGCCTGGGCGGTTTCCCGTGAGCTGCTGCAGGACCCGTCCATCGGCCTGGTCGTACTGGATGAGCTGAACATCGCCCTCAAGCACGGCTACCTCGACCTGGACCAAGTGCTCAGCGACCTGCAAGCCCGCCCGCCGATGCAACACGTGGTGGTCACCGGCCGTGGCGCCAAGCCTGAACTGATCGAAATGGGCGATACCGTCACCGAAATGGGCATGCTCAAGCACGCGTTCCAGGCCGGTATCAAGGCACAGAAGGGCGTCGAACTTTGAATCAGCCCCGTCATTGCCCGGCCGTCTTGATCGCCGCACCGGCGTCCGGCCAGGGCAAAACCACCGTCACCGCCGCACTGGCCCGTTTACATCGCAACCTGGGGCGCAAGGTGCGCGTGTTCAAATGCGGCCCGGATTTCCTCGACCCGATGATCCACGAGCGCGCCAGCGGTGCGCCGGTGTATCAATTGGACATGTGGATGGTGGGTGAGCAGGAAAGTCGCCGGTTGCTGTGGGAAGCGGCGGGGGAGGCGGACCTGATCCTGATCGAAGGCGTGATGGGCCTGTTCGACGGCACGCCATCCAGCGCCGACCTGGCGCGACACTTCGGCGTGCCCGTCTTGGGCGTGATTGACGGCACCGCCATGGCCCAGACCTTCGGCGCGTTGGCCCTGGGTCTGGCGCGTTATCAGCCAGACTTGCCGTTCGCCGGCGTGCTGGCCAACCGCGTCGGCACCCTGCGCCATGCGCAATTGCTTGAGGGCAGCCTCACCGAAGGCCTGCGCTGGTACGGCGCGTTGTCTCGCGAGACCGGTATCGAGCTGCCTAGCCGTCACCTGGGTTTGGTGCAGGCGAGCGAACTGAATGACCTCGATGTACGCCTGGATGCCGCCGCTCAAGCGCTGGGCAGCAGTTGTGAAGTCGCCTTGCCGCCGCCAGTGACCTTTGCTGCACCGGAAGTGATCGAAGCCAAGCCACTGCTCAACGGCGTGCGCATCGCCGTGGCCCGTGACGAAGCCTTCGCGTTCACCTACGGCGCCAGCCTTGACCTGTTGCGGGCAATGGGCGCTGAGCTGAAGTTTTTCTCGCCGATCCACGATCGCCAATTACCGGACGCCGACAGCCTCTACCTGCCCGGTGGTTACCCGGAACTGCACCACCAGGCGCTGTCGGAAAATACCCCGATGCTTGACGCCATCCGCGCTCATCATGCCGCCGGCAAACCGCTGCTCGCTGAATGCGGCGGCATGCTCTACCTGCTGGACTCGCTGACCGATGTCGACGGCACTCGTGCCGAACTGGTCGGCTTGCTGCAAGGCGATGCGGTAATGCAGAAGAAGCTCGCGGCCTTGGCGCTGCAAAATGTCGAATTGCCCGAAGGCACACTGCGCGGCCATACCTATCACCACTCGCTGACCACCACCGAATGGCAGCCGATTGCCCGTGGCCTGAGCCCGAATGGCGGGCGCGGTGCCGAGGCGGTTTATCGGCAGGGGCGGATGACGGCGTCCTACGTACACTTCTATTTCCCCTCGAATCCCCAGGCGGTGGCCGCATTGTTCGCGCCCGATCTTGTAGGAGCCGGCTTGCCGGCGATGAGGCCATGACCGACAACGCCTTTCCCGAGGCCGACCGTCAGGCCGTCTACCGCGCCATCGCCGAACGCCGCGACATGCGCCACTTCAGCGGCGGCACTGTCGCCCCCGAATTGCTCCACCGCCTGCTCCAGGCCGCGCACCAGGCACCCAGCGTCGGCCTGATGCAGCCCTGGCGTTTTATCCGCATCAGCGACCGCCAGCTGCGTGGGCAGATTCAACAGTTGGTGGAAGAAGAACGCGTACGCACCGCCGAAGCCTTGGGCGAGCGTTCCGACGAGTTCATGAAGCTCAAGGTCGAAGGCATTCACGACTGCGCCGAAGTGCTGGTGGCGGCGTTGATGGATGATCGCGAGCGGCATATTTTCGGCCGGCGCACCTTGCCGGAAATGGACATGGCGTCATTGTCCTGTGCTATCCAGAATCTGTGGCTCGCGGCTCGTGTCGAAGGGCTGGGCATGGGCTGGGTCTCGCTGTTCGAACCCCACGCCCTGGCCGATCTGCTGGGTTTACCGCCCGGTGCGAAACCCTTGGCGGTGCTGTGCCTGGGGCCGGTGGCCGAGTTTTACCCGGCACCGATGTTGCAACTCGAAGGCTGGACCGAGCCTCGGCCGCTGAGTGACATGTTGTATGAGAATGGGTGGGGAGTGAGTCAATGAGTGTGGCCTTGCTGTGTGTCGCTGCAGTCGCGCTGGATGCGCTGCTGGGCGAACCCAGGCGCTGGCATCCGCTGGTGGCGTTCGGCAATTTCGCAGGGCGCATCGAGCAACGTTTCAATACTGGTGGTCGCGGCTGGCGCAGCCATGGCGTGACTGCATGGTTTATCGCCGTGGTGCCGCTGACTCTGCTGGCCACGGCGTTATCCTGGGCACCTTACATCGGCTGGGTATTGGAGATCCTGGCGCTGTATTGCGCCCTTGGCATGCGCAGCCTCGGTGAGCATGTGATCCCGGTGGCCCAGGCCTTGCGCAGTGATGACCTGGAAGAAGCACGCAAGCGCGTGAGCTACCTGGTGAGCCGTCAGACCAGTGAACTGGACAGCACTGAAGTCGCCCGCGCCGCCACCGAGTCGGTGCTGGAGAACGGCAGCGATGCGGTCTTTGCTGCGATTTTCTGGTTCGTCGTCGCAGGCGTCCCGGGCGTGGTGCTTTACCGCCTGAGCAACACCCTCGACGCGATGTGGGGCTATCGCAACGAACGCTTCGAACGTTTCGGCTGGGCCGCGGCAAAGATCGACGACGTGCTCAACTACATTCCTGCGCGCCTAGTGGCGTTGACCTACGCCGTACTGGGCAAGACGCGCCTGGCGCTCAAATGCTGGCGCACCCAAGGCCCGACCTGGGACAGCCCCAACGCCGGTCCGGTCATGGCGGCCGGTGCTGGCGCCCTGGGCGTGGAGTTGGGCGGTGCCGCGATCTATCACGGCGAAGTGCATCAACGTCCGCAATTGGGCGAGGGCCCGGCGGCGGATGCCGATTCCATCGAACGGGGCTGGCAACTGGTGCAGCGCGGCGTATGGTTGTGGCTGCTGATCCTATGCGCGGGGGCGCAATTCTATGCTTGAGCACGGTGGCCGGCTGCGCAAGGCGGCGATTCAATACGGAATAGCCGAGGCCGATTGGCTTGACCTGTCCAGCGGCCTCGCGCCCTGGCCCTGGCCGATCCCCGAGATCCCCCTGCGGGCCTGGGCGCGCCTGCCGGAAACCGACGATGGCCTGGAGCAGGCCGCCAGCGAATACTACGGCGCTGCGCACCTGTTGCCAGTGCCCGGTTCCCAGGCGGCCATCCAGTTGCTGCCACGCCTGCGCCGCGCGGGCAAGGTCGGTGTGCTGTCGCCGTGTTATGCCGAGCACGCCGAAGCCTGGCGTCGTGCCGGATACGTGGTGCGCGAAGTGCAGGAGCAGGAAGTCGACTTCTTTCTCGATGGCCTCGACGTGCTGGTGGTGGTCAACCCCAACAATCCCACCGGCCTGAGCCTGACCCCGCAACGCTTGTTGGACTGGCATTCGCGGCTGGCCCAGCGCGGCGGCTGGCTGGTGGTCGACGAAGCGTTCATGGACGTCACCCCTCAACTGAGCCTGGCGGGCCAGGCCCACCAGGTGGGCCTGATCGTGTTGCGCTCGTTCGGCAAATTCTTCGGCCTGGCCGGGGTGCGGCTGGGCTTTGTGTTGGCCGAGCGCAAGCTGCTCAAGTTGCTGGCCGAACAGGTCGGCCCCTGGGCGGTCAGCGGACCGACGCGGGTGTTGGGCCAGGTGTGCTTGCGCGACACGGCCGGGCATGTGCGCCAGCGCACGCGTTGCATCGAGGCGGGCCAGCGGTTGTTCGCCTTGCTGGAGCGCCACGGCTTCCAACCCCAGGGCGGCTGCGCGTTGTTTCAATGGCTGATCACGCCCCACGCCGAACGCATGCACGAATTCATGGCCCAACGCGGCATTTTGCTGCGGCTGTTTGTCCACGACAGCAGCCTGCGCTTTGGGCTGCCCGACAGCGAGGCTGACTGGCTGCGCCTGGACCAAGCCCTGGTCGCCTATAAGGACGCCACATGAGTACGCTGATGGTGCAAGGCACCACCTCCGACGCCGGCAAAAGTACCTTGGTGACGGCGCTGTGCCGCTGGTTGGTCCGTCAGGGCGTGGCGGTGGCGCCGTTCAAGCCGCAGAACATGGCGCTCAACAGCGCCGTGACCGCCGAAGGCGGCGAGATCGGCCGCGCCCAGGCCGTGCAGGCCCAGGCCGCTCACCTGGCGCCGCACACCGACATGAATCCGGTGTTGCTCAAGCCCAACAGCGACACCGGCTCCCAAGTGATCATCCATGGTCGCGCCGTCACGAGCATGAACGCGGTGGCCTATCACGATTACAAAGCCATCGCGATGCAGGCGGTGCTGGCCTCCCACGCTCGCTTGAGCCAGGCCTACCCGGTGGTGATGGTGGAAGGCGCGGGTTCCCCGGCGGAGATCAACCTGCGCGCCAATGACATCGCCAACATGGGCTTCGCCGAAGCGGTGGATTGCCCGGTGTTGCTGATCGCCGATATCAATCGCGGCGGCGTGTTTGCCCATCTGGTCGGCACCCTGGAACTGCTGTCGCCCACGGAGCAGGCGCGGGTCAAAGGGTTCATCATCAATCGTTTTCGCGGTGACATTGCGCTGCTGCAGCCCGGCCTGGACTGGCTGGAAGCGCGCACCGGCAAGCCGGTGGTGGGCGTGTTGCCTTACGTGATGGACCTGCACCTGGAAGCCGAAGACGGTATTGATCAGCGCCAGATCGACAAGGCGGCACAGGTACTCAAGGTGCTGGTGCCGGTGTTGCCGCGCATCAGCAACCACACGGATTTCGACCCACTGCGCCTGCATCCCCAAGTGGATCTGCAATTTATTGGGCCTGGCCAGCCGATTCCAGCCGCCGACTTGATCATCCTCCCCGGCTCGAAAAGCGTGCGCAGCGACTTGGCCTATCTGCGCGCCAACGGCTGGGACACGGCCGTGGCGCGGCACTTGCGCTATGGCGGCAAGGTGCTGGGTATTTGCGGTGGCCTGCAGATGCTTGGCGAGCAGGTGCATGACCCGTTGGGCCTGGAAGGGGCTGCCGGTTCCAGCGATGGCCTGGGGTTGCTGGCATTCAGCACCACGCTGGAAGAAGAGAAGCAGTTGCGTAATGTGCGTGGGCGGTTGATGTTGGAGGATGCCGAGGTCAGCGGCTATGAGATTCATGCGGGTGTGACGTCCGGCGAAGCATTGCTTAACGCTGCTGTGTTGTTGGATGACGGTCGCACGGACGGTGCTCAAAGCGCTGATGGACAGATCCTTGGTACTTACCTGCACGGGTTGTTCGAAAATCCGGCGGCGTGTAGTGCCTTGCTGCGCTGGGCAGGTTTGCAGGATGTGCAATCTGTGGATTACCACGCTTTGCGTGAGCGCGATATCGAGCGCTTAGCGGATTTGGTGGAGAATCACTTGGATACCGATTTATTGCGCGAGCTGTGTGGGGTTTGACGGTGAGTACGCGGTCCCAATGTGGGAGCGGGCTTGCTCGCGAAGGCGGTGTGTCGGTGTACATATCCGTTGCTGCGGTAACTGCTGAATATGGTTCCGCTCTTACAGCGGGTCACTTTTGGAAAGACCGGAAGCCGGCCCAGCCAAAAGTAACCAAAAGGTCTTCGCCCCACCACTCGGCACCTCGCCTAGGCTCGGTGTGCCCTCACTCCGGCTTGAAT